>DEMS01000032.1 GCA_002359315.1 Bacteroidetes bacterium UBA2664 | reverse complement strand
CCCAGTTTATGGGGAAGCCGACACATGCTTTATAGTAACTGCCAGATTTTTTTAAAGGAATGCGTTCAGAAATGATTTCGATAATATCATTTCTGGATGCTTCTCTCACATGAGGTATCGCTTCGTAGAATGTCAATCAGGTTTGACCTATTGCAAGATCACTCGGTTAAGTTTTTGTTGAGCATCCGAAAGTATTTTTATGACCTGTCTTAGGTCGCTATTTTCTTCCCGTAGGTAGATTTCCGAAAAACTTTTTAATTCTTGACTGGAAACAATCAAAGCAGCAAGGCCTAAGATGTTCAGTCTATTAATGGAATTTGAATTTGTGGGTACTAACAGTCGTTTTACTTGCTCCAATTTTCCAACTCCGAAATATGAATAAGATGTCTTCCCCTAATTTTTTTAGTCATTTTGATTGTACCCTTACCCACATAATTGCATACTGTTTTATGATTTAGAGTTGATCTATTTGAAAACTCTTTGGTGTCAATCCAATCACCAGACGGGACTGATTCATTTATTAAAAATCTTACATGTTCGAGTTGGCTTTCAATGCCACTTAATACTTTAAATAATTGCTGTTGTTTAGTTTGCGTCATTCCTTTTGAATAATTCCTCCCAAATGTTTGGGTAATCTTTACTGGTTTCTTTGATTGTTTTATGGATCACATTTTTGATCCAGGGAGTTTTTTCTTTGTCTTGTGCTACTCTTATAAGTGCTTGGTGTGAGATCCCGATCGTACCATCCGGTTTCCTTAAATTATTGGCGAATTCTTTGATGCCAATTCTTCTAACCAACAGCGCTATCTTCAATTTATAATGAGTTTCTGTTATTTGATTAGACATGGGGTATATTATTTTATCTACTTACTTTTGTAAGTAAATGAATTTTAGTTAATTAACGATAAGTTACGCCCCGATATTAATACAAGTCAAGCAAAATGAGTAAAAACCCGATCGCTGAAAGAATTATTTTAATTAGCAATAGATATAATTCTGCAAAAGAATTTTTAGACAAATGTGGTATTTCCAACTATTCGTTAATTACTGATTTGAAGAGTGGGAGGATAAAAAAACCTGGTTCCGAAGTGCTTGCCCGAATCGTTATTGGTTCCGGTTGTAATGGAACTTGGCTGCTTACAGGTGAGGGGAAACCTTTTGAAGAGGGTGTCAAGAATTTGTCGAAAAAAGAACGAGCTGAATTAGCACTTAAAGAAATTTTAGAATATCAATTCGATGAATCTGAAGAAGGCAAAAAGGAAGCTTCTGATATTCAAATAAAGTTAGCTGAGACGCTTACTGATTTTCTTAAAAATAGAGGGAATTAATTTTGAATTGAGCTGAGAATAATCCCTATATTTACTTCCCTAAGTAAGCGACTTTCGAGGAATGTCTAACATCATCTACACATTTGAAAAAAATACCACCAGCCGCCAAAAACTGGGTAGCAATGGTGTACAAAATTTCTTTGGTGTACGTCTTGGTGTACATGAGCTTTCAAGTTCAAGGCATTTTTTGGGCAAATCGTCGTTTAATTAACAAAAGGGCCCGTAGCTCAGTTGGTTAGAGCAGTCGACTCATAATCGATTGGTCGCAGGTTCAAGTCCTGCCGGGCCCACAATTATTGAGAGGGTGTAAAAACCCTCTCAATTCCCTTCTAAGCCAAAAAAAAGCCTATTTACTTACACTAAGTAAGCGAACGCAAAGGAACGAAAGTGTACACTTTCATTCCCCTACTTTCCCAACTACTATGTACACTACTATGTACAATTTTGGGATGGGCGCTCGCAAAGGCTACTGAATTAAGAATTCGCTTACCGAACTTTAATTCAGAAGGCACCTACTATGGCATTTCTTATCAAGCGCGGTAAATACTACTATGTAAATTTTTACTCTGAAGAACTGGGTAAAAAGAATGTTCGAAAATCATTGGGCACCCGACACAAGGATGTTGCTCAGAAAATGGTAACCGAACTCGAAAAACTGGATTCGTTAGGCAAGATCAATCCCTTTTCAAAAGGATTCAATCCTAAGAAGGTTTTGCAAAGGAACACCAGTGATGACACCACTGACAGCAACACGGTGAGCGAATCTATCGAGCTTTTCTACAAATCAAAAAACCACCTCTCTCCGGCAACCATTGGAGCCTACCAGCGAGCTTTAGATCATTTTGTGGAATTAAATGAGTTATCGGATGTACACCCAACCAATGTTTTAAGCTACCATTTTGAGAATGTGATCTTCAAAAAGGGCATTACTTCAGCTACAAGGCATTACTACTTCCGACATTTCCGGTCTTGGTGGAAGTTTTTGCTGAAAAAGAACATTGTGGAGAAGGACTACTTTCCTGCGCTGAAACAGGATCTACCCCGAATTAGAGAAAATACCCGGCCTAAAATGATTTCTGAGGAAGAACTTGGAATTCTTTTTAAGAAATTCGATGAAGAGCTATCCAGAAAGAAAGATTTGCCCGAATTTGACCCTAAATTGGTTCAGCATTGGTTCAAACCTATTGTGGCATTGTACTTCTATGGTGGACTCCGAAAACATGAAGCGGCTTATGATCCTGAACTTTCCTACTCCGGACTGAAAGGTGAAAACCTGATCTATGAAGATGGAGAATTAAGCTACATTTCCCTACCACCCACCAAAGGCCGAAAAGAACGGCTGATCCCCATCATTAATGAATTAAAAAATGAACTGAATGGGTACTTAAAGATTCGTGGTAAGATAATCCCCAGTGATTATGTGTTTATTTATACCGGTGGAAATACAAAAGGCCAACCGGTTCGTGGTATGAGAGTGTATCGGGAATTTAAGCGTTACTGCAAAGAAGCAGGTATTCCTACCTCTCGTACTTTACATGGAATGAGACACCAAGCAGTTACTACTTGGATTGAGAAAGGATTTCATACAGCTGAAGCAAGCTATATGGCTGGACATTCAAGCCAAAAAGTGACGGAAAAATATACTCATCTTACTGTAAGAAAATTAAAAATGAAGATGACAAACTTACGGTGATTCTTAAGTACGGGGGTTAGATTCAAATAATTCCAATTCGCTTATTGTAAAAAAGTTGGAAATTTTTAGATTGATTTTATTTTCACATTTTATATATATCATTGATTGAATGATAAATAATAGATATTATTTCTCTCAATGAATTTTATCCGCAAATACATCTCTGTATTTTACGTATTCTCCACAGGAGGGTTTATCCTTTCATGGCTGCTGATGGCAATTGTGCTTCCGGTTAAAATTCTGGGTTTTGCAGATTCCCATTCCATCTACTCCGTGTTCAATGCAGATGAAGGGTGCTTTGAATTGGTGGTTGATCACCATGAAGATGCCGATGGATTTCACCTGATGGATGAGGAGAACGATGCCCATTCTTTTCACAATTCATGCTGTTTTGATGATCTGGCGCTGACTTATAAAAAGCAGGATACCGATTTTGATCTTCCGCTGAGCTACGAAAATGAAGGATTCGAATTCAATCTCCTTTCTAAACAAAAACAGAGTACTGTTACTCTTCAGGAGCATCCTTTACCACCTCCGGTAATGCATCAATCGCTCCAAATTACCCGCCTCCTCATTTAAATACCCTTTTTGGCAGAGCTTTATCTGTCCCTCTCTTATATAAAAAATTGATCTCAGGGAAACCTACGCCTGATTTAATTTATTTCATCTATCAAACTCACAATTTCTATATCACTCAGATATGATTAATAAAATCATTCGCTACTCTGTGCGTAATAAGCTGATCATTGGTCTATTGACGATCGCTTTAGCTGCGTGGGGTACCTATTCACTTACACAAGTTTCGATTGATGCCGTGCCGGATATTACCAACAATCAGGTTCGTGTCATCACCACTTCACCAAATTTGGCTACGCAGGAAGTCGAACAATTCATCACATTTCCGGTGGAACTGGCTATGGCCAACCTCCCCGGTGTGGTGGAGATGCGATCGGTGTCCAAACTTGGGCTTTCCATTGTAACCATTGTTTTTGAGGAAAACATGGGAACCTACCTGCCCCGGCAGCTGGGAACAAGTTTGAGAATGCAAAAAAAGCATATTTGAATGACGGCCGCATTATTACTGAACAGCGATTAAATCTAACAGAGAATCAAACCAAACGCTTGTATGATTTTTTGGAGAATAACGCCCGGCCCGAAAATCGATATTATTCCTATGAGTTCTTCTATGATAACTGTACCACCCGGATCTATGAGGCTGTCAAGGCAGTAGCTGGGGATTCAATCCATTTTCAAGAGCCGCAAAATTCGGCAAAGAATAGTTTTCGGCAGTTTATTAATCCCTACGTGAAATCCGTTTCCTGGGTAAAATTTGGGATTAACTTGCTGTTGGGTACTCCCGCCGACCGCAACCCACCCGAGTCGGAAACGCTGTTCTTACCCGACCTGTTAAAAGAGGGATTTTCACACGCTCGGATACAGCAAGCTGATACAAGTCTTGCCTTGGTTTCAGAGCAGAGATTTTATGCTCCTCAGAAACGGTCTGTCATTAGTCCTGCGAGAGTAAGCCCCACTTTAAGCTTTTGGTTTTTGCTGATTACAAGCCTGCTTGCCGGGTTTTTCTATAGAACTAATCACACATTCTGGTTTTGGTTCGACCGTCTGTTATTCGGGATAATTGGGTTGATTGGAGTGTTGATCATTTTTTTGTGGTTTTTTTCTTCGTATCCCTCAACCAAATGGAATTGGAATATAGTGTGGTCTGCCCCGGCTTTGTCGGCCTTTATATTTTCTTTTATGGGCAGAAAACGACTTTCAGAAAATTATAAAGTGTTTTTGGTACTATATGCAGCTATTTTTCTGCTCTTTCTCCTAAGCTGGTCATTTATTCCTCAACAGATCCCCTCTGCAATTTTGCCTCTTCTTTTTTTGTTGGGATTTCGGAGTATTAAAAAGCAATCCGAATCAGTAAATCAGGAAATGGTCAATGTGTTATAGCTTGCCAATCTTTCACTTATTTAGAATTTTGGAAACGAAAGATAACTGCCCCGAACCCATATATTTATGTCAAAATTACCAAATATGAGTTTCAAAGATTTTAGTGGTAGTTTATCATAGAATTGATATGATTTATACCGGCGATTCGCCCTTTGTATAAATATTACTTGTACACATTAATCAACGAATATTATTTCAATAAAGATGACTATTCATGAAAAAAGATTGCAGAGCAGAGATATACAACCGACCGCTATGCGCATGCGGATTCTTCTTTTCATGGCTGAAACTAAGTCGGTAATAAGCCTATCAGATCTTGAAGAAAAGTTTACCCATGCAGATCGGACAACGCTTTATCGTACCTTAAAAACATTCTTAGAACATGGTTTGGTGCATCAAATAAACGATGCAAGTGGGATAACTAAATATGCCCTTTGTTCTGAAAACTGTACCTGTTCGTACCCGGATGATGTGCACGTTCATTTTTATTGTTTCTCCTGTGAACAAACATTTTGTTTTCCACATCTTGGCATTCCTAACTACGATCTGCCCGAAAATTTTACTCCATCCAACGGCAATTTTGTGATAACCGGGAGTTGTCCTTCCTGTTCTTCCTGATCTTTGCAATTGAGTTGCATTACAAATAATCCTTATCATCAGCATTCTACTTAATCACAATATTTCCCCTTAAAGAATTGTATTTTTTCAGAGCATACTTACGTAATCTGAATGTTGCGACAATCGCATCTTTTCTTTTTTCATGGGCAGGGTTTTTCTTTTTTCTACCCTTAAGTGTTTCTGTATTAGCAAGTACTCATGATGTTTCCTCTACCTATAACTTAGATAAAGGCTGTTTTGAAATTGTATTACAACATTCAGAAGAGACTAATTCTGAGTACAAAACAGTTGAAAAAAAGCACCATCAATTTCAAAATCAGTGCTGCTATGATGATGCACTGTTAAGAAATGAGTGCCCGGACTGTAAGTTTATGTTTCCAATCATTCCTTATTTGTTTGGGAACTATGGTGACCCTGTTGTTCAAATTACGTTACCTGTATATCTAAAAGACAATTTATCCCCTCCAATAACTCTTAAGGTTATTAAAGTCACGCAACTTCTGATTTAATACCTGCCTTTCTCTATTTAGCAGAAACAAATTCTGCCCCATCCATTTTTTTCAACGAGCTGTTTAACCTCTGGTCATTCTGTGGTTTCAGCCAAAGTATTTGAAAAAGATCGGCATCAAAGACTAATCTATATTCACACAGCTGTCAACATGATCAACAAAATTATTGCCTTTTCGATTAAGAACAAGTTTATCATCGGCTTGTTTATCCTGTCTCTAATAGGAGTAGGATTATATTCTATGATGACCATTAATCTAGGTTCGGTTCCTGATATTACAAATAATCAGGTACAGGTGATTACGGTATCGGAAAATCTATCTACCGAAGACATTGAACAATTTGTAACGTATCCCGTGGAGCTTGCCATGGGTAACCTGCCAGGAGTAACTGAAATCCGTTCGGTATCCCGATTCGGGTTATCCGTGGTTACCATCGTTTTCGAAGATGATATGGGTACCTATTTACCCCGGCAACTGGTACAGGAAAAACTCAGTGAACTGGGCGAAACGATCCCCGAGAATTTTGGAAGTCCATCCATGGGTCCCATTTCAAGTGGATTAGGCCAAATTTACGAGTACTCCATTCAGGTGGACCCTGCATATGAAGATGAATATACGCCTGATGAATTGCGCACAATACAAGATTGGATTATTAAGCGCCAAATGGTGCTCCTGGAGGGGGTTATAGAGGTCAACTCCTTCGGTGGAGGCATCAAACAATATGAAGTAGCCATAAGTCCTGATAAACTAAATGCAATGGGAGTTAGTATTTCAGAAGTATATGAGGCAATGTCCAGGAATAATGTAAATACCGGCGGGGCCTATATCGAGAAAAACAAGATGGCTAATTTTATTCGTGGCGAAGGATTGATACGCAGCCTTGAAGATATAGAAAACATTGTAGTCAAGAACGAAAACGGACTACCCATCCTAATCAGAGATGTAGCAGAAGAGGTTACCTTTGGAACTCAAATTCGTTATGGAGCTTTTACTCAGGATGGTGAGGAAGCAGTAGGTGGCATTATTATGATGCTGAAAGGCTCAAACCCGAATGCAACCATTCAAAACGTTCAGGATAGAATTGCTGAAATTCAAAAGTCACTGCCTGAAGGTTTAAAGATTGAGCCTTTCCTTGATCGAAGTGCTCTTATTGAACGAACCACCAGTACAGTTACCACAAACCTGGTGGAAGGTGCATTGATTGTAGTTTTCGTTTTGGTAATACTCTTAGGAAGTTTACGCGGAGGGTTAATAACCGCCTCACTTATTCCGCTTTCCCTTCTTTTTGCTTTTATAATGATGAAGGCCACCGGGGTGTGGGCCAATCTAATGAGCCTTGGAGCCATCGACTTCGGTATTATTGTTGATGGAGCCGTAATTATAGTGGAAGGCACGGTTCATGAAATTGAAAAAAGGGTGAAATCCGGAAAACGTGCTTTTAGTAAAACACAGATGAATGAAATTGCCTACAAGGCAAGCAGCACCATGATGAATGCTGCCTTCTTTGGACAGTTGATCATCCTTATTGTATTTGCCCCTATCCTGTTTCTGGAAGGAGTAGAAGGTAAGATGTTCCGTCCTATGGCATTCACCTTTGGGTTTGCTGTATTAGGTGCTATTATTTTATGTCTTACCTATGTACCAATGGTCTCGGCACTGTTTATGAAACCCTCACAAAATAGAAAGGGATGGTTTGCCCGGTTCGAGCGAGGCCTCGATCGGGTCAGCAACAAACTTATATCCTTTATTCAGAAGGGCTACGATCCGGTTATCCAATGGTCGTTAAAGCGAAAACCTGTTGTGATTGTAGCTGCCATACTGCTTTTTGGCGGTGCGATGTTCACCTTTTCGAGAATGGGAGGTGAATTTATTCCACAACTGGATGAGGGAGATATTGCCATGCAAGCCCTATTCCGTCCGGGCAGTGGATTATCAGAGGCGATCGATCAATCCAAGAAAATTGAGACGACACTGCTGGAAGAATTTCCAGAGATAGAAACAGTAACAGCTCGAATTGGGGTAGCTGATATTCCCACTGATCCTATGCCCATGGACATTGCCGACATGTACATCATTCTGGACAAGAATAAAGAAAACTGGATCTCTGCCGAATCTAAAGAGGAGCTGATAGAAAAAATAAAGAGTAAACTCGATCAGACCATGATAGGTGTGAATTTCGTTTTTACCCAGCCGGTAGAGCTTAGGTTTAACGAACTTTTGGAAGGTGTACGAGAAGATATCGCCGTAAAGCTATACGGAGACGACATAGATGTATTGGCGGAGAAAGTTCAGGAAATGGCTCAAATTATTCAAACTATTCCAGGGGTGGGTGATGTGAGTCCCGAACGTACGGCTGGACTACCTCAAATGACCGTTAGGTATGACCGGCAAAAAGTGGCTCAATATGGACTGGATATCACGAAGCTCAATCAATACGTAAGTTCAGCTTTTGCCGGAGGTGTTGCTGGAGTTGTATTCGAAGGCGAAAGACGATTTGATCTTGTGATCCGCTTTGATGAAGCTCATCGTACTGGCATTGAGGATATTCGCAATCTGTATGTAGATCTGGAAAACGGTGCACAGGTGCCGGTTAAAGAAGTGGCGGATATCAGTTATCAGCCGGGGCCTATGCAGATCTCGCGAGATAACACCTTTCGCAGGAGCTATGTTGGTGTGAATACACGCGGGCGGGATGTGGAATCGGTGGTTTTGGATATTCAAGAAAAACTGGAGGCCGAATTGAATCTGCCGCCGGGTTATTACATTACTTATGGGGGTGAATTTGAGAATCTGCAACGGGCCAAGAACCGATTGGCTATTGTAGTGCCTATAGCCCTGTTTCTTATCTTTGTGCTGCTGTACTTCGCACTAAAATCGTTCTCACAGTCGGTAATGATCTATCTGGCTATTCCCCTGGCTTCTATTGGAGGTGTCTTCTTCCTGGCTTTACGTGGAATGGACTTCAGTATTTCTGCCGGAGTTGGTTTCATTGTATTGTTCGGAGTGGCTGTGCTAAACGGCCTTGTGCTCGTCAGCCGGTTTAATTCATTAAAAATCGAAGGTGTTATGGATTTACAAGAACGAATTTTGACAGGTACCAAAGAGCGACTTCGCCCCATTTTATTGACCGCTACGGCGGCTATTATGGGTTTTCTTCCGATGGCGTTTTCAACAACAGCCGGTGCTGAAGTACAGCGGCCGCTGGCCACTGTTGTAATCGGCGGGTTGATTAGCGCCACGCTGCTTACGTTGGTCGTGCTGCCCATCCTTTATGCGTACATAGAAAAGCGTAAAATGAGAAAACACAAGCCGGGTAGTACTTCTATGGCCTCCGTTGTGTTGCTGATTATTGGTGGAAGCCTGCTGCTTTCTCCCGATTCTGTACAGGCTCAGGAACAGGTGCTGAATGATACCCTCCCGCAAATTGCGCTGGATCAGGCCGTTCAAAAAGCGATAGCAAATTATCCTTCTCTTGAGGCAGCCAGGCTTGGAATTGACAACAGGAAGGCTCTTCAAAAAACAGCCTGGGACTTTGGCGATACGAACCTCTTTACCGGAGGTGAAGAGTTCGGCAACGGTTCGGACGGTGTTACTACAAAATTTGGCATTCAGCAGCAGTTTGATCTGTTCGGTGTTTTGCCAAGGCTAAATCATCGGAATGAACAAACAGAACTTGCCAGGCTGAACTATGAATTGTCTGAGTTAGAGCTCAGGCTCCGGGTAAAGCAGGACTGGTCAACGGTTTTCATCGCTAAACAACAATATGAGATCTATAATCGCCTGAACCAGCAATTCAGGGATATTGCTAGGGCTGCGGAAATAAAATTTGAAACGGAGGAAATTTCCCGGCTGGGATATCTTAATATCATGAATCAGGCCAACCAAATTACCATACAAACAGAACAAGCCTTCCGCGATTATGGGGCTGCTGTTCGAGCTTTTAACAAATGGTTTGAGGGGGACTCGTTATACACGGTTCAAAGTGTTTCAGCCGAACAGCTTGTACAGCCTTTACAGGCAGATTCTACATTCGGCCACCCGCTGATTGCTTTATATCAACAAAAAATTGACGTGGCGGAAGCATCGATTAAAGAACAAAGAAGTCAGTTTTTACCAAGTTTTCAAGCCAGTTATGGCTGGCAGGAAATAGCTGGGCAAGGTGGCTTTAATTCCTATGAGATCGGGATCAGACTTCCGGTATTCTTCTGGTCTAAGGCCGGGAAAACTCAATCCGCCCGGATTGAACGAAATATTGCCCGTCAAAACCTAGACCAGGCTCAGAGAGAATTCAACAGTACCTATAACAGTATCCGGGAAAATTATCAGAAATGGTTGCGCTCGTGGGAATATTATCGACAGGAAGCACTCCCTCTTGCCAAAGAACAACAGCAAGGTGCCATCACCTCTTATGAAGAAGGAGCCATAGACTATGTGGCTTTCTTTCAAAGCATCAGAGATGCCATTCGCATTGAAATCGACTCATGGAATGCATTTGGCAATTATCTGAATAGCCATTTCCAATTAGAATACTACCTCAACAAAACTCAATAACAGATTTTAAATCAACAAAAAAATGAATAAATCTAATTTATATATAATTTTATTGGCTGTCCTTGCATCTGTTTTTACAGCCTGCGGCGAGATCAATAGCGATGAAAAAGAACAAGAAGCAACAGAACTTGCCGGTGTGGCTGAGGCAGAAGAAAACATGGTTCATCTGTCGGAACTGAAGTTCAACAGCCTTGGAATGAAACTGGATACTTTGTCCCTGCGCTTTCTCTCAGAGAGCGTAGAAGCAAATGGTCAGCTGGAAGTTCCCCCGCAGCATGAGGCAAGCGTAACTGCGGTTTTGGGAGGTAATATTGGTTCCATAGAAGTTATTGAGGGAGATCAGGTGTCAAAAAATCAGACTATTGCCTTCCTTTCCCATCCTAATTTAACCAAAGTCCAAACTGAATACGTACGGTTGTATCAGCGCATGTTGTATTTAGATCATGAATTTAAGCGACAAGCAAGGTTATATGATGAAAAGGTAGGCTCCGGCCAAACTTACCAACAAACTAAAGCCGAATACGAATCAGTTAAGGCGGAGGTCAAAGGTTATGAGGCTCAGCTGAATCAGCTTAACCTGGACGTTGAACAAATACAAGACGGCGATATTTATTCGTCGGTGCCGGTAGTAAGCCCTATTGATGGGTACATCGAAAAGGTTCAGATTCAAATCGGTCAGTACGTTGATCCCCAAACAATCATGTTTGAAATTGTGGATAACGAACATGTTCATGCCGATTTGATGGTCTTTGAAAAAGATGTGCACAAAGTTAAAAGGGGCCAATCCATCTCTTTTACTGTACAGTCAGTACCGGATCAAATACTTACAGCTACCATTTACTCTGTAGGCAAACAATTCGAACAAAATCCAAGGGCAGTGCATGTGCACGCCGAAATTGATCAGAAGGCAAGTTTCCTGATTCCCGGGATGTATATCAACGGCACGATTCACACTTCAGAGACTAAAGCCTTTGCTTTGCCTGAGAATGCCATTGTTGAGGACGAGGGTAAAACCTACCTATTCACCGCAGAACAACAAGAGGAAAACGGAAATACCGAATGGTCTTTCACTCCGGTAGAAATTATGACCGGCATTGAGGAAGATGGTTGGGTTGAAGTGAAGTTGTTAGAACCATTGCCGGATGGAGCACAAGTAGCTTGGAACAATGCCTATTACCTGATTTCTGAAATGAAGAAAAGCCAGACTTCGGACGATGATTAACAAAAACTATTCCTGCAAAGCCATATTTACATATTCTTCTCTTTGCAGGATTAATACATAAACCACAGTATTATGAAAGAAATAAAAGCCTTTATAAAACCAGGCAGAGTAGAAAAAGTAGTTGCAGCACTCCAAGAAGCAGGCCATGAAAGTGTTACGCTTTCCAAAGGTGAAGGTACCGGTGCATACAAACAAAAAGATGCTTCTCCATCATTGGATTTTCACTTTACGGACAGTCCAGTCGTAAAATTAGAGCTGGTATGTCAATGCAAAGAATCCGATAACGTTGTTCAACTTATCTGCGCCAATGCCAAAACACCGGAACGCGGTGACGGCATCATTTACGTTACAGATATTCAAAAAGCGTTTAGGATTAAAACCTGTGAGCCTTTTGAGGGGTAAGGAACAGGTGATTCTTTGTCACAGTTAAGTTGAAGATGAAAATAATCCCATATATTCAACCATGAAAAAATCCACATTTAATATTCCACAAATGGACTGCTCAGCCGAAGAGCAAATGATTCGAATGAGGTTGGAAGAGTTTGAAGATATTAAATCTCTAAACTTTGATATCCCGAATCGTACATTAGAAGTGTATCACGAAAATAGGCTTAATGAGATTGAGAAAGCCCTTGACTCCCTGAGTTTGGGTTCTAAATTGAATTCAACAAAAGAGGCTCAAATGTCGCCTTTCGCTTCTGATGAGCAGCAACAAAAGAACATTCTATGGTGGGTTTTAGGGATCAACTTTCTCTTCTTTATCATTGAAATGACAGCCGGATGGATTATCAATTCTATGGGGCTGATTGCAGACTCACTAGATATGCTGGCAGATTCATCCGTATATGCGCTCAGCCTTTTTGCTGTTGGAGCAGCGGTAGCAAGAAAAAAGAAAGTAGCAAAAATTAGCGGCTATCTTCAGATGGGTCTGGCATCACTGGGATTTCTTGAAGTACTGCGGAGGTTTCTTGGAGTGGGTGAAATGCCCGACTTTCATTGGATGATCATTATTGCTTCAACGGCTCTTGTTGCAAATGTTTTTTGCTTATGGCTTATCAATAAAGCGAAAAGCAAAGAAGCACACATGCAGGCAAGCACAATTTTTACCTCCAATGATATTATTGTAAATGGTGGTGTAATTTTGGCCGGAATTCTTGTTTATGCACTGGATAGCAGGTGGCCGGATCTGCTCATCGGAGCTATTGTGTTTAGTTTTGTCATGAGAGGAGCAGTAAGAATTTTGAAACTCTCGAAATAAAAGATTATGAGACTAAATTAACGACAAAAGACGATGAAAAACCATCTTTTATCTTTTCGATCAATTTCGGCGTTCTCACGACAGGACTTCTGGAAATGAGCGGAGTATATTAGTATGAATTCGATTAACAGATATCAGTCACTTATTATAGCGCTGGCAGTCATTGCAGGTTTGCTGGCTGGGCAGGTGGAAACAGTGGCATCGGTTGCCGGATATGTGATCGTCCCTTTTTTAATGCTCATGCTATTTGGGCTATTTCTTAACATCCCGATCAACGATCTGCTGAAGAGCTTTTCCAATTTAAAATTCTTTTCAGCAAACCTGGCCATCAATTTTCTCTGGACACCCTTTTTTGCCTGGGTACTGGGCTACCTGTTTCTTCAGGATCACCTAAGCCTTTGGATAGGTTTTGTCATGTTGATGATAACCCCCCCTGTACGGATTGGTACCTGATTTTTACCGGTATTGCAAAAGGAAATACGACGCTTAGTGCCTCTGTGCTTCCTCTGAACCTGATTTTACAGGTGATTTTATTACCCGTGTTTTTACTACTCTTTTTTGGTGCATCCGGTTCGGTGAACCCGGCATTTCTGTTTGAAAGTATCGGCCTTGTGTTGATCGTACCCTTTGTTGCAGCGCAAGTCACAAAATATCTGCTCCACAGGTTCAAGCAATCCGTATTTCTTGAAACCAAGCTGCTGCCTTTTTTTTAGCTATCTCAGGTACTATTTCTTGGGTTAGCGATCATGGCTATGTTTGCATCTCAGGGTGATTACCTTCTTCAAAACATCGAAACTGTTCTTATTCTGCTGATCCCCCTAATGATATTTTTCGCCATAAATTTCCTGGTGAGTCGCTTTACAAGTTATCTGCTCCATTTTGATTATGAAGATTCAGTCAGCTTGAACCTTACCACACTTGCAAGAAATTCACCCATTGCATTAGCGATAGCTCTTACGGCTTTCCCCAACAGTCCGCTGGTAGCTCTGGCTTTAATCGTTGGGCCTTTGATAGAATTACCGGTGCTGGCTTTGATATCTCAATTATTACTGAAAATCAGAGATAGCAGAGTTTCGGAAATCACAAAATCATGAAAAATTCTTATTGACAAAAAATAAACCCCAACCAACATGTCACACGATCATTCACACGAACACGAGCATGGAAACATCAAACTCGCCTTTTTTCTCAATTTTGGATTCACCATTCTTGAATTTTTTGGAGGTATGTATGTAAACAGTGTGGCCATTATCTCCGATGCCCTGCACGATTTGGGAGATAGTCTATCCTTAGGACTCTCCTGGTTTTTGGATCATAAATCTAAAGAAGGAGCAAATTCATCCTTCACCTTTGGTTATACCCGGTTCTCGCTGCTTGGTGCTTTGATTAACAGCTTGGTACTGATCGCTGGATCTGTCTTTGTGATCAATGAAGCGGTTGCCAGAATTTTATCGCCGGAACATACCGATGCTCAGGGAATGCTTCTTTTTGCCATCGTGGGGGTGGCAGTGAATGGGTACGCTGCATGGAAGGTGAGTCATGGCAAAACCCTTAATGAACGAGTTATTTCCTGGCACCTGTTGGAAGATGTATTGGGTTGGGCCGCCGTTCTTGTAGTGTCTATTGTATTACTTTTCAAAGACATTCATTATTTAGATCCTGCACTGTCTCTCTTTATTACTGCCTATGTACTTTGGAATGTGGTAAAACGATTGAAGGAAACCCTACACATTTTCTTACAGGGAACTCCGGATGATATAAGCATTGATGAACTGCGAGAAAAATTCCTCGAGCAAGATATAGTGGCCGATACCAATCACCTGCACTTATGGTCGCTGGATGGAGAAAAGCATGTGTTTACTGCTCACCTCATTCTTAAAAATGTAGAAAGCTATTCAGACATTCTGGAAGCCAAAAAGAAAATTCGTGATATTCTTAAACCTTACAACTTCAGCCACAGCACGATTGAAGTGGAGCTGGATGAGGGAACTTCATCTTTGATTGAGTGAAACGGTTATTGATACTCTTTTAAACCGCACAGCAGCTCAATTTCTTCACGTCTTTGTCGAAAGTGAGAGCCGCAAGTTTAATTCCTTCAGAAAGGGTCAGATAGGGATGAAATTCTGACTTGAGCGACTGAATGGTTACCCCATGCCTCATAGCCAGAGCCAGTTCCATCAATAGTTCCGAGCCCTCCGGTGCCAAAATGCGAGCTCCAATCAAGTGGTCATTATCTTTGTTTCGGATTAACTTGATAAAACCACGTGTATCTCTCGCAGCAATGGATCGGGGTACATTATCCAGCGTAAGTTTAGTTGCTTGATAGTTAAGTCCCGCTTCTTCCGCTTGCTGTTCGTCCATACCCACTCCGGCCACCTGTGGATCAGTGAAAATAACCCATGGTAAGACTGAAAAATCGGCTTTTCCATGACTATCTCTCATCGCATTTTCAGCAGCGATTTTTCCTTCATAAGCAGCCGTATATACAAACTGCCGTTCGCCAAGTACATCGCCGGCGGCAAAGATGTTGGATGTATTGGTTCGCATGGTTTCATCCACTGGAATATAGCCGCGACCTTCGGTGTCAATCCCTGCGGATTCAAGATTCAGGTTCCCTGTATTTCCCTGCCTGCCGGTAGCGACCAATATCTGATCAGCTTCAAGTTTTTTTTCCTCTCCATTTACCGTAAAACGGATGCTTCTATTTTTATCTGTTTTCGTTACTTCCAGAATGTCTGTATTCGTCAAAATGGTTAATCCTTCCTCTTCCAAATATCCCGTTAAGGCTGTTGCAAGCTCTTTGGGTTGATCACTTAATACATGTTCTGATCGCTGTAATACAGTCACCTTGCTTCCAAGCCGACTAAAGAGTTGAGCATTTTCAAGAGCAATATATCCGCCGCCAAGTATGACGAGCTCTTCCGGAAGTTCCTCAAGTTCATAGGCCGACTCATTGGTCAGATATCCCGCTCCTTTCAGTCCTGGTATTTCAGGAATAAACGGGGAAGCTCCTGTGGCAATCAAAATGTTTTCGGCGGTATAGGTTGAATTATTTACCTGAACCTGATTTGTTTGAATTAACTTTCCGTACCCCTCAATAAGGGTGATGCTTGGATCATCCTTTATCACATTCACATATTTTTCCTGGCGAAGATCACGAACCATCTCCCGTTTTTGCTCAATCACTTTTTTGAAATCACTAATGGTTGCCGTGGTTTCAATCCCTTCAAATCTCGGATGGGAAGCATTGTGAAAGGCTTCTGCTGTTCGGATCAGTGTTTTGGAAGGCACGCACCCCACATTTACACAGGTTCCACCGGTTGGCAGACCTTTATTGATAATCAGTGCGGTTCCTCCCAATTCACTGGTTCGGATAGCCGCAGCAAAAGCAGCCGAACCGCCCCCGATAATAATCAACGAGTAACGGTGTTCACCAGACTGCTCTTTTCCGGTTTCGCCAACTACCTGATACTTACCCGTCTCATTTACGGCTTCAATCACTGAAGCTTTATCAAGGGTGGATTCATCAAATGATACCGTAGCCGTTCCGTTGGGGTAGCTTACATCCGCCTTCTGTATTCCGTTTAGTTTGGATAGATTATTTTCAATAGACACGGCGCAATGATCACACGTCATGCCCGCTATGTCCAGTTCCAGTTCTTTCATCCTATTATTCGTTTTCTTGCTCTTGTTGAAGGTTGGCTGTAAATCCGGTCTTATTGATCGCATCCTGAAGTTCTTTTTCCGTGAGCTTCGTTTTCAAATACGAAATAGTAGCCGTTCCGCTGTCGTAGGATACCTCGGACTCAACAATTCCATCCAGTTTACCCAACTCATTTTTTACACTGGCTTCACACCCAGCGCAGGTCATGCCCTCCACATTAAAGGTTACATGTTCTACATCTGCCTCGGAAACATATTGTACTTGAGTGGGTTGAGCGTCAGAGAAAAACCAATGAGAGTAGTTTGGAAAAGCCAACAAAAGTGCCGCCACTACGGTTACGATGCCAAGAAACGATTTAGACTGGGTGAAACGGGCTTCTTCAGGATCACATTCACAGTCGATCTCTTTTGAGGGCTTCAGTTTTTGGTACCATGCAAACCCAAGTAAAAGAACAGTCAACCCAATTAAATAAGGTCGAAATGGGTCCATGAATGAAAACGTAGAGGCGATACCACTTGTGCCTGCCAGAATAGCCAGCACCGGAGTGATGCAGCAAAGGGAGGCGATAAATGCAACTCCGAGTCCCGCACCCAGCCATTTGGTATCAGAATTATTTTTCTGTTGCTTGTTCATGCGGCTAATACCTCCATAATGGTATTGTTTTCAATTTGGTTGAAAAGTGGTTTCAAAAGATCGTCATAAGGTTTTTGCAGGGAATAGAAAATGAGCTTTCCCTCTCTTCTTGAATCTAAAAGTCCGGCGTCTTTCAATTTTCGCAGGTGTTGTGATACCGCCGGTACGGTCATATCTAAAATATCGCTCAAATCGCACGGGCATAAATCTTTCTCCGTGCTCAACAAGAACAGAATTTTCAGGCGCACATCATTCCCGGCCAGTTTCAGTATGTCCGAGAGTTTTAAGATGGATGATTCTACCGCATGGATAGAATCAATACAGCGGTTGATCTGGTTCAGATCGGCTACATCACGAATACAGGATTGTTTGCTCATAGGAATTTTTATTTAAGTGATTACTTAAATGTAGAGTGAATACATCATTTAAGCAAATGTTTAAATGAACAGTGTAGCAAGATTCATAAATGAAAACAGTTATTCTGCCTTCCCAGTGAAATGTTTTTCAAAACTTACTTCTGAATTAACTTGAGATCTACCTACTAACAGTGCAATCACTCCATACACATATCCAATTGCTTCAACGATTGCCAGGATAATCAGTACTGTCTCATCCAATTCCCCGGCATTAATTCGTCCGGTTGTAATCAAACCGGATATTCCCAAACTTGTAAGCCCACTTTTGGCAATGTCTTTTCCTTCCTGCGGAGTTTCTTTTCTGAATAATGTGATAAGTGTTGGTACGGATTTGATGACGTTTCTAAGTAGTTTTTTCATGGGTAATTAGGCTAAATTAGGTTAATAAAGCTTATTCACTCCCTCGTTCAAGGGACTGAATGCGTTGTTCGTGATTGGTTAGTTCCTGGTCGGTTTTACTTTGGTAGGTCTCGATGGACTGCTTCAATGATTCCAGGTCAACGCCCTGAATCTTCTGCTCGGCCCGGATGTTGATCATCAGCTCATACCACCGTTTGATTTCAGCGGTCTGGTTGTTTATCGAGTCGTAAATGCCAGTCAAAAACAGGCAAATAATGGTCGTAATGATCAGCTCTTTATACTTGCTGAGGTAATGCTCGGGCTTTGGTGATTTGCTCATAGCGTTGCTCGTAGTCCTGAATGGCTTCTGGAAGCGTTATGGTTTGTTTGTTTTCCCGGCAGTAAAACCGTCCGGTTTTCGTCGATTGGTAGTAGTAATGGCCATCAATCCGGAGCCAGCGCAGTGGCCGCTCGTTGATCTGCTTGCCACTCCACCCGTCCACATGAAGACCAATAGCGGGCAACTTTTCCCCACTTATCTTATGAGTAAAATTCCAGTCGAAATACAGCCCCACTCCTTGAAAAGGCCAGGTGGTTGCAAACAGCCAGTGCTGAAGCGGACTTGCCTGTTTGGCAAGCCATTCGGTAAACAAAAGACAGTCAATGGCCAGACCTTTGCCGTGGGATTTCGCGTCACCTTCTCGCCAAGCAGACGTGATCAGGGTTTTGGTTCCCGTCCAATCTCTCCAAGCTAAAAATGACCGCAAAAAATCCATATCCATTTGGGAGATGTTCCCCTGGATTTCAAAGTCAGACAAGGAAAAATTGCCCCCATAGCTTTCTATAAGGGCAATGTAGTCGGCTCGTTTCATAGGACTATTTCTTGAACTTTAGCCACAAAAAGCCAGCACCGAGGGCAATGGCAGCGGCTTTGTACTTCATCGGCACGTCGCCATTGATGTACTTTTTGGCCGTATCCACCAAGTCCATTTTGGTGTTTTCGGCTTCGGCGTTTTTAACGTCCACGACGGGGGAAGAACCGATTCCGGCTCCGTTGCATCCGCAGCCACATCCAAGGCCGTTATCAGAGGTATAGCTTGATTTACTCATGGGTTTTCAGGTTAGGTTAGCGTAAGATTTTAAAGAGGATTCCGGCTCCAACAATACCGGCCCCGGCAAGTGCGATCATCTTCTTGTTCATCGGTTTTTTCTGGGTGGCCACCGGCTCGCTTTTAGTTGTTGCGGGTTGGACAGCTGCTGTTGGTTTTTTGGCCAAATCTCGTACCACCGGAGTCACTTTGGGTGGTTTGATCTTGGGCAACCTTGGCAGAACCGGTTTCCTGATTCTGGGAGAAAGCCCCCGAGAAATGGGTATGGTTGGTCGAATTGTACCGATTGAAGAGACCGGTTGGATAGCCGTATTCAACTCGGTGGGTAGCGTCGGGTCGAGCATCATGCGCCCCAAACCGGGGGAGCTTTCCTCGCTGTAGATATATCCGGAAGATGATTTCATATTTGTTTATTGAGTGTTAAAGATTTGGTAGGAAATAAATCCTGTGATGATTAGTGGCAGAATTACCATGCTGGCCGTGGACGCTTTGGAAATACCCATAACCGATTCCACGATTTCTTTTCGGCGGAGCACATCGGTGGCGTAATTTTGCCCGGTGGTAACCAGATTGGGATCAATGCCAGCACTGATGGTATTCCTAACTTTAGTGTATCCGGCATTGTATGCGGCCACAGCTGGGGTAAACTTACCTCCAAACTTTCTGATCAGGTCTGCCAGAAACTTGCTGCCATAGTGGATATTGGCGCGGTGGTCGCTGTTGGCATGGGAGCTCGTAAAGTCCGAGTGATACCGGCGGTCAATTTGCATGATGCCGATGCCGTTTCCGTTGTCGCCCGTCCAGTTGCTGTCCAACGCCAATCCCATATGACTTTCCCTGGAGGCGATGGCCAAAAGCAGGGAAACCGGCACATTATTTGCCCGAGAAGCCTCATAGAAGTGCCCCATAATGCCCTTCACCCGAAGGTAGCTGAGCTGGGAGGATATGGACAGGGCGCTACTCACTTATACAATCGCCTTGCAGTTGAAAGTTACCTTGGCTGTTTCACCCGCTCCAATAGTAAACTGATCGACTGGGGCCAAGGCTTTTCGTGCGAGAAGATGTGGTGAGATCTGATTTGAATTATTTTTGTTACCAAACAGACCTATTTCGCGAATTGTGAGAGGAGTAGTACCCCGATTTTCAAAGATGCGTTCAACTGGGAAATAGACTTCATTGGCTACGTCATCAACGACAAGCTCGCCGATATGCGTGCCGTGATGTACGAGTTCACCGTCTCCATAGCCATGTGGAACACCGTTCACTTCTGCATTTTCCGGAGTCAGTGATTGGTCAGTCATGGAAACAAACTTGTTGGATTCGCCTATACGAACGCCAAATTGCCAGCCGTTCAAATTGCGGTCATAGCTGAAGTTTACGCCGGTGCCTCCGCCACCTAATCCGGCGGTAAAGTGGAACTCGTTTTCCCAGTTGTACTGGGCGCTTGGGTTGGCAATCCGGTGCAGGATGTACATAAAGTTCTCTGTCCACCCGCCGTTAGTGCCGCCAGCATCGGTGTCCTGATTGAAGTTTTCGATCATGGAAATGATTTCGTAATCCAGCGACAAGGTGGACGTGTCTCCAAGGCTAATAGGTGCCCCCAGCACGTCTCGTGCCATGAGCATATAGGCGCTGCGGTAATCCCCAGACATGATCCCAATTTCCTTGATATCCCGGATAGCGCCCGACATATTCGTAAAGGGTCGGGAAAGGGTAAACTTGGAGCTTTCCTGGTCGGTGATAAGAGAGGTAATGGACACAGCCCCTTGCGTGCACCCCCGCTTGAAATACCCCGGCAGGCACAAATCTGAGGCCTTTACGACCTGATCACTCATCCCGATAATGGGGTTCCAGTTCAGGGGCAAGTGATAGTCATTGGACGCCCACTGGTTTCGGTATTTGGCCGCAATCGAAACCCCTGAATTTCCATCCCACACCCCGGTCAGATGTGGCACAATACCGCGAATGTAATACTTGTAGCGGCTATGGCGGTCAAGCGGAAATTGTCCTTTGGTGTTGTCGTGGTAATACACCCCGTTTAATCCCTCCAGACCAATGACGCCCTGAATGGTAATCAGGTCGTGCTCTACGGTGTTGTATTCGTGGTAGTCTGCCACTTCAACGATGAGATCATCACCGGACTCGACGATGCTAATAATATTGGTGATATTTTTTCGGGTGTTATAGCCATCCCAGTACTCATCCTGATTGGTTTTGCCCATTTGGATGCGCATCCATTTGAGCAGATTTCCAACAAAGCTCTCGCATTTCATGCGATACAGGTGCCGCTGTTCCAGGGACAGGTCGCAGTACATATCGAGACCGCTTGCTGTTCTTCCGACGTTTAAATCCGTTGTGATGGTTTTCATGGAGTATTAATTATTCAAATATGGGTTTATGTAATGGTATAGGTGATTCTGGTGGACAGCGAGCTGTTCGTATCCGGATTCACTGTGGCGACTTTATCCAAGGCAGCAGGCTCTGTGTTTTCATGTTCAATCAAGGCAGGCTGATCGGAGGAAATGGGTTCGGTGCGGTAGCCCGACAAAAAAGTAGCCGGAAAGTTCGTGCAGTCGATGCGGGTGGTTTTGACCAGCACAAGTTCCAATTCAATCTCAGTGGCCATTCGCCCACGGTTTTTAATGGCCAGATCCGGAGGAACGACCACCATGTAGATGTCCGAGATTCCCGATTTTCCGTGCTCGGTTCGCGAGCGCACGCGGAAATAATGCCGCTGATCGACCAGAGTTTGAGGCAGGTAGAGTTGGTGGTATCGTACCATCTCCTCCGGCTCGATGTGTACTTCCGGAGTTTGAAACGGAACCGAATCGTCCCAGCCCCAGTCAATTTGGCTCGATGCCGGTTCCCCGGTGGCCCATGAAATCAGAATGGAGCCGTCCACAAGCATTCCGCTGACCACCCGCATCTTGAAGACCTCGTTTAGACCAAATTCCTGCCCGCTAATCTTGCTCATCTTAGCTTGTCCAAAAGATTTCGGTTACCAGGGCTTTGGACTCGGCTCCGGGATTGGTCGCCTCATCCCACAGACCCATAAAACCGCCTTTGTAGAGCTCACCAAACCGGCGTAGGTCAAAGTGCAGGGTTTCACCCGCTCGCAGTTTGAAGGTGTAGTACTTGTCGGAGATCCGCTGGCTGTCCAGGGCAATCATAAGCTCGCCTTCGCTGTTGTTTTGAATAATAACTCCCAAACGATGCGGGTTTTCGTTGACCAGGCGAACAGGCTGCTCGCCATGTTTCATCACCGGGGATATGGAGGAGGCAATCCGGGCCTGACTGGGCTGGCTGCCTTCAGTTTTTTGCAGGTTTTTAACCAATGCTTCCACGTTGGCCGCCAGCTCGCAGAGTACTTTAATCAGATCGTTTAGCATGATTACTCCGCTGGGATGAATCCGGTTTTTGCCTGCACGTAGCTTTCGCAGAGGAAACTTACCTCTGCAGGCTGGGCACCGTAGTTGGAAGCGTACACATCAAAGGGAACGTTCGATCCCACCACAAAAGGCACATTGATGTACTTGTCGTTGAACTCATCGTTCACCTGCTCCAGGAATACTTCATCGCGAACCGTGGTGTTGTACACTTTCATCGAGGCGGTAATTGTTCCGGGCTGGTTGCTGCTCATGGCCATGCGCCGAACCTGCACGTCCACGCTTTTGCTTTTCACGCCCAGATCAATGTTGAGCCCGCTTGCCGGAACCGTGCTATGTCCATACAGAAACCGGGGTACGGGAACCGAAGCTCCAATTTGCTGGTAGGCCGCGCTGAGTTTAGATAGGGCAAACTGGTCATAACCGACAAGCTGAATGTTGACGGTCTGTTTAGCGGCACCGGTATTGGTGAGTTCAAAAACGATGTGGTTGTTCTTCTGAATGATGAAGGGCGCAAAAAGCCCGTCAATGGATTTGAACAGGTTGTGCACCACCGATAGCTGCACATCGCGAAACAGGTAGAGGTCTTCATTCAGGCGGGCCGAGATCAAAATGGCATTCATGTTGGCGCTGAACGGGAGGATCTTTCGGATGCCGTAGCGCTCTCCACCCATGCCGTTCATGGTAAGGTGAGCCGTTGCTCCCGGTTGCACCTCAACCGACTTGGCCGGATTGTAGGCCGAACTTTCTTTAGGAGGTAAAAAATTGGAGATAATCTTCATGGCGTTGCTTTGAGGTAGTCAGGGTTGATTGGAAAAAAGAATCCCGCCGGAACCGGCGAACCGAAACCGGCGGGACGGGATGGATTACTCAACTTCTGCGACTACCAGAGAAGCCCGGAGCCAAAGTTGTCCTTGACCTGATTGCGTCCAGTTTTCAATCGAAGGGAAAACCGAAGCGTCGTCAAAGTGCACGGCAAGGGAAACCGTCTGGTTTACAGCCAGATCAAACGGATCGGCCAAGCGGTATTCACCCGCGCTCTTGATGGTGGCTACTCTCTTGAAAGAAGCCACGGCGTCCACGGTATTGTCCGTTGCCGAAGCAAGCTGGATACCGGTGCCAGCAAAATTGGAGAATTCACTCATTGGGGCGCGGAGGAATTCCTTGTTGTCGTTGTCGGCCTGAAGTAAGATGGCCGCATCTTTGAGGCCGTTCACAATGGCTCGCGCGTCGATGCCGTTGGCCGCGTCGTCTTCGATGAACTGCTTGGTGAGTTCAAAGGACAAGCCTAAAATTCGGCGCTTCATGGAACCCGGAAACGGGTTGTTCACGTAGTTGTCACGGGTGACTTTACGGGTGGCATTGGCCGGGAAAAAGTTGATAACATTGTCGTTCTGTACGACCTGCTTGGTGTCGTAGTAGGTCTTGATGCGTGCGGTTGCAGGCACTAAAGCCTTTTTGCTAATTTTGTTGCTCATAACTGTGTTTTTAAGGGTTTAGAAGTTGGCTGTTAGCCGTTTCGGTATTACCAGTACCCCCTCTGCAATCAGAGCTATGAGTCGATATTTTTATACTTCGATGGTGTTACTCACTTCCATTGAAGTTTCCACATCATCTACATGATGGGTGGTTTCCGGAATCTGAGGGACCCCGTCATACACGTACCCGGAACCATCCATCAGGCCTTGCTGGGGCGTCCAGTCGGGCATGATAAATTTGATGGCTTCCATTACGCCTTGCACGCCCATACCCATTGCCAGACCGCGAAGATGTTTGTTCTTGGTCACAAGGGTTAGGAGCACACCGGCGGTAAGTGGAATACCCGCTCGTGTTGCTTGTTGAATGGTAGCAGATGCGTTGCCTGTCAGCATGGGGACGGCCAGGGCATTAACCTGCGCTGCTACAGCCTGCCCACCAAGAATGTATCCGGCGGTGATAGCCTGCTGCTTGAATTCAGAGACCGCCTTCTCGGTAGTGATTTTGCTTTGTTTTGCCATGTTACTGCGTCGTTTGTTTGGGTTTTCGATGATTTGTAGCTCGGAAGGGTTCTTGGCGAACACGCGTTCTTTCATAGGTGCCTTCGTTGTTCTGGCGGGTGGTTCAATTAAGAATGCCCCTGCCGTCTATGTTGACGTTAGCGATGATGTACACATCACCGTATTTAAACACCGGTCGCTTGCCCGCATCGAAGTAGTGGAAATAGTGATTGTCCTTGCCTTTTTCGTCATCGGCGTAGATAATCTTATCGCTCACGTACATAATGCGGTCGGCGTAACCGGCACTGATCAGTTTCTCGCCCGCAGGCGGAAACAGCTCATAGTCGTAGTCGTCTGCCGGGAAATGATGAAACTCCTCAAACATTTCGGCGGCTTTCGGGTCATTGTAGGCTCCCTTTGAGAGCCTCATTAAGTTTGTTGGAAACACATAAATAGTGGTGCCCTTGGCGTTAATGATCATTGCCAGATCATCCTTTTCAGCTTCCATGCGCTGCATGTAGCCTTTGGCGTCGATGTACTCCAGTTCCTTGACGATGCCGGAATACACCAGCGGTTCTTCGTAGAGGGTTTTTAGTACGCCATGCCGTTTGGATGTTTTTCCAGGCATATTGTGGGCTTTGTTCTCACGAA
Source organism: Bacteroidetes bacterium UBA2664 (assembly GCA_002359315.1). Classification (GTDB taxonomy): domain Bacteria; phylum Bacteroidota; class Rhodothermia; order Balneolales; family Balneolaceae; genus Rhodohalobacter. The sequence goes on along the minus strand of DEMS01000032.1, from coordinate 42,679 downwards.
GCTGGGGCGCGCCTTTGGGGGTATTGCCTTTCAGCGCCCCAACATCACGGACGGTAATGGTCTTGCGGATCTTGTATTTCGGGGCGATCCGGTTGATCTCTTCATACAGTTCGTTCCGGTCGTCGTAGCTCACCGCCACCAGCTGGTTGACCACATCGTTGAGTTCGATCACGGTCTTCTGGTTGTTCTCCCGAGCGGTTTTGGCCGCTTCCAGTTCGCCCTTTGTGGACGCCAGCACCTTTTGAAGTTCGGCCAGTGTTTTCTCAGTTTGCTTCAGCTCACTGCTTAGAATTTCCATTCGTGATTCCGAAGTTCTGATCCATGCTTTTTCGAGTTCCAGAAACAGCTCCGCCAGTTTTCGGGTGATAATCGGCTGCCACTTTTTGATGGTAAACATCCCGGCGGACTCTTTGATGGCCTTGAAGCTTTGCTCGTTTCCGGCCTCGTCTTTTTTAGCTTTCTCGACTTCAATGTCGATGCCGTATTCATTGTAAAAATCTTCCTCAGTGGCAATGATGTTGCCCAGGTTGCCGGAGATGGATTTTCCTTGCCCCGTCTTTTCTTCCAGCGTCCACCCAAAGGTGGTGGCCAGCTCTTTGGAGGCCATGCGTTTGATGGAACCCCACGTCTGTTTGTTGTAGAACGAGCGGTCAGGGATATTGCTGTCTGGGATCAGGTGAAACCACACCCGCCCGTTGGCGTTGTTATCGGGCACATCGAGCACGGTTTTCATGCGGTAGCCGGAGATGCGTTTTGCGTCGGAGCTCAACTGGATATCGAGTTGGTACGGCTCGCCGTTCCACCCGTACTGCGCCTCAAACAGGTTCTCCTTTAGTGCGATTTCAGCGTTATCGGGAAGCTTCGAGTTTTGCAGGGCGGTTTCGCGCTCTACCACGCTTTTCATGCGATCCTGTTTTCCCTGGATATCAGTAGTTGCCTGCACTTGGCTGGCCTGGAGTCGCTGAACCTCGGATTCAAGGTTATCAATCCGGTCGTCGAGCACATTCTTTTGCGCTAAAGCCTCAAAGAATTGTTTTACACGTGGATCGGAGTTGGTAGCAGCAACCATTTGCTCGTATTCCAGCGACTCCGAGTCGCCACCGGTGGAGACTTCACGCCCGGTGCCAAAGAAGAGGTCATCAATCCAGCTCTGTTTCTTGGAGACGAGTTCCAGCCGGTACTGATCAAAAGAGTCCTGCATCAGGTAGTAATGGATTTGTACTTCTGAGTACTGATTGCCTTGACGAAGCCCGCGCCCATTGCGCTGCTGGATTTGCGAAGGTGTGTAGGGCACATCCATATGGTGCATGTCGGTGGTCCACTTCTGAAGGTTCATCCCCTCGGCAATCGACTGGTTACCAATCACCACGCGGTACTTGCCCTGGTTAAAATCATCCTGCACTTCTTTCTTTAATGCTTCCTTATCGTCTTTGCTACTGACGGAATAATCATCCCCGTTTTTGCTCGTGCCAATGATGGACCCGTTGATGATCGCAATCTGTTCTTTGGGGATTCCAGCTTTGACCAGCTCGGATTTGATGAGTTGATGGAAGCTACCTCCCTGTGACTGATGAAGACTGATCCAGTCGCAGAAAATAATCTGGTTGCGAATGGCTGGGCTGGTTGGATTGGATCGACTGGCTTTGATCTGCTCCCACTCCGCGTTTAGCTTTTTAGCGCGCTCGGTAGCTTCTTTTTCGTTGCCAAAGATGCCTTCGCTCCACGTGTGTTCGGCCTTTTTGGGCTCCAGTATATGCAAGGGCTCATAAACCTCTTTCTTTTCATCCCACACCACCCAGTAGCCACTTTTTTCTTTTACCACGCCCTTGCTGGTGATGACTTCAATATGAGAAGGATTCTCTCGCAAGTGCGGAGGAGTGACGGCCAATTGTCCTCTGCCAGGCCGGTGAAAGTAGTCGCCGTATAGGTCTTCGGGCACCATTTCGGGAGCCGGATTGGAACGGGCACCATAGGAAGCTGCCACGTTTTCCACCATCGCTCCAAGCTTGAGGTATGAGCGATCAATACCTTCAAAATCTTTGTCGTACACCCGCAGATCGGTGGCAATCTTACTACCATCGCCGGTAATTACCAGGAAGTTGTCGCGGGTCTCACACTGCCGGTCTTTCATACAGGCAATGACCTCGTTGGCTCGGAGGATAATGTCATCAAAAAGAAGCTTATGCAGCTCGCTGGGTTCAATAATCACGTTGCGGGTGCTGGCCTTGGGGCGCTTGAATTTGGGTTCGAGCACCTTGGGCTTTCCGTCTTTTCCTTTAATCGTATTTCCGGATTCATCCTGAATGTAATCGGGAAACTCTTTGTAAAACCCGATGAGCTGATCGTAGCTCTTGATGTCCATCACCTCGTCAATGATCTTACGCATTTCCGGCAGGTTGTAGTACCCGGCCACGACGCGCTCGGAGCGGTATTCCCCGTTGGTCTTTTTGACGATCTTTTCTTCTTCCCGGACAAACAGGTTGATGAAGTTGTCGAGGTTTTCAATTTCGTATTTGGTCAGCAAATCCGGGGCGCACAGGTTGAGCATGTGCCATACCTCCACCGGAGAGTTGACTACCGGAGTCGCTGTAAGGACAAACACGTTTTTATGGCCCACTTTGCTGAACAGCCACCGTGTTTTTTGCAGGGCGTCTTCGGCGCGCTGGGAAGGCTTGTTTGCCGAGATTCCCAGCTTGGCGGCTTTGGCTGAACCAAGGGCGTTTTTGTAGAAATGCGCCTCGTCAAAGAACAGGCAGTCCACGCCCAGCTCGTCAAAGAAAATATCGGTTTCGAGTCGTTTGGCATGGGCCACATTGCGGAGTTTGGTTTCCCATTCTTCCATCTGCTTTTCCATGCGTTTCATCATGGAGGTCTTGACCGCTTTCGAGATCGCCTCGTCTTCCTCAAGCAGATCCTCGAAATTCTCCAACATCTGGTTGAAGTAGTCGATGCGCTCTTGAAAAATACGAGCCTGTTCGGCTGGGGATAGCGGAAGCGATTTAAAAGCGTGGTCAGCGATAAAGATAGCGTCCCAGTTGTAGAGCTGGGCCATCGTAAGTTCTTTGTGCTTGTCGCCAGAGGCCATTTTCATGTTGAGGACTTTGGCGTCAGGAAAGAGCATCAGGTATTCTTCCACCCATTTTTCCTGCACTTTTCCAGGCACGACAAACATGGGTTTTCGGGCGGCTCCCTGCTGGAGCAGCACTTGGGAGGTGATAATGGAAGCGAGTGTTTTCCCTGCCCCCACATCGTGGCAGTTGGCACCCTTACCGTTCCAGACCAACTTTTCGGCAATAGCGCGATTGTGCTTGTACACGGTAAAGTCTTTCACCCCGTAGAAGGTATCGCTCATGCCGCGAACGCGAAGGGTGCGCCCGTCAAAGGGCGGGTTGATTACGGCGTTATAGGTCTGGTTGTAGGCGGATTCGATCAGGCTCCGGACTTCGGACGAAGCTTTGGTGCGCACCCAGTTGTTGAACTTTTTGGGCACGTGCGTGAGCATCCGGTTGTTGTTTTGGCGCTGTATTTTTCGCGCTCGCTCGATGAGCATTTGGCCCCGTTCGCCCTTCATGGATTGCGCCTCTTTGAGCGTCATCGACGGCATCAGGGTATCGTCCTCATCATAGAACTTCAGTGGAAACGTGCTGTCCTGAATGTAAGAGGTAATGATTTTCGTAAACGGCGTCTCGCCCCAGCCGAGGTTGTCGTCGTCGGGGGTCTCATCGCCCGTAGAAATGTACCGGCCCCATTTTCGAAGCTTCATGTAGAACCGGTTACCCAGATCGGCTTTGTCTTTGACCAGGCCGATTTCCACCTTATCGTAATTCATTTCATCTTTAATCCACTCTTCAATGGCTTTGGCGGGCAAATAGGTGAACACGTGCTGCGGGTCCACGGTGATGTTATACACGTCGATCCATTCGGGCACGACTTCCCCGAGTGCCTTAATATTCTTTTCCAGCTCGTGCTCCTGGGCCAGTTGCAGTTTCTCGCGCACGTTACCAGACAGGTACTGGTAGCGAAATTCGTGGTTTCCGGTGGCCGGATTCCAGTAAAAGTCAGGGTGATCTTCCAATGCTTTTTCCAGATCCTCTTTGCTCGCCGTTCCCCCTTTGTACACCGACTGGTAGAAGTCAATATCTAAGGTCTCACCAATACTGCGCCCGAACATGGCCAGCTCAGCCAGATCATCGGAGTCTTTGACCGCAGGCACGTAGTTTCGGTTGAACATGGAATCGGCGTCGATGATGTCCGCATACACGAGTTCCTCGTTAAGCGGATCTCGCTTCACGAGCGTTGTGAGCTTGTAGAGCCGGTTGTCGAACTTGAACACCTTGCGGATGTCCTCGTCTTCATCGGGAATACCATACTGCTTTATGTGACCCGCAAGCAACTGCTTGAACTCAGCGCGGAGGGCGTCCTTTTCGCTGGTTTCCTGTGCCAGTGCGGTAATATAGTCGTCGTATTTATCGAGTAGCTGGCAAGCCGAGCCGATGCGGGTCTCCAGCCCCGAGCCGCCTTTGAGCGTAAGCCGCTTGAAAAACCGTCGCTGTTTCTCGTAAAAATGGTTCTCGTGGAAAACGATATTCCCCGGATGGTATGATCTTGGAAGGTCGAGCATAATCCCGTCATCGGGTATGTTGTACAATGGCATCTTGCCCGGAAGCGCGTAAGGAAAAGTTAGTCCGTCAGAAAGCACCCTTTGAATGAGGCCTTCGGAAAGCTCGCCTTTAACGCCCATGCGGGAATAAAACTGTACATGGTGCCCCTGAATATGTTCGCCTAACACATGCTCGGGATGCTCTTTGAAGAAGGGATTGTAAAAAGCGGTATAGGTTTCACCATTATAGGATACCTGACTTTCAATCAGATCTTCCTGTGCAAAAAGTCGGTTGAGCTTGGAGTCCACATCCGGATGGATTGCTCCCTGGTGCTCCCCATACTTCTGGAAAAACAGAATATCGGTGGTTACCGTGGTATCGGCGTTGTCTTTAAACGCCGTTGAAGGCAACCGGTAGGCCCCGACAAAGCGGGCACGTTGTATCATAGCCTGCCGAATGGACGGGTCTTTTTTGTCCATCGTGCCGGTTGAGGTAATTACGGCCAAGAAACCACCGGGCTTCAATGCGTCCAGTGATTTCAGAATAAAATAGTCGTGAATGCGTGGGCTAAGCGGGGCCAGCGGGTCGCGGGAGGTATGAATTTTCAGGTCCCCAAAGGGCACGTTTCCAACCACGCCGGTCAGGTTATACAGGGATAGATCGGTGCCCGCAAAGTTCTCGTGGCGCACGGTCTGCATCGGGTACAAAAGACGTGCTATGCGGGAGCTAATGGCCGAGCGTTCGATCATGACCATGCGGAATTTCTCGCGGTCGGGAAGGAATCCGGCAAAGTTACCCACGCCGGAACCTGGCTCTAAAATATTGCCGCCCGTAACACCCATCTGTTGAAGTTTGTCCCAGATGAGTTTGACCACGGGGTAGGACGTGTAGTGCTCATTCAACAAACCCCGCTTGGAATGTTCGGTGGATTCGGTGTATCCTAAACCACCCGCCCCGGTGTACGTACGAAGTACTTCAATATCGGATTTGGTAATCGCGCGGTCTTCCTTTTGAAGTACGGCGATAGCCGCTTCGTTGGCCTTGCGACGCTCGGAGGCCGTTAGTTTGATGGGCGCAAATTCCGACAATTCGGTGTCACTAAACCTAAAAATTGATTGGCCTGATTTCTTTTTGGGCTCCTTGATCGGCTTAGATTCTTTGGTAGAGGCTTGTTTAAATACCCCATCAAAATCGACGCCGATGATGCGCCCGTGTGCCCTGAAAAGCTCCAGGGCTTCCTGCTTGTACTCAGCTGGAAACTTATCCAGCTGAAACGCCAGTGCCAGTTTGCCTATGGTCTGCTCAAAATCTGCCTGAAGTTGCTGAAGTTCTCCACTTGGATTAGATCGAAGAGTAAGCTGAGTTTCAAGAGCGTCCAGATCTGCTAAGTACGGCTCCAATTTTTCTGTCGATTCGGTGTCGCCCTTGTCAGCTTTCCACGCGAGCTGGGTCAATTCTTCCAGCAGCGCTCCGTTAAGCTGGCCCACTTTATAGGGCTGGTGTGAGGCCGCCGAGATCATGGACATCCGTTTGGTTTTTACCTGGATTTCGACCGGGTACAGCTTGTCCACTACGAGGATAAAATGATGGGCGCGGTAGCCGTTTGCAGGATGTTTATATTTGTCTTCGTGTTCCCACACCTCACCCAGCTCGCCCGACTGGATACGCTCCACAATCTGATCCACCTGCGCCTGCGTTTCGGCAATCGCCATACAGCCTGCCACATCGGTCAGGCCGGTTGTGTATTTTTCTCCAGACTTGGTGGCAATCTTTTCCGTAAACGGAAACCGCTTGCGAATAAGTTTCCCTAAAGTGGAATACACTTCTTTAATGCGACCCTTGACGACCAGCGCCAAATTCATCCCGATTAGGCCTTTCATGACTTTCTTCAGGGCTGGGATGTAGTTGTTCTTCGTCTCAATCACCGCCTTGATCTGCGGGGCCAGTTCGGCCTCAGACACAGGGGCAGTATCGCCCGGAGTAAGCGGGTTGGGATCATCAATATTGACGATTCCATCGGAGTCCCAGTCGCCCAGCCAGTGATCAAAGTCGCCGGTGGACAGGTGCGTAATCTGGTCGATATTTGTTTTAACTACTGGCATCGCTTAGCTAAGTACTTTTTCTAAAAAGGCGTCGAGTTTGGCTTGGCTTTTTCGAGCGGCTTCCAGATCCACGGACTGCTTTGGAGTTGCCAGCTCTTTAGGCTTAGGTACCGGTTTGGTTTTCTTTACCGCCGGTTTTTTCTTGGCCGTTTTCTTGGTGGGTGGAGTAGGCTTTCGCTTTGGCTTCTTCTTTGTGTTTGATTTTCTTGCTGGCGGACAATCTGAATTCTTACTCTGAAGCTTTTCCTGCCTTCGGTATTCTCGTGCCCCCAACACTTTCTTCGCGTGATCCTGGGCGAGAATCTGCACTTCCAGGTTGCCGTGCTTTTTCACCAGCTGGGCCCAGGAAGCGGCAAACCCGCCTTTAGCTCCTTCGGTGCAAATCTGGGTTTTGAGCTCCCCGTCAATGAGCAGCTCTACGATATAGCGTTTGTTGTAGTAGTCCGGCACGTAGCGAATGCTCAGCGTTGCCCGCTCGGACTCCCCGGAATGCTGTTTGGAGTAACACGGCATCTTTGAGCCGAGCAGGGAATTCACCCGTTTCCATGAGCGAAGTTTGTGGAGTTTGTCGATTTCTTTGAGTGAAATGCTAAAGGGCAGGTCAACAGGGTTTTCTCGTTTCACGGGAGCCGTTTTTACTTTTTCATATTCATTGTTTCGGGTGGAGGTAAAGGGAACCTCGATGGAGCTGAGCACCTGATAGCGGTTCTTTTCGGTTTCGGCGAGGCCCTCTTTGGTGACCTTGATTTCGATGTCGCACTCGTGGGCAATACTGGTATTGCCTTTGTACTTGCCGTCCTTAGTTGCGTGAGCCACCATGATGAACCCAATACCTTGCTCCCGGCACCACTGGGCCAGTTCGACCGTCATTTTATCGTTGGCTTCGATCACAGTGATGGAGTCAAGCACGCAGAATGCCGATCCATTTTTAAGTAGAATTTCTTTGAGGCTGGTAAGGGATTTCCATTTGGTGAAATTGAGGTTCGAGTGGGTAGCGTTTAAGCGTTTTACCCGATCCACCAAGGTTTTTCCGAAATGCTCTTCGGCGGGGATGTATTCCACTCTTCCGTGTTGGGCTAACGCGTTGGCCAGACCCAAACTGAAGGTGGATTTTCCGGCTCCTTTTTCGCCCCAAATAAAAATGACCGCATTTTTCTCTGGCTCTCCAAGAAGTGCCCCGTATGGGCTTGCTATTTTAATGCCTTTGATGTTGAGGGTTGCCAGCTCTTTGGCGCTCATGGTGTTCTGGCTATCCATCTCAATGTTTCCTCATTTTCTTGGCGATTACAAACAGCACTCCGATAGCAATGCCAGCAAGCACGGTCTTTTTCAAAACCGCTGAATTTTGGGTGGAAGGAAGACCGGTAGCGCCTAATTTAGCCAGCAAGTCCGGGCCAGCTACTCCGGTTACCGGAAGGGAAAATCGGCGCTGGGCCTGCATGACCGCCGACTGGGTTTCGGGGCCAAACTTGCCGTCAATACCGTATTGAGGGAGCGCGAAGCCCGCTTTTTGCAGTCCTGCTTGCAGCCGGAGTACCTGTTGTCCTGAGTCGCCTTTCTTTAATGTCATTGGTTCCTTTTTCCTGTAAATATTCGTTGTCCTGCCATCCCGATGGCCATGCCAATTAGAATCATTGATCCGGTTTTGAGCAGCGAGCGAGACACGCCCGTCGAGACCGCCTCTTCCACGCCCAGTTTTTCTGATAGTGCCACCAGATCCACATACTCGAAGTAGTCGTCAATGACTCCGGCGTTTTGCTCATATACCTTGTTGATGCCTGCTTTACTGGTGGTTAGGTTGGCCAGGTTGAGTCCCATCGTTGCAAGCTGGCCACGGCGACCGCTTGTGGCGCTCTGAAGTTTGCCCGCAAACAGTTTGAAAGCGTTCTGAGAGGTGCGCTGCAGGTAATCGTCCATGCCGTGTAGGCCGGAGCCGGTATGTGGTACATACCCAGATCTCATTCGGAACCTACTTTTGGGGCTAAAGCTTTGATGCCTGCCCGAAGTCCGGGGAGCATGGGGGCTAAGAAATAAAGCCCCGCGCCAGCAAATGATATAATGATTACCCGTTTGAGTAGCGTGTTAACTTCCCCAAGGGCATTACCTGGCCCAAGTTCGGGCATTTTGTACCACGACTCTGTGGGGGGAGAATACACCCCCGACTGCTCGCCGGTTTTCTGGTCAAGGTCGAGAGAAATAGGCGTGGATTTTGCAATGAGATCGGAAGCGGAAATACTGCTCATTTCCACATCAACGGGATACACTTCAAAAATTACTTTATGGGCTGAGGTGGGAACAAACGAGCGGTCAAAGAGAACTCGTCCCTGTGCGCGGCATCCGTCCATCATCGAGGTTTGGAAACGCTGGAAGCCTAACACCGATCCAGTCTGCTCCGAGCGAACCACCACCAGGGCGTCGGGGCATTGCCCCCATCTGGCCATAAACGGCACAAAAATCACTTTAGCCCAGTTTCGGAAAGTTTCAATTTCAAGATCGAGGGAAAACGGAACCCCACTGGGCGGGTTCCCCGAGGCGGGGTTTCGTCCGATGATGCGAAGTTCTACCGCCTCCGAGCTTATGATATTGCTGGACAGGTTGAGCTGCCCGAGTCCGGTGTCGATATATCCTGATTGCGCGTTCATTTTACCTCCTTAGCAAGCGATAGCCCACATAAAGGCCGCCCGCAATCATTAAGGTGTTCTGGTTATCCCGAATCCACTGCGAAAGTGAAATCGGCTGCTCCTGAAGTCGCTGGCATAGTTTTTTGGCCGTAGGCTCTTCGCCTTCGCCCATTTCGATGACCTGCATATCAGGCTGTTCGTAGGAAGTGTCTTCTACCTCTGGCAATACCATAGGAGCATGGCCACCTGGAACGCCTCCATCCAGAAATGTTGAAATTCGTCCTGCTTGCATACTTACTTCTTCAGCACTTTGAGTAGAATGATTCCACCGCCAATGGCGATTCCGGCTATGCCCGCATACTTGATCAACTCTCCCGAGCCGCTGGGAGCAGGTGCTCCTTGGCCTGGGTAAAGCATCGCCGGTTGCCCGCCTCCAGACTTGTTACCGCCTTTGTTGACGACCCCATCTATGGTCACCACGGTATCGGTCGCGGTCTTTAGGAGGTCACTAATAGAGGTTAAAGCCGAGCCAAATTTGGTTTGGGTAGGCTGGGTAACAGTAGCTGCTCGTTGGTTGAGAAGATCAAAACTGGTGTAACCGCTGGGTTGTTTGGTCATGGGACAGGCCTGCTTATTTAGAAGATTTCTTTTTTCGTTTCAGCATTAAAACCGCCAAAGCAATGGCACCGGTAAGGGCGACTCCCCCCACAGCGATACCCGACTTCATGGTCGAATTGGCTGTTTTCTGTTGGGAGGCGGTGGTGGTAAGATTGGTCTGGAGCGCCTGCATCATTTCCTCGCGCTGGCCTTCCCACTGGGCTTTCTTTTGAAGGGAAGCTTCGTGCGCTTTGCATAGCGCCTGACTTTTCTCGCGTTGACGTCGGCAGCTTTTCAGCTTGCCAAACATTTTGCCTTTACAACTTTGATTGGCATACCGGCACGGGTCGGTTTCTTCCCAGTTGCCGAGTCCCGGACTGATGGCTACGGCAATCACCGCGTCTTCCTCTCCAATGACAGTATCCTCTAAGGGAATGATAAATCCACTTTTACTCATGGTCTATTTGTTTAGAAGCATATACCCGCCACCAATCAGAACCAGTGTTCCAATGGCAAGACCGGCATAGAGCCCCATTTTTTTGTTTTTATTTGCTACTTGTTGTTGAGTAACCCAAACCGGGGAAAGTTGCCCGTAGCGATTCAGTTGCTGAACCGCCGGGGCTCCAAGTTCATCTATAATCTGTGCGTAGCGCTGAAGGGTGGCATTGTCTTTTTGGGAAAGACTGATCACTTCGGATTGCACGCCCCGCTGCATGAGATAGTCTCGCAGGGCTCCGCGCATTTGACGCTCATCTTTATCTTTGGCTCCAAATATATTGGACAAGGTATTTTTAAGCGTCATCCCGGTACTGGCCATTGTGGTAGCCGTGGTGAGTAGCGTAATGGGATCAAGCCCCAAGCCTTCAGGCATCTGGTTGGTGACGTGCCTGGATTTTTTAATGAGCCGCTCGTCAAATACGTAACCGGGATATTTCAGTACGGTGGTATCGAATGATTTCCAACCGGTAGGTGATTGGTACACCGCGTAAATATGGTCAAAGTGGCGTCCGGTTCGCGAGACAATGCGAAAGCCCGTTTGAATACCGAGACTTTGTAATAAGGCTGCACCTAAAATAGCATGATCGTCGCAGTCACCAGCCCGTTGGGTTATGGTGACAAAGGGCGACTGAATACGCTCGACATCCCACGGATCGCGCACATAATTCACGTTGCGCACCATCCACTTGTATATGGCAGAGGCAATAGCGTCAATGTTTCGCAGGTCGGGTTGTCCTGTAAGCCGGTGTCGCCGAATCGTGCTTGTAATTTTGAGGGCAAGTGAGCGAATGCGCTCGTCGCCAGTATATTTGGTAACCAGCCTACTGGCTGCCGAAAGCACGCCTTCCACACCGGGGTACGCCTGGCGTCGAGTAGAAAGAGGTACTGTGGATGCTCCCAAAGAAGCATCCACAGCCCGTGCTCTGGTGTATTGCTGCTGGGTATCTGGTAATATGTTTACGTAACCGCTCTGCATTACTGAAGCACCTGCTTGGTGAGTTCGGTAATGGTGTGAACCGGATTGTCTAACAGTCTTTTGTGGCGAAGGGATGCCAATTCCTGTGATGAATTTCCACAGGTGATTAAAACACCTACAAATTCCCCGTTCAGGGTAATTGCCGTAATGCCTTCACCAACGGCTTGGGAGTAATTATCTTTACGAACTTGGGATATAGACTTAGTTTCTACCTTGGGCATGAGTCAGTGGTTTTTGCGGTGAAGGTTTTGCAGCTCACTGATGATCTGCACTAAAAATCGTCTCTCCCGATTGGTCAGGGAGTTGTAGGTACCGGTGAATCCCAGCAGTAAATTAGTGGCAGGCCCAGCCGGAAATGAGACGTATGGTTTCAATTGCCCTGATCCATCCACAAGGGGATATATGCTTTCTGCAATTCGTTTCGCTCCGATTTCTCTCACCAAGGCCTGCCGACCTAATTCAATAGCCATTTGTATCCAGTCGCTAACCGCAATAGGCCGGTTTTCAATTTTCTGAATCAGTTCAACTTGCGACCGTATAAGTTTTGCGTATTTGATGTACCGCTCCACGCTATGGTTTTTGCTCACCATGTAGCCGAGGGCAAATTTTAACAGCTCTTCTCTGGGAGATGTGCTCACACTTCCTCCTCAACTGACTGTTTGTTTAATTCCTTTTCGAGTAAAGTGCTTAGTTCCTCATCAGGCTCTTTTCTAAGTGTGGATTCAGGATGATGTTCAAAAGTAGTATTACTCTGAACTGTTTTTTCCTGAGTTATTTGTGAGGCATTTGGATTTTGTGGGGCCGTCTCTGGTATTTGTTTTTGAATAAGCCCAGAGAGGTCTGGTCTATTATTCCCAACGATCATGGGAACTAAAGCATCAGCAAAATCTTTAACTACTCCTTTTAACGATAACTCTCCATTTTTATACTCTATCTCTTTTTTATAGAGTTCCTTCTCTAAGCTGTCAATCTCTTTTACAAGATCCCGCTCTCTTTTGTGCTGAACTTCTTTGTGGGAATCTAATCTCTCTCTGAAATCTTCTTTGAGTTGAGCTACTTCATTCTGATGTTTAATCAACAATTCAGTTCTATCCTCGGATAGCTCTTTCCTTGTTTTAAAAAGCTCATCACTTAACTGATGGTTCTTATTTTGCACATCACTCAGTTCTCTTTCGAGCATTAGACAACGATGCTGATAATAGTTGTCATCAACTTGTGGTCGGTAACTTTGCCCATATTCCTGCAAATAAAATTCAGCAGGTGGACGCCCACGTGTAGCTTTGGTAGCTCCACCTTTATCGGGCTCAGTAGAAGACTCGGTAACTGGATCTATTGATTCTGCCATCTGTGTTCTGTTTGGTTCGAACACAGTTTAGGAAATAAAAAAACCGCTTTAAACGACCGTTAGAGCGGTATGAGTAACCCGAAATACCTAAATATTTTTAAATAAATCGTAAAATTTGCCGGAATTAATTGAGTTAAATGGAATTCACTTTTTTTAGTAATTCTTCTTCATTTGGTAGATAATCCGGTCAACTTGCTCTTTTGTTACAACAAAATGGGCCGGTTTATTAGTGCGTTTGTTCATGGCCATTGGTCGTGGCGTCAGTTCCGGTCGTACGCAATCATAAAAAAGACTGCTTTTCATCCCCGTTTTTTCCTCTACATATACCTGGGCTTCTTTGATGGTCATTACTTGCTGGTCGATAACTTCTTGCATGGTTTTTTTTGAAAACATTAGGTCTCCTCAATAGTGATGGTTGGTTACAGATTTTCCGGTAAAACTCATTTTATTCCAAAAAAATGTTTCAAAACTCTGAAAATAGCCCTCACGTATATATAAAGGCCGAATTTTATGAAACATTTCTTGAAACATGTCTGTTTCACGATGGATTGCGTTCATTTTTTGGATAAATAATTTCAATGATTTAGAAGAATTGCCCGTGAAACACAGATGAAACATTCCTGTTTCAGAAAAAAGAGCCAATGTTTCATAGTGTTTCATAAATGTTTCAGCAGAAGTTTCATAAAAAAGTGTATTAAAAGTATCATTAAGTGTGTTTTTAGTATTTTGAAACATTGAAACATAGATTTTCTTCTTTTTCGGGCTTTTCTATTCTTTAGATAAAAAAATAGCTCACGCCGAAGCTATTTCTTCATTAAACAGTTCGGTGTTTTCTGTCCAGGGCTGGCTTCCGGTGGGCTTAAATTTGTCCCAGTTAAAGGCGTTGCGAAACAGCTCGTTTTCTACCGCATTTGGGATGTAATAGCCCCGCTGACGAATGGTATCGGTCTTTAGGTTGCTGTAACTATCAACAATCGTCCAGTTAACCACCTTAAGTTCGCCTTCCGGAGTCAAATCGCTTAAATCCCGAAGCTTCTCGTCCACGATATCACGGCGTACCATGCCATCGGTGCCTCTTTTTTCGTATTCATAGATGTCCCAGATCGCCTTAGCCCAAATTTTGAGTGTACCGTCCTTGGTCCAGTTAAAATGATGTACGGTAACCTTCAACGATTGGATAAGTGTACCGATGGTTTCAATAAATTCGGTAAGTGGATCTTGGGAAGAGTACCGGATGGCTGTTTTAACGACTTCATCGCGAGCAAATAGGAAAAGATCTTCCCCGGTAACCGAGAGAAGCCGTTCCTCATTACGCTCCTTGGTGAAATTGCGGTAATAATCATCGTACATGGCTTTGTCTTTGATCTCTTCCAGCTCGTCCAGTGAACCCGATATCAGGTTTCGGTAATCAGGATTGAGCCAGTAAGAAACCGTAACCAACGAGGCAAACTGGTTAATTTGCCGGTCTTGAAGCACCACATCTTTCATTTTATCACCCAGTTCGGTTTTGACAGCATCTTTGAGCTTAAGCCGGATGCGTTCCATGTCCTTGATAAAGTCCTTTCGATTAATCAGGTGGTAGTTTTTTAGAAAAGAAAGCATAAGCCGCTGAAGGGTAACCCTCTCGTTGAGCAGCTCTTTTACATGATCTTCTGGGCCGCGCGTCTTTTTGCTGTAATGAATGATTAGTGAGCGGCTAAGCAGGTGATCGGTGGCCGGCAAAAAGTTGCTACAAAAAAGCGGCATGGTTCGCACTACTTTATGCTCCTTGCCCCATTTGTTGCCTTTTTTGATGTTGGTAGGACGTGGCTTGAGTTCAAACCAGGAGTTCCAGATCTGGTCTTCAATCTTGGCCTTTTTCCCAGGAACTTGAGGAACGTGCTCATCTATCCATTGGGGGATATGGGATTTTTGCTCCAGCGCCTCGTCCACCGATCGGGCCGGTGGTGTGTTCAAACTATCGAGGTGATTTATTCCAAAAAAATCCTGAATAAGCTTGGCCATTTCTCCTTTACCCACGTTTCCCTCTCCATACAAGTAGAGGAAGATGATGTGTTTGTGGAGGGCGTAGATTTCGTCGAAAAACACAAAAGAGAACACGTAGGCGATGATAATCTTTCCCCAGTTCCTGAATTCCGAGTTGCCACCGACCATACCGCAGAAATGGTGTTCAACATGCACCAGTTTTTTATAAAATTCCTGGTCGTTGTACAGACTTTCCTCCGCATTTTTGAAATAGCCGTCCGAATTAGCAAGCCCTAATTCGTAGTGCGGAAGATGAATAGCGTCCTCCGGGGGCTTTAAAAACTTGTTGTCGCCAATAGGAAAAGCCCCGTCACGTTGGGCGATCAGTTTAATGTGACCAGATGCTTTCTTTGGGAAACTTACCAGCACGTTACCAGCCAGTAAATACCGGGTTTTTTCAAAAGAAATGATCCCAAAGTGGTCAAATTCCCGGACTATACGGGGTTTAAATTCGATGTTCACATGCAGCCAAAAGCTTCGCATGTCTTCATTTTTCATGTTTTTTACCTGGAGCACGTCTTTATTCCATACGCTTTTGGAAAATTCTTCTACGCTATGGGTTTGGCCAGGTTCAAAATTGAAGGGCTTGTACATGGGAATGCCACCACGGAGGTAGCGAAGCTGGCCAACATAGGTGCGTTCCCATTCTTTCTTTTCCGGATTCCATTTTTCGATGATGGATTCAAGGATCAGGTCGAAATCGGTTACGGGCACTTTTTCGCCACCCCGTTTACGTATCCATTGGTAGTTGTCGAAGTCCCGTTCGTATTCTTTGGCCGCGTTTTCTTGAAATTTTTGGGCCAACCAGCGCTCATAGTCAACGGCCAGGTTCATTTCAGCGTACTGCCGTTCGGTGTCCTCTTTTATTGCAATAAATTCAACCATATTGAATTCATTGCCCTCGGAATCAGTGCAAATTTCTGTGTCGAGGTTTAAGGTGAGTAAGGAATCGGGGTTGTTTTCGGAAAAAACATTCCGAATTCTTTCAATAAGGATAGTTGTATCAGCTAAATGGGCAAATTCTTTAAACTCTTTACGCAGATACCAACGCCAAAAATCGGCGTTGAACATTGGGTTTGTCATTATGTGATGGGTTCTTTGAAATTATCTGTTGCATAAGTGATGTACACAGACCGGGTGATGTTGTCAGGAATTCCTGCAATAAGCTGTATCACATCTTTGGTTGTAATTTTTTGGGTAGTCTGAGCGGAGCAATAGTCCACCCAGTCTATTTCCTGGAATTCGTTGGAATAATCTGGAATAGCGAATACCTCCAGTTCCGCTTTTAAAGCGGCTTCAAAGGAAGGCTTAAGTATCTCCCAAGAAGTGTCCTGAGCGACAAAAACGATTTTCTGTGCTCTTTTTTTTAAAAGTTTTGCTGCATCAAGGCTTAGCTTGCCATCTATGAAAACAATAGGTGTGAATGGCGCGTCGCCTTGTTTAAATGCTACATAAACTTTCTTCGTTTTGAGGATTTCAGACTTTACCGAGGAGTACCCTGGAAGTATATCGTCTTCTTTTTTTATAGCCTGTTGGGATTTCTTCCTACTTTTTTTTGAAATGGTTAGGTGATACCGGTCGGCCAATAAATAAATGACTTCATTGAAGGTTAGCCCATCATAAAACTCAACAAAACTAATCGCATCACCCCATGCTTCACAGCCGTAGCATTTATAGGTTCCTTTTACTTCATGTACATAAAATGAAGCTGTCTTTTCAGAGTGAAATGGACAACATGCTTTATAGTAACTCCCAGATTTTTTTAAAGGAATGCGTTCAGAAATGATTTCGATAATATCATTTCTGGATGCTTCTCTCACATGAGGTATCGCTTCGTAGAATGTCAATCAGGTTTGATCTATTGCAAGATCACTCGGTTAAGTTTTTGTTTAGCCTCAATCAGAATAACTGCGACTTGTTTGATATCTGAGTTCTTTGCATCCCTTATCAATAAGGAAAAGTCTTTAAGATTTACTTCGCTTTCTATGAATGCAGCAAGTCCCCAAATGGTAGTTCTGAGATCTTTTGTAAGTGGTTTCATACTCATAATGGGTGCCTCTTTAGCTCCGAAATATGTATCAGATGCTTGCCGTGGGTATCTCTCATTGTTTTTTTGTACTTACCCTTTCCAACATTATTTGAAACTGATTTGGGTTTGACATTAGCTAAAAGCGCAAATTCTTTTGAATTCAACCATTCTTTGTTTTGGAGGAGGGTATCGTTTACCAGTGAGCGTATAAGCTCCAATTGATTAGACAAGCCATCAATTGCATTAATTATTTGTTTTTGTTTTGTCTGAGTCATTTCCTTTCAAAAATTCTTCCCAAATGCTTGGGTGCTTCCTTTTGCTTTGATTAATGGTTCTATTAATTACTTCACGTATCCAAGGGGTTTTATCAGTGTCTTGCGCTACCCGAATTAAAGCGGCATGTGAAATTCCAATGGAACCATCTGGCTTGGTAAGAGTGTTAGCAAAACCTTTTAAACTTCTTTGACTGATACCCAACGCAAATTTTAATTGTGAATGTGTATTAGGTATTTGGTTAGACATAATTATATTTAGTTACTTACACAATGTAAGTAGATGAATTATAGTTAATTAACGAATAGACGAAATTACAGATTAAATGCAATCAAGCACAATCGAAAAAAACAGTATTGCCGAAAGAATTATTTTAATTAGTAATAGATATGGTTCGGCTAAAGAATTTCTTATGAAATGTGGAATTAACAATTATTCGTTAATTACTGATTTGAAATATGGAAGAATTAAAAAACCGGGATCAGAAGTACTGGCGCAAATTGTACTTGGGTCTGGATGTGATGGGACTTGGCTTCTTACCGGAAAGGGAGAAATGTATGGAAGCATATCGCCAAGTTCAGATTTGACCATTTCTGAAAAAGAAAAAATGGAAAACGCCTTAACGCTTCTCCTGAATTTTGATTTTAGTGAAAGTCGGAAAGAAATTTCAGAAGCGAGGGAACTTGAAATAAAAGTTGCGGAGGCACTTTTACGGCTTCTCAAAAAACACTCAAAATTAGATTGAACCAAGGTGCTTTTTATTTCTATATTTACTTACACAATGTAAGCGAACGAAAAGGAACAGAATTGTACACAGTTAAAAACATAAAACCTCATTCTAATGCCAATGTACTATGTACAATCGGTAAAGAAAGTAGAGCTATGTACAATACTATGTACAATTTTGATTCAGTTTTGGCTTATAAGGTTGGAAATCGCAGTTTACAATGTAACTGGACCAGTAGCTCAGTTGGTTAGAGCAGTCGACTCATAATCGATTGGTCGCAGGTTCAAGTCCTGCCGGGCCCACCTTATTTTAAGTCCTATATTCTAAAAAGAACTGACCTATCGATTATTCTCTACCTTTCTATTAACTCCAGACGTTGTTTTTCCGAAGCAGTGCTTCGGGGTTCAAGCCTGTCGCGCCCACTCCTTCAAACTCGATCACAAACAAGCAGATGCAAACATCTCGATTGGAGTTTTTGATTTCAGATATGCGTCCATATGAAGTAAACCAATAACAGGGTTCTATTCTATCATTACGCCACCATCAACTTCATAATGAATCGTTGTTTGTTGATGATTATAGGTAGCCGTAATTTCTACATAATTATTGCGAATCATAATATTAGCGAGATAAGAACGGCCATTGTTGTTGATATCGATCTCTAAATCTTCCCCTTCCAGCATGCCGATAATCTTGCAGTCATCGGGGGTTTTACAACCCGGGTAAAGGTAATGTTCACGTTTGCCAACATCAGCTCCCTCCAGGCCGTACATTCTCACCCTGTTTTTTTCTCCATCAACAGAGCGAATCAGCATTAAAAAATTAATACGCGTGGTGTCCACCGAGGGTACATCATTTTCAGGAATCGGCCAATCAGAATAGTTTGTTACAATTTCTTGGCCTCTCAAGGCAAACAAACCGATTATCTCGTCATCTTCTATGTCGACGTCTGAAAAATGATCCTTACAACCGGAAAGACCTAACATGCCTAAACATGTCAATAATAGAACAACCCCGGCCCATCTCTTTTGGTGTAACACTTTCATTCATACTCCACGATTTTTTGGCCTTCTAAAATATATTCTGCACCAGAACCTCTGTAAATGTACTGGGTCTGCAATGTCAGCCTGCCGTTATCGAGAGTTCCCTTTCCAAAATATCTTCCACTTGGTGAGGATAGGTTAAACTCCAGTTTATTTCCGGTTTTACGGGCGTGGCCACAATCAGATGATGGGCTACATTCCCGGTACGCAGCGGCAAGCCCGTTAAACCCACTTGAAATCATTTCTCTTGGTTTCGTATTGGCTCCCTCAAGTCCATCAAATAAAACTGAATCAGGTTTTTCGCTGCTGAAGGTCAACCGTACAATAAACGCCGTGTTTAGGGTGTCACTTTCTATAACCTCTCCGGGTTCACAAGCCGAACTTATGTTGCATAATCGTTGACTAATCTGAATCCCCTGCAAGAAATAATATTCTGTATAATCTTTGGCAGCTTTGTTTTGTAGTTGAGAAGATTCAGCCATAGATATTTGTGGTTTGCCAAGACCAATAGTACTCTCCGACAATTCCCCTAACTGGGGGGTGAACAAAAACATAAGAACCAGGGTAAGATGTGTCATAGTTGATTATTTTTTATTCTCTTATACCAAAGCTTACAGATATTTTTTAAAAAAAATGATTTGATTGAGTAAATGAAATAACAACACAATTTATCTTAAAAGTATAGGTAAATCATTCATAAAAGTCACCAAATATCCTCCAATACAGCCCCCCTCTTTAGTCTTATTCCGAAGGCGTACAAATTAGGTTGTATCTCTTTATTCGGATAATATATTCAATGCTACTATTGAAGTTGTCGAGAGGAGTATCGGAAGCCTTTATTAATACTTGGTTAAATAATTCATTTTATTTCTAAATTTTGTTATTTTTAACAAAAAAAAGAAACATATATGAATTATCGGCAATTCCATGACGCAATGAATGCCTTCCCGGTTTTTTCAATCAGGGAAATAGAAAAACATTTTCCCGGCTTCGATTCCCGCCGACTCGTCGAATGGCAGGATAAAGGATATATTCAAAAACTAAGAAATCGGTTTTATTACTTTTCGGGTAATGCTGTAAATGAACGCTATCTTTTTTTTGCTGCAAATGAACTATATAGTCCCTCCTATATCTCATTAGAGTCTGCTTTATCCTGGTATGGTTATATCCCCGAAGGCGTTTTCCAGGTTACTTCTTGTTCATCCCGAAAAACACAGTCGTTTGATACTCCCTTGGGAGGCTTCAATTATCGGCACATTAAACCAGCACTCTTTTTTGGCTACCACTTGGAGGAGTGGAACAACTACCATTTTGCAATCGCTGATCCGGAAAAAACAGTGATCGATTACCTCTATCTACATCACAAAATTAGTGAACCGGATGATCTTGAATCGTTGCGCTGGAAATCAACAGAGATGAACAACAGTTTATCTATGGTTAAAATCGATAAATACGCATCGCATATCGACTCAAAAGCATTACGAACAAGAATTAAATTATTTAAAGAGTATTTGAATGCTAACACTTCGTGAGATACAACCGTTTTACCCGGAAAACCTGCATCGATTCCCTAGATTCTTGCTCAGGGAATATCTGCAGTACAAAATTTTGGAGATCATTTTTGAAAGCAGATATGCAACTCATTTATGTTTTCTGGGAGGCACCTGCCTTCGAATTGTCCATGGAAACAATCGGTTTTCAGAGGACCTGGACTTCGATAACATTGATCTGAATGAAAATGATTTCCAGAGCATAGCAAATGATATTGAAAAACAATTGGTAAGAGAAGGCTACGAAGTTGAGTTAAAGACAGTTATGAAGGGAGCCTGGCATTGCCACTTTAAATTTCCGGGCATACTGTTTGAAGAAGGATTATCCGGCCACACCGAAGAGAAAATACTCATCCAACTGGATACCGAACCCCAGCATTTTGATTACGATCCGGACAGACACATTCTGAATAAGTTTGATGTGTTTACTACCATTCTGACAACTCCGTTACCGCTTTTAATGGCTCAAAAGATTTATGCCATTATCAATCGAAAACGAAATAAAGGTAGAGATTTTTTTGACTTGGTATTTTTGATGAGCCATGATATTAAACCCAACTATAGTTACCTGGATGCGAAAATATCAATATCCAATGCAGATGCTTTAAAAAAAGAGATCCTTGAAAAATGTGACCAAATGAATATGGAAGAAATGGCAAATGATGTAAGACCTTTTCTTTTTGAAAATTCTGATACCAAAAAGATTTCAGGCTTTATCGATTTGATTAAACAATATTCTTTTCAATGATAAATATGTACTAAAACCTCTTCAACCGTGATTAAAATCTATAATTAGACTACTGAGCCTAAATTTGTACTTTATTTTTATCATATCTCTTCTATTTTAAAACTAATAATTAAGAGACAGATTAGATGGTGATCAAAAGAAATACGTATTAAATCTTAGCTAAAAATATACATTATGAGAACATTCAAAAGAATAATTGGGGTAATCGTAATAACAGGGGTTTTTGTAGTTGGCTGTGACTCCCTAACTGACAGCGTCTCAGATGAGAATAAATCCTTACAAAGCAGTGAAGGGATAACGTCTAACTTAAGTCTAAGTCAATGCCATGATACCGGGGTTGGTCTGACCGCAAACTATATAAACGAGTCTCCAAACGGGTCATTCGACGTAAACTGTGATATAGGTATCTACTTTAATGAGGATGGAAATATCAGAGGAGCGACACTTAACGGAACTGTTGATGGTGCCAAGTCAGTACAATATGGTATTTATATAGATGGAGCTGATGTTAAAATTACTAATACATCAGTTTCTGTGGTAGGTGATTATCCACATCAATTTATTTCAGTAGCTTACATTAATGGAGCATCCGGAACCCTAAGCAAGAGTGAGTTATCCGGTGCACACCGGGTAGGATTGCTTGTTCGCGGGGGAGATACTAACGTTAAAGTCCGTGGAAACAAGATTATTGGAACAGGTGCCAAGACATCCGGTTGGGCTGAAAATGGTGTTCAGGTTGATCAGGGAGCTGTAGTTAACTTCACAAACAATGATGTTGCAGATCATTGGTGGGACGGAGAGAGCAACTGGGCTTCTACAGGTGTGATGTTAAATGGAGCAGATAATAGTTCTGTAACAAATAACACCTTTACTGATAATGAATTTAGTGCTTTTGTCATTGGTGATGACAATTCATTCAAGTCTAACAAAACCAGTTCAGATGTAGTAAGCGAATCTTCTTTTGATTTTGTTGCATGGGGAGTCTTACTTTTGGGTGCAAATAACGATATAACCGGTAATCGTTTAACTGCCACTGATGGAGGAGCAGGAATTTACATCTACCCTGGGTCTGAAGGAAATAAACTGACAGGTAATCGTATAAGCGGTTTTGCATCGCCTATTGTTGACGGTGGAGTTGACACAAAGGACCGTGGCAATCCATCTGTTTTTAATTAATTGAAAACCACGGATCGGATAAATATTTATGCCTGAATCTTTGATTCATCAGGCTAAGAACATAAGCCTCTGCCTAAAAAGCAGTGGCTTTTTTTTATGACTGGAGAAAAATTACAATGCAAAATTTTGTCTGTCCAACCAATCAACTAAGTCATCCCAACTTGAAGATGGGAATGTGGCGTGCAAGGCATCCTCAATCACCCAAAACTCTTTATTTTCCCCTGGAATCCCATCATATAATTCACGCACGGCCTCTACTGAAAAAAGCTCATCTTGGTCCCCTATCCCTACCAAAATCGGCATGGGTGGTTCATCCTGAAACTCCAACTCACTTTGAGTATCCAACATACTTACAAAACGCAAGGTATATGCATAAGTGAAAAGGGGGTCATTACTTTTCTCCATTCCGTCCCTTTTGTACTCAATGACAGCAGTACTTGGACGAATAATGGAGTTTGTGTATGCGGTCAAAATCTCGAACCAACCAAACTCCCTCGGCGGTAGTTTTCCTTGATATGCCGCAGAAAGTAACACAAGTCCATCCGTTTCATCCGGAGCCTCTTTTGCCAAAAATATTGCTGAAGCTACTCCAAAGCTGTGTCCAAGAACGACAACATTGGAGAACCCCTGGTCCTTAACAAATCTTAAAGTCTCCAAATAATCCGACTTGGAACGTTCTTTACTTGGGCTATCACCACGACTCCCCCCTGAGAGTCCATGCCCTCTATAATCCAATCCGAATGTAGTATAACCGGCTTCTGATAAAGGCTCTGCCATAAAATCATAGGCCTTACTATGAGCTGTTATCCCATGGAGGATAAGGACAGCAATTTCTTCTTTTGCCAAGCTGTCCACCGGATCCCATCTTCTTATAAAAAGTGTCTCCTCATCTGTGGTTTCCAATAAATGAAAAGGCTGATTTACCTCCTGCCTCATGGTATCAAGGTCAAGAGTTGGATTCTTGGGAATGGGGGTAAGTAGGGTAACCGTAATAACAATGACAACTAACCCAAGAATTACAATAAACACCCACTTTAAAAATTTCAGGAATTTCATATTCTTTTATTTATTGGTGGTTTTGGTAATTATTCCCTTAATATTTGAAATATGGAATCTTCAAAAAAGGCTTAACGTCGGTAAGTTCAAAGAGTATTCGAATATAACTACCTTTTTGAAGCATTGCTTTAACTTATTATCGCATATGGTGTCCATCCCCAAACAATCGGAAGTTATTCCAAAGTAGTGCTTCGGTGTTCAAGCCTGCCGGGCCCACTTTAATCAAGACCTATATTCTATTAAGAACTGACCTATCGTTTATTTATAAACAATATACTTACTCAAGCCGTTGTTATTCCGAAGCAGTGCTTCGGGGTTCAAGCCTGCCGGGCCCACTTTAATCAAGACCTATATTCTATTAAGAACTGACCTATCGTTCATTTATAAACAATATACTTACTCAAGCCGTTGTTATTCCGAAGCAGTGCTTCGGGGTTCAAGCCTGCCGGGCCCACATTTTAGACTCGTGTTTCTAAAGAGTTGGAATCTCTTCTTCAGTATTATCCCTTAAAATTACTCCAGCCGTTGTTCTTGCGGAGCAGTGCTCCGCGGTTCAAGCTCGCCGGACCCACTTTTTATACCTAAAAAACGATCCCTGAACGTACTGGAGCATTATTTTGTTTAAAAAAGTGAACAATTTATAATTAAAAATATCATAATCCCATGAGTACAGATAAGAATAAAGGACTTCAAAAATATACCTCTGATCTGCTGGCACTTGAAGAGCATTTTATGAATGCGATCAGAAAACAGAAAGCATCTGATAAAGTAAGAGATCATCGCGTTGTGGAACTCTTGCATGAACTTGACAAGATGACCTCTGAACACGTGCATTCACTTGAAAAACAAGTTGAAAGGCTTGGCGGAGAGTTAAAATCCGATATCAAAACAACCATCGCCTCATTTACCGGCTCAATAGCAGGCTTGATCGATAGCGTGCGTAATGATACCGTTTCAAAAATGATGAGAGATGATTATACCGCCCTTTCAATGATTACAATCGGCTATACAATGCTGCACACCTATGCACTTGCGGCAGAGGATACAATGTTGACAGAACTTACTTCTGAGCATATGACAAATTGCACAGGATTAATCACCGAGATCAGCAAGATTGTGCCTCTCATAGTAGCTACTGAGATCATTGATGATGAGGACCGTGCGGAAAGTATTGGTCAGATGGCACTTGAAAACACACAGGCTGCCTGGAAACCTGAGGCCTTTACCACGGAGCCTGAGATCGTTTGATCAGAGAATAACAATTATTAAAATCATAAGCCGGGTGAACAAACCCGGCTTTTTTTATTGCCCCCGAAAAACTGAACCAGTCTAAAATTTTTTAATCAAAAACAGAAACGAATAGGAATTATTGCCAATTCCATTCCTAAATGTTACCTCTTCTTTTCTTCAATCAGAAAAGAGATCATCCAGATATTCCTGATATTTTTTTTGATTTCTGAGTAACAAAAGGGGTACTCCAAATGCATAGTTCACCATTTTATCTGTAAAATCATGACTGATCAAGGCGGAAAATCGCTTCGCTTTTGAAGCTACTATGATGATATCTGCCTGAGTGTTCAACACTTTATCATAAACGGTATCTGCCAGCTTCCCTTTATTGTGTCGAGATAGTGAAATGTTCACATTTCCCGGAATAGGATAACTATTCAAAAATGCATTTTTTTTGTCCTCTGTTTTTTGATCCACTCTTTTCATCTCCTCTTCCGACATCAGATAGGGAAAAAATTGAGCTTTATACTCATAGATATGTTGAGCTGTGACGGCTCCACCGGATATCTTTGCCAGTTTTGAAGCAACAGCCGTTGCACTTGCCGACTGTTCAGAAAAATCAATAGGGACCAGGATATTTTCAAGCTGATAACGACTGTTTTCAGGTACAAATAGTATCGAGGTTGCCACATACTTAAGAATCTGTTTTGGCAAAATACCTTCACCGACATACCCTGTTTTTTTACCGACAATCAACAGATCGAAATCCAGGCTTTTACTTACTTCAATGATCGTGTTGGTCGGTTTGCCTTCTTTGATGATGACACGTAATTCTGCTTCCGGTTCATCGAAAGACTCATCCAGTTTTTCATGAATATCAGCTCTCAAAAGATCAAGGAACTCCTCTTTTGATTCGATTTCCGGAAATTGTTCAATGATTTCGAGTGTCTGAGGTCCGGAATCAACAACATGTAAAAATGTTACCGTAGTGGGTTGAGATATTTTTGCCAGAAAAGAAACGTATCCGATCAAAATGGAATCCATTTTAGTCAGATCCAGGCATACCATCCAATGTTTAGAATTAATCATATCAAGCTCCTTAATTTTCTTTTTTTCTTTTTGATAATAGACGCTGAACGAGTTCCTGATAAGATTCCCGCTCTTTTTCTTTTGTTTGGGTCATATGTTCTCTGTATTCCCTTGCAAGTCCAATTTGAAGGCTATAACACATAAAAAGCAGGACCAGAACAAAGGGTAAGCCGGTACTGATAGCCCCGGCCTGTAACGCACTCAAACCACCTCCAAGCAGTAGAATTGCCGCGACGACACCTTCTGTTGAAGCCCAAAATATACGAACCCCAACGGGTGAGTGCATTTTCCCACCGCTGGTGAGTCCGTCAATAACCAATGAACCTGAGTCGGATGATGTAACAAAAAAACTAAGAATTAGAATAATAGCCAGAATTGATGTCACAAGAGAGAGTGGAAATTGATCCAGCAGTATAAATAATGAAGTCGTTTGATCCATTTCAACAGCGGCTGCAATTTCAGCAATTCCTCCGGTTTCAAGATAAAGTGCACTGCCGCCAAATCCGCTCATCCACAGAAACGTAACCAATGTAGGAACAATCAATACCCCGAGAACAAACTGCTTTACAGTTCTGCCCTTGGATATCCTTGCAATAAACATACCGACGTAAGGCGACCAGGAGATCCACCAGGCCCAATAGAAGACGGTCCAGGTTGTCATGAATTCACCTTCTTCGAAGGTCTGAGTCCAGGTCGCGTAGGAAGCAAAATTTTGTATATAATGGCCGGTGCTCTGTACAAAATTGCTGAGAATATATAGAGTAGGGCCTACAATAAGTATGAAGAGCAAAAAGAGTGCTGCAATCCGGATATTAAATTCGCTGAGAACTTTTACACCTTTATCGATTCCTAACACAACAGACACAACGGCAATAGCGGTTACTACAATAATAATGATTACCTGCAGATTAACACTATTGTCAAGCCCAAACACATACTCAATGCCTGCGCCGGCCTGAGATGCACCCAAACCCAAAGATGTAGCCAACCCAAATAAAGTAGCTAATACAGCGAGGATGTCGATCACGTCTCCCATCCAGCCGTTGATTCGTTCTCCAAGAAGTGGATAAAAAACGGATCGGAATGAGAGTGGTAATTTTCGGTTGAACGCAAAAAACGCAAGTGCAAGTCCAACAACTGCATAAATCGCCCAGGCATGAAGGCCCCAGTGCAGAAAAGTAATCCCCATTGCATCTCGTACAGCACCTGTGGATCCAACTTCTGCATGCGGTGGATAGAGCAGATGCCACATCGGTTCAGCGACGGCAAAAAACATCAAACCAATACCCATACCGGCACTGAATAGCATAGCAAACCAGGCCATGGTACTAAATTCAGGCTCTGAATCCTGTCCGCCCAGGCGTATCGATCCAAATTTACTGAATGCAAAAAAGAGCGAGAAGCCAATAAAAATATTAACGCCGATCACAAAGAGCCAGGTTGCTGATTCTGTAATCCCTATTCTTACAGAATTAAATAATTCTTCGGCAGCATCCCCCATAATGATCGTACCGGCGATTAGCAACGTTATCAAAATAACAGATGGCCAAAATACAGGACCATGAATTTCAAAAACCGGTTTTGAATTTGAGGAACTGTTTTGTGGCTGCTTCTCTTTTTTTTGATTCATATTATCTTTACTGAATATTTAACATGTTTAATAGTAACTGAGACAGTTAAAATGAGTCAAAAGTAAAATCCGATATTTATATTAAATCGGATGTTATACTCGGATTTACCAATCCCAAGATCCTCATGGCCGGGCCCTACACCGACTCCAAATGAATCCGTTAGCCATGGATGGTTTACACCTTGTGCAATATCAAAGTAGGTATAAACCGGTCCGGCCGAGACCAAAATGCCGGTAATATTCTGAATGGTATACTGAAAATGTTGATCAAGGGTCAGTGTATTTCCATCCGCCAATCGAGTTGTTCCGGATCCTGCACGATTCTTCATATAGCTGAAATCATTGTAAAAAAGCAAATTGGTTACAGGCCCCCATTCTACATCATGGGAGTAAGCTAATCCCAATGTAGCAATCCATGCTTCTGTTGAAACCTGATAGGGTATCGCATACGCGCCCATAAAAGCTGTGCTAAGTTTCTGGCCATCATCATCCAAAGCATTCATTTTGTAATAGAGAATCTGAGGTTTGATATTGAAGTTACCAGAGTTAATGTCGGCATGGGCAGCAAACGCATAGCGATGGTCAAACCTGCTTAGGACTGTGTTATAAAGTTGTCCATATTCCAGGGAAAGTCCATACTCACTTGGACCTGTAAGCCATGCGGCACGAAGATTAAATTGATTTCTTTCTGTAAGTGCGGCATTTCCTTCAGGTATCACATCATATGAATAGCGCCCCGGGCCTCCCGTTCCGAATGCTGCAGGCGGGCCTTCCGGTTCGGGCTGAAAAAAATAGGCAAAATCCCAGCGGATGTTCTCTCTTCGATATATCAGTTTGAGGCCCATATCATGGTCATCCTCCAGACCAACATAGTAGGGCAGGCTGAACCACCAATTGTTGGAGTTGTACTGAATATTGCCAAAAGGAACTTGAGTGACCCCTAACTGCAACTCGGTTTGGTCATTGGCATGATAATCAAGCCATCCCTGTTTGATAAAATGAGTTCCAAATGTAGGATAAAATCGATATTCAAAATTAAGTCCGATCCCGCCCGGATTATCGTAGAGAACATTGATGCGCCATGTGTCCATTGTGAAAGAAGAACTGGTTGCGTCGATGTCACTTTCATAGTTTTGTAAGATCACATTGTATCGCAAAGCTCCACCGATATGGAGGGAGGATTCATCCTCAGCATTTTGAGCGGATAAAATTGGAGAGAAATATAGTGATATACCAAATATACCAATCGTTGATAAAGTAATTATCACATGTTTATACATCATATAGAGGCGATCTACTTAACCATTATTTCCGGTGTTAATTTGGTTAAGTTCAATGTGTTTGCTAATAAAAACAGTTAGTTATACGTTTTCCTAAACTGAATAGAATATTTAGAAAAATCAAATAATTATTTTTTTCATCTTGTGCGAAACATCATTCGCCTTTTATATATTTTTTTGATCTATTTAATAAGGAATGCATTTAACACCCGCTTTGTTATTTTAACAGTGTATAAAACATAAAATTTAAATGAGTGAAATTATGCCTACAAAGAAAGCAGAAGCAATTTGGAAAGGAAATTTGAAATCGGGAAAAGGAACCATGAAATTGGGGAGCGGTTCATATGAAGGTGAATATAGTTTTGCCACAAGGTTTGGTGATAAAGCAGGTACAAACCCGGAAGAGTTGATCGGTGCTGCACATGCAGGCTGTTACTCAATGGCTTTTTCAAATGAATTGGATAAAGCCGGGTTTACCCCAAATTCCGTGGAAACTCATGCAGAAGTGACCCTCGACGCAGAAAAAGGCGGTATTACTACAATTAAATTGATTACGAAGGGAGATGTACCCAAGATCGGCAACGATAAATTTCAGGAAATCGCACAGGCTGCAAAAAAAGGCTGCCCGGTTTCAAAAGCATTAGCCGGTGTAGATATAGAACTGGATGCAACTCTTACAGCCTGAAAATCTTTCATAGATATTGCCATTGATATAGCTAAATTGGCTAAAAACCAGTGCTGAATTGTACAGGAATAAAAAAGCAGAAGCCGGAAAGCTTCTGCTTTTATATAATTTACCCTCTCAATTTATAGTATAGAACAGTGTGCGAACGGTTATACCTGAGCACCTGTAAGTTCGAAATTCGCTTTTTTCCAGCCTGCGAGACCGGCATCAAAATCACGCACATTATTATAATTCAGGTCCATTAATTTCCCACCGAGAGTGGGCGATGCATTGCAATCACTATTTGCACAGTACACCACAATTTTTTGAGTCTTGTCAGGTACAACAGACTTGATGATACCCTCCTTCTCAGTTTGCTTGATGTGGTTGCTTACACCGGCTATTATATTTGCCTTAAATAGCCTTTGTAAGTCATTGAATTCCGTTTCGAGTATTTTTCTATCGGCAAATTCTAACAGACAAACTCCAATTTCAGTTGCACAAATAAACATGGGACCCAATGGAGTTGAAAAACGGTTTATTTGAATCGTGTTCGTATCAGTTTTATCAATGGGTGAGTTTTTAATAATTTTTTTCATTATATCATATAAATAACTATTCTTAATGAAGCTACCCAGTGTTCAGAAGAAGAAAATAACCTGTATTCATCAAGAATCTCCTGCACAATGTTCTAAATTAATTTAGCTAAACCGGAAGTAGTAGTTCAAATTTACTATCTCTTTCAACATGGTAAAACATTTCAAATATTGTTCTGATTACATGAAATGGCTCCACCCATTGAGTCTTCAGATGATACTGCTCTTCACGCTGATTCTATTTGTACACACATCACTTCAGGCACAGCAGATACCGGGAACTGTCACCGGAACAGTTTATGACGATTCAACCAAAGACCCACTCATATCAACTGCTGTTTACCTGTCCGGAACCACGATTGGAGTTGCATCAAATAGTAAGGGAGATTTCACGATTCGGAACATTCCACCGGGAATTTATGAACTTTTAGTTCGGTACCTTGGCTACGAACAAAAGAATTTGAAATTTGAAATAAAATCGGGTGAAACAATTAATTTCGGTGATATCTTTTTGCGTGTTGAGCCCCTGGTACTGGACGATGTGATTGTGGAAGCGAAGAGGGATCAGGAATGGCTGGATAATTACAGCCTCTTCAAACGAACTTTTTTGGGAGAGTCCAGGAATGCCAAGTTAACTGAAATTATGAATCCGGAAATTCTTGAATTTTCCTTCGATAGAAGCACCAATGAATTAATAGCAACTGCTCCATCTGAACTTCATATCGTTAATCAGTCGTTGGGGTATGAACTGTTTACCGAATTAAACACTTTCAGATTTGATACAATCAATCATTTTATTTTTTATTTTCACCGAACTCGATTTGTTGAACTTGAGACAGACGATCCAAATCAACAGGATATTTGGAACCGTAACCGAAATACTACGTATAGCGGATCATTCAGTCATTTTCTAAAAAGTTTAGTGGATGGAACTGCGGCCGATGTTTTTAACATAGCAAATGGAGATATCACACATGTGAACACAAGACGAGCCGCTGTTTATGGAGGTACCTTGAGAACCGAGCAATTGGTTTTTTTGGTTGAAACAAAAAGAGAGATCCCTTTGATCGTATATTATCAAAACCAATTAAGGTCAGAAATACAATTTACCTTTTTGAATGTATTACTTATTGACAACTATGGTAATTTGATGAATCCGGATAAAATCATTTTACATGGAGACTGGGCTTTAGAGAGAATGGCCGATATGTTGCCAACCGATAAACTTATAAACTCGTCTGATGGAAACGTGGGTTTTAGTGAAACAAATTGAAAAAGTTGTCATGTAAACTGTTAAGCTGTTTAAATACAGGACTATAACAACATAATTAGATTACTTGGGATTATAGACCATCTATTGTATAAACATCATTGATAGTTTCAATGTGTAGATTGCTCCCGAATTTTTATGAATACCTCTTCCTAATAACCTCTTCAGATTTTTTGACCAACAGCTTCAATTGTTCCGTATCAATATCAGCCAATTTTTTTACATAAAGACAGGATGAGCCGGTTTTATATTTACCTAACCGGCTCATTATCTCTTCATACTTATCAAATCCAGTCATGATATAAATCGACAGGTTCTGTTTTCGCGGTGAAAATCCGGTCAAGAACCAATCGCCTTCTCTTCCGCTATCATATTTATAATGATAGCTGCCAAATCCAACCATACTTTTTCCCCACATTTTAGGGGGTTCGCCAGTGATATCAGTCATGAGTTCCAGCAATTCAAAGCAGTCGGCTCTTTTTTGTTCATCTTCAATCGCATTCAAGAAACTCTCAACATCCTGATCGGTTGGCTTCGTTTTCAGATCACTCATAACAGAACACCCCTGCTCATTATTTTTTCTTCGTGAAAAATGCGACAACAGCCGTAGTGAGCAGTCCCATGATCGGTGCACCAATGGTTGCCTGAATCATATAACTTTTCAGATTGAAGTAAGCTTCCGCATCTTCTCGTTCCATCATGCCTTCGTTTACGGTGTATTCGATAATATTGCTGAAATAATCGGGTGTAATTACGGTAGATGTGATGTATTGAATAAGCGGTGTAAACAGGGTAACGATCAGAGTAATAATGAGCCCGGAGATGAATCCCTGTTTGTAACTCATAAATCCGTCATAAAAGTTTTTTCTTTTATCGAGCAGTGCAAACACATAAATCGCAATGGCCGGTATGGCGATCAGATTTGTGACGATGGCGTGTTTGTCGATATGGGCATCATGAAAGCCTAATAGCCTTTCCATCAACATCCAAAGAAGCATCATCCCCACAAAAATGAGTGCCCATTTAATTTCAATTCTGTACTTTTTCATAATCAGTTCCTCTGTTTGATTAGCTCATTGAATGCAATCCAAATGTATTTTCTTCCGTATCCAGGCAGATCGAACAAAATCCGAACTCCCCGATCGAGAACTTCTCTTTCAGTACTTTCCCGCCTGCCTTTTCAACCCGACTCTCTTCAACACTGCAATCATCACAAGTAAAATAGATCACAACACTGTTTCCGCCGGGCTCCATTCCTTCAGCCTTTACCAGTGCACCGCTTGCATTAGGCTCATTTTCGACAAATGGAAATGTGACCATCTGAAAACTGTTTTCATCCTCCATTTCTGAAGGTATATCAAGTTTTTCGAGCTTCACATTCAATACAGCTTCGTAGAATGATTTGGCTCTTTGCATATCCTGAACGTAGATTTCGAACCAATTGACCGGATTTTTCATAGTGCGATAGGTTTGATTGTTAAAGTTTTACTTCTATGAAAATCAATGCTTTATATTATTGAAAAAAATCAATTTATCAAATGAAAAGAAAAGTAAATTAATATCTTTTAGATTCTATACTGATCCGAATCAGTATAGAATCTATTAAACATTGTTTTAATACGTCCAAAAACATTTAATTGGTCGTTTTTGCTATGTTTTATCCCTAAAGAATTGCTACAAAATAACTTATATTATTTTTTGTTGCATTTGCACTAAACCAATAAACAGTTGAATCAATAAAACAACTTCAATCCCATGTTCGGAACAGTCCATGTCGTCTTCGCACTTGCAGCCTTGATTTCCGGTGCGGCAGTCGTGTTTCGACCAAAAGGTGACCGATGGCATCGAATACTCGGCTATTTTTATACCATATCCTTATTTTTAGTGAATGTCAGTGCGCTTTCGGTCTATGAAGATTCAGTCGGCTTCGGGCCATTCCATATTCTTGCGGTAATTAGTCTCGCCACACTTATTTGCGGATTCATTCCGGCCTTTCTGCGCCGCCCGATTTCATCATGGCTTAATCTCCATGCCTATTTTATTAGCTGGTCGTATGTTGGATTGGTCGCGGCAGGTATCGCCCAATTTGCAACAATATCGTCTAATTTACCGACTCATTTCGCAGTTGGATTGCCATCTATTTTGGTTGCAATCATTGGAGGAGCGCTCATCCACACCAGGGTTCCTAAAATCCTTGTTGCGCTGGCTTCGAGCAGGTGAGCAAACTCTCTGGTTGATACACTCTCGACTTTGAAAACCAGCCACACACCAAAAATTGAAGAAGTGCCTAAACATTTAATTGATACTAATTCACATACGTATCCCAAAGAGCAATACCAGCGAAAATCACAAAGACCATTAATACGGATCTTGCTCAACCAAAACGCCATCTTTTAAATTAATGATCCGGTTGCCATACGAGACCATTTTCTCTGAATGGGTTACCTGAATAATGGTTACACCGTCTTCATTCAGTTTTTTAAAGATTTCCATGATCTGTTCACTTTGTTCGGAGTGCAGGTTGCCGGTCGGTTCATCGGCAAGCAGCAATTTTGGACTGCCAATAATGGCACGGGCTACTCCCACCACCTGCTGCTGTCCGCCCGAAAGTTGTTGCGGAAAAAGGTCCTTCTTGGCTACAATATTGAATTTGTCGAGCATTTCAGCGACCATAGCCTGACGCTGTTTACTTTTCACCTTGCGATAGAGCAAAGGCATTTCAATGTTTTCATAAACGGTAAGTTCATCGATCAGATGATATGCCTGAAATACAAATCCAATATGTGATTTATGATAATCCGATTTTTGCTTTTCAGTCAGATTATGCGCCGGTTTACTCAGAAAAGTATACTCTCCTTCGGAAGCATCATCCAGGAAACCGATTATGTTCAGAAGCGTGGATTTTCCCGCTCCGCTGGGCCCCATAATGGTTACAAAATCCCCCTCTTTCACTTCAAGATTGATTCTTTTCAGGATAAAAGTTCGCTGAAACCGTTTGTCGATGTATTTGTCGATGTCTATTAGTTGGATCATAAATATGTGTTTATGTGTAAACGTGTAAACGTGCTTACGTGCGAAAGTGTTTAGATGTTTACGTGATTAAGCAAATTCCAACGTTAACACGTTAGCACTTTCACACGTTTATACGTTTGTTTATTCACTTCTTAAACTATCCACAGGATTCGCCACTGCTGCTTTAATGGATTGCCAGCTTACCGTTAGCAAAGCTATCACCAAAGCGACACCGCCTGACAGGGCAAAAATCCCGGGGCCAATTTCAATTCTAAATGCAAAATCAGCCAGCCACTGGTTCATGGTGTACCAGGAGATGGGGATGGCAATGATCAACGATAAAGCGACCATTTTTACAACCTCGGTATTTAGCAATAAAATAATCTGTTGCACACCGGCTCCCATCACCTTTCTAATTCCAATCTCCTTGGTTCTTTGCTGGGTGGAAAATGTGGTAAGTCCGAAAAGACCCAGACAAGCGATGAATAGTGCAAGCAAGGTCAGCCCACCAAACACTTGCCCTAATTTCTGTTCGGCTCCATATTGTCTGTCCAGTTCATCATCAAGGAAATAATACCAGAAATAACTTCCGGGTGTCACACTATTCCATGTCTCTTTGATCTGAGCAATAGCTTCACCGGTATTTTCAGTGTGTAATCTAATCACCGTCATATTTATATCATGGCTTACATGGATGACAAGCGGTTCAACAGGATTGTGCAGTGAAGCATAATTGAAATCATCTACTACTCCAATCACTTCACCTTGCTTTGCGATCTCGAATGAGGATCCATCTTCACTAAAATCATACCAGGAGAGTTCTTTCCCTATGGGATCATCCCAGCCTAAATAATTCATAGCTGCCTGATTAATCACAAATGCCTGGGTAGCATCCGTTGGGATCTGTTCATCAAAGCTTCTGCCAATGACCATCTCTATTCCCAAAGTTTCAATGAAGCCGGGATTTATGCGCAATGTTCGCATGGTAGGCAGAGAGTCCGGGGCCATGTCTATAGTACGAATGGGATAATATGGGAACCGTACTCCTGGAACACTTTGTGCAGCCGAAACTTTTTGAACACCGGGAGCTTTTTCGAGTTCTGTTTTGAATGCTTGATAGTTTTCAGCCCCGGTAATCAGTACTTGTTCATCACTAAAACCAAGATCCTTTTCCTGCATATAATTGAGTTGAGAATACACGGTTAATGCTGCAACAATCAGGAAGGTTGAGATCACAAATTGGAAGACCACCAAGCCTTTTCGCAGTCCCTCACCTGATGAGTTTATTTTCGAAGTATCTTTTAATGCTTGAATGGGACGAAACCGCGACAAGAAAAAAGCCGGGTAGCTTCCGGACAAGATCCCTACGAAAAGAGCCAGTCCAATAAATCCTAAAATTGCACCCCAGCTATTTTGATATGGCATAGTTAAAGGGTTTCCGGTAAAATTACTAAAGAATGGAAGAGTAATCTCTACCAGGAGAAGTGCCACAGACAATCCCAGTAAGCTGAGCAGAATGGCCTCACCCAAAAACTGTCCGATAAGCTGATTTCGTTGCGCTCCCAATGTTTTTCGCATCCCTACTTCCTTTTTTCGCATCGTTGAATAGGCCGTAGATAAGTTCATGAAATTCACGCAAGCCACTACCAGAACAATGATCGCAATACTAGCTAAAATGAAAACGTAATTGAAATTACCGGTTACTGCGATATCTTTTTCTGCGGAGCCAAAATAAATATCATTCAATGGCTGAAGCTGCGGAGCCGGAAAATCTTCTTCGGTATATTTATCAAATGTAGAGGCGATAGCTGTTTCAACCTGTGTTGGATGTACGTTTTCAGGCAAAAGCATGTATGTGTAGAAACCGGACCAAGTCCAGTTTTCCATCATATTACCCATGAACGTTTGCAATAACTCTATTGGAACAAGAAAGTCGTATCGGTGATGTGAGTTGAGAGGGACATCTTCAAAAACGCCGGTCACTTCCAGATCCTGACCCCACATGTTTAGA
This sequence comes from Bacteroidetes bacterium UBA2664, assembly GCA_002359315.1. Classification (GTDB taxonomy): domain Bacteria; phylum Bacteroidota; class Rhodothermia; order Balneolales; family Balneolaceae; genus Rhodohalobacter. Next base: position 6,530 of record DEMS01000032.1, on the reverse strand, counting down.
GTTTTACCAAGTGGTGTTTCCTCTCCAAAATATTTTTCAGCCACCGACTCACTGATCACAATACGGTGAGAGGAGGAAAGAGCTGTTTCTTTATCACCCATAATCATCGGATGTGTGAAGACGTTAAAAACTCCGGGATCGGTAAATGTGATATTCCGCTCAGCAAATTGTTTGTCTTCATATACGATATCGGAAGGAGACTTGATGGGCCAGAATCGTATGACTTCTTCGGCCAGGTCGGGGTAGTCGCTCTTGAATGCGGGAGCCAAAGTGGGAGGAATTGCTGCGACATCACCGTTTAAAACCCGATAGATCTGTTCGGAATTTTTGTGATAGTCGTCATAACCCAGTTCATAAATCACCCACAGGCCAATAATAATACATGCAGCAAGACCAACTCCTAAACCCAATGTATTAATGATGGTGTAAGATTTATTTTTCGCCAAATGACGGAATGCGATTTTTATATAGTTTTTAATCATGATTTCTAGGCTTTCAGTGATCAGTCGTCAACTTTCAGTCCGCATAATCAGACGACTGACAGCTGAGATCTGACAGCTATTTTCATTCACTTCTCAAACTTTCTACAGGGTTCATAAATGCAGCTTTTAAAGATTGCCAGCTTACGGTGGCCAATGCAACTGCGAGGGCAAATCCCCCGGCTATCAGAAATATGCCAATTCCGGGATCTGTACGGTATGCAAAATTTTGAAGCCATTTATTCAGTGCTAACCAGGCAAGTGGTGAAGCAATTATAATGGAGATTAATATCAACTTTGCAAAGTCTTTGGATAGTAAAAGGATAATACCTTGAATGCTTGCGCCAAGCACTTTCCGGATGCCTATTTCTTTTTGGCGTTGAATGGAAATGATTCCGGTTAACCCAAACAAACCAAGGCATGCAACAAAAATAGCAAAGATAGAACTGTAGGTGATGATGGTACTCCAGCGTTCTTCAGCCCTGTACAAATTGTCCATATCTTCATCCAGGAAACTATAGGAAAATGGAACTTCATTAGTGATGGCAGCCCAGGTTGCTTGAAGTTTGTCAATGGTTTCAGGTATGTTATCCGGTTTTATACGCACCATTAGATTCAAAATCGGATCCCTTGGATTCATGTACATGATGGCGGGCTCGATATTATTTTGCAACGACTGGTAATTGAAATCCTCAACAACTCCTATAACTACAGGATTGGTCATCCAACCCCAGTCAATCGGAAAGACTTGGCCTACATCTGAATAATCAAGGCTGTGCCGTTCCAGGAAGGTCTCGTTCACAATAATACTTTGTGTGGAATCAGATGCCAGTTCGGGATTAAAATTCCGGCCTGTCACTATATTCATTTCCAATGTATTGATGTAGTTCGGATCTACTCGAAACACTGCAGATTGAATAAGTTCTCCGCCGTATCGATATCCCCTTCGCCATAAACCGGTTGCAAAAGAGACATTGGCTCCGGACATATCAACAATATCTGTATCCCGACCTAAAGCATCCCTGTAAAGATTCAATGCTCGTTGCCCGTCTACACCGTTAACCGGTATTACAACGACCTGTTCACCTGAAAATCCAAGGCTTTTAGATTGTAGAAATTTAAGCTGATTAGACATTCCAAGAGTCGCAGCCACCAAAAATATTGAAAGTGCAAATTGGACCATTATCAGTGATTTGGAAAGAGGATTAGCTCCACCGACAGTGATCTTATTCTTTAAAGAATCTATGGGTTTGTAATTGGATAAAATCAAGGCAGGATAACTGCCGGCAATCAAACCGGTAATAATTAATAACCCTCCTGTAACAAAAAGCATTTTGAAACTATTCAACGCGGGAAAAAAGGAAAGGGTTTTACCAGACAATTCATTAAAAACAGGAAGGAAAAATTCAGCAAAGAATAGTCCAAATAGTAATGAGATAAATGTCACCAAAATAGCTTCGGCCCAAAATTGAGCCATAAGCTGACTACGAACAGCTCCTGCAACTTTCCTTAAGCCCACCTCCTTTGCTCTTTTTGTTGATTGACTGATGGAAAGTATCATGAAATTAAAACAAGCTATAAGTAAAACAGTTAAAGCAATTCCGCCAAGGATATAAGAATAGGTTGGATTACTGGGTTCTGAAAATCCTCCCGGTATTTCAGGATTTAGGTGAATATCAGAAAGTGGCTGAAATTGATAGACAATAGGTGCGCCGGCTGTAGTCAGATTACCATTTTCTCGCATTTCATTAAAAATGTCACCCATATGAGTATTCATGAATTGGGGCAACTTATCACGCAGTGATTCCACATTGGATCCTTTTCGGAGCAATATGTAGGTAATTGTTCGGGTGGCATCCCATCTGTTTTCTGCTCCTGAATAAACATCAAACCTGTTTAGTAAATCTTCTGTTGATAGTAAAACACTAAATTGAATAGTGGAGTTTGCAGGAAGATTTTCGAGTACTCCAGTGACTACAAAATCACTGAAGATACTATTAAGACGAATGGAGAGAGTTTTACCAATTGGGTTTCCATCCCAAAAATATTTGTTTGCTGTTTCCTCCGTGATAACAACTGAACCGGGATTTATTAAAGCTGAGGCAGCATTTCCGTATTTGAATGGAAGTGTAAAAATGTCAAAAATAGAAGGGTCCGCAAAAGTAAAATTATCTTGTTCAAAAAGAGTGCCATCCATGCGTATAATATTGGTACCGAAAGGAATAAGCCTGACCGTCTCTTCCACTTCAGGGAAATCATTTTTCATGGCTTCTGCAGTGGGTAAAGGCATGTAAATATCCGGATCAAAAGAAGTTCCCTCTACGATAGACTGTCTGTAAAGCCGATATACATTTTCACTATTTTCATGAAACCGATCAAAATTTAATTCATCATGGATAAACAATAACACAAGAACCGAAAAGCATATTCCTAAAGATAATCCAAGGATATTGATGACAGTAAAACCTTTGTTCCGGCCCAGGTTACGAAATGCAATTTTAAAATAGTTTTTTAGCATGATTTTCAGCTATCATTGAAAATTGAAGTGACCACTGTACAACTGGTTTCAATAATCATACCAAACTAAAGAAAAGCTCTGATAATCATTATAAAGGCTGTTCATCCATCCAAATCTGTGCGTATTTAAACACCGTGTGTACGGTTTTGAACAGTTGTCAGCCGTCAGCTTTCAGTCCGCCTAACCTGACGGCTAAAAGCTGAAGTCTGACAGCTATTATCATTTACTTCTTAAACTCTTTACAGGATCCATATTTGCAGCACGGAAAGAATGCCAGCTCATTGTTAGCCATGAGGCCATAAGGACCGTAACTGCTCCTACAATAATTAAGCCAATGGAAATATCAATTCGATATGCAAAGTCATTCAACCAGCGGTTCATCAATACATAAGATGCGGGCAGTGCAACAACAAGTGCAATGATCACCAACTTGGTAAAATCGAACCCTAATAATTGGATAATATCCCACACAGAGGCTCCAAGTACTTTACGGACCCCAATTTCTTTAGTACGCCGTTCGGCCGTAAAAAGTGACAGGCCGAACAATCCAAGGCATGCCAGAAATATAGCTACCATTGAAAATCCGGTAATGGAATTACCCAGTTTTTCCTCCCGTTCGTAAAGTGCACCAAAGGTACTGTCCAGGAAATAATACCCAAATGAAGCCTCCGGAATCACATCGTTCCAGGTTTGTTCCATAAACTCAATTGTTGAAGCAATTTGCCCGGTGTTTATTTTCACTGAAATAAAATCAACTTGCTCAGGGCGATTGATAAGTACAAATGGCTGGATATCTTCATGCAATGATTGATAGTGAAAATCTTCCACAACACCTACAATTTCACCGGATGTACCCATCGACCTGTTTTCCAATACCTGGTTGATTGCTTCTTCCGGTGTAAACCCAAGTTCAAAAACAGCACGTTCATTTAATATTACATTGTTTGTATCAGCGGGTACATCTGCTCTAAAAGAACGACCGGCAATAAAATTCAGATCATACACTTCGGGATAATCTCCTTCAACGGTGTATCGCTCCCAGCGATGATCTTGCTCATTCCCAAGGAGCCTGAATGTATTATTATAGGTAAAAGTTGCAAACATTAAGTGAGATGAAGCAGTTAAGGCTTCTACATTGCTATTCTGTATAAACGCCTCTTTAACTCGATTCAGATTAGGTATAATTGCATTGTCACGATGAATGGGTATCACTACAATCTGCTCTTCAGAAAACCCCAGTTCTTTTTCTTTCATGAATTCAAGTTGCTGATACACAACGATTGTACTCAAAATCAACGCACCGCTAAGTGCAAACTGAAGTGTAACCAAAATTTTACGCAAATTACCGCCACCCAACTTTCCGCTAAAAGTTCCTTTTAAAACCGCGCCGGGACTAAATTTTGAAACAAACAATGCAGGGTATGCTCCGGCAAGTACTACTACTAATACGGAAAACAGAATAAGTAGTAAGAGAGAAGTATAATCTGAAAACAAGCTGATAATGTTCTCGGATTCAATAAAATTATTCAAAAACGGAAGTAAGAGCTCAACAGCTATTAGGCTTACAATAACAGCCAAAACTACCATGAGCAATGATTCCAGATAATGCTGAATGATAAGCTGAGAACGGGTTCCACCCAGGGTTTTTCGCAGGCCCACCTCTTTTGTTCGTTTACCGGCTTGAGCAGTTACCAGATTTACAAAGTTAAAGCAGCCTAAAAGTAAAATGATGAATCCAACTATAAGAACCGCATTTACATTTGCAACGCTGCCATTTATTTCCCACTCGCCTACATCAAGTTTCGAGTACAAATGAATATCTGTGATTGGCTGGGCATTTATTTCGTAAGATGCCCCGGGAACCTGCAGGTATTCATTTACCAGATTTGATGCTTCCTCTAAAGCAGGTGAAATATCGGCCCCAGGCTCCAACAAAATATATGCCGGCACGAACAAATTAACCCATTGATCAAAGAATTCCTGTCCCACACCACCGCCGGCCCAATAATCGTCAGCAGCTACTTTGATGTTGGCTATGAAGTCGAATTGGAAATGAGAGTTTTCCGGGAAATCGGCCATCACCGCGGTAACATAAAATGGAATATCGGTTTCCCCAAGATAATAGATGGGTTTTCCGATCGGGTTTTCATCCCCGAAATATTTTTCAGCAGTCGATTCTGAGAGAACGACGCTGCGAAAGCTTTCCAACGGATTTTCCTTATCCCCGGCTATAATTTCATAATCAAAAATGTCAAAAAAAGTGTCCTCAGCCCAGCCGAAATCATCTTCATAAAAAACCAGGTCTCTATCCGGATTTGAGACCGGCATTGATCGTCTGTATTCCCATACCCTAGCTGAATTCTGAATTGTGGAAAAGTTATCTCGTAAATGTTGACTGAGTGGCAAGGGAACAAAACCTACACTGCGTTCAACATCTTGATTTATACTTGTTGTGGTGAGCCTGTATATTCGGTCTCCTTTTTCATGAAATCTGTCATAACTAAATTCTTGTTTGGCATACGTCCCAATCAGGATCACCGATGTAATTGCTATGGCAAGGCTCAAAATCGATAGAACAGCAAAACTTTTATTTTGTATAATGTTTCGGAAGATGATTTTCAGGTAGTTTTTAAGCATAGGTAATGTGTTTAGGTGTAAACGTATTAAGGTGTTTACGTACGCTCAATCGTTAACACGTTAGCACGTTCAAAACGTTAATACGTTGAATTATTCACTCCTCAAACTGTCCACAGGATTTCTCAAACCTGCTTTTATTGCATTATAGCCTATCGTAGTCAGTGCAATGAAAATCAGCACTGAACCCGCCAGGAGAAATGGACCTGTCCCTATTTCGGTGCGATATGCAAATTCCTGTAACCAGTTGTTTGAAAAATACCAGGCAACAGGTACCGCTATGGCTGCCCCCAGCACCACAAGCTTAATAAAATCTTTTGAAAACAGTGCCACTATACTACTCACGGTAGCTCCAAGCACCTTCCGTATTCCAATCTCTTTAACCCGCTGCTCAGCCGCATAGGCACTCAGCCCGAATAAGCCAAGACATGCCACAAAAATTGCCAGCAGTGCAAACCAGGTAACCGTCTCAGCCAATTGCATGTCGGCTCTGTGCATCTGCTCAAAACTATCGTCCAGGAAAATGTAATCGAAGGGATAGTCGGGAAACATCTGCTCCCATACCCCCTGAGTATAACTAATCGTTTCCGATACATTGGCCGTATTCACCCTGATGGACAAATATTTGTGAAACTGATTCGATGTGATGATATAGGCGGATGCATATATATTTTGACGGAAGGAATACACGTGGATGTCGTTCACTACACCGGTAGCCCGTCCATTCACATTAAAAAATTCCACTCCCCTGCCAAGTATTTCTTCCGGTGTTTCTAAGCCCATTTCTTTTACAGCCTCTTCGCTGAACATAAAATCTCCGCCCTCTTCAATAGTCGAAACCCGATGGGCATTTGAACCGGCTATGACATTCATTCCGGGGGCTTTGAAAAACCCTGATT
>DEMS01000022.1:23090-23267 GCA_002359315.1 Bacteroidetes bacterium UBA2664 | reverse complement strand
AAAGAGCAGGATCTCCCAGCCCAGCGGAAAATTCACTCCCTGAAACAGGAAATAGATAATCATTCCTACATAGAGCAGCATCTGAATGCCAAACCGGAGCAGGTTGGAGATCACAATGCTGAGCGGGCTTACGACCCTCGGGAAATAGACCTTTCCGAAGATCGCCTGGTTGTCGCG
>DEMS01000022.1:0-22752 GCA_002359315.1 Bacteroidetes bacterium UBA2664 | reverse complement strand
TGCGGGGTGATGATCAGATCCCAGTTTTCCTGATTGTCCATCTCTTTTTCAGTCAATGACTCGAGTAATAAAGGTTAAAGTTTTAATCAGTTATTCTTATCGAGCACAAAGGTAAGTTTGTCAGCAATCAATTGCTGTTCCTCTTCAGTTAAAAATGGGTGCATCGGCAGACTAAATACTTCCCGGGACGCTTTTTCTGATTCGGGAAAATCTCCCCATTGATACCCAAGATATTCAAAAACAGGTTGTTCGTGAAAACAGGTCGGGTAGTATACTGCCACGGGAATCCCCTCTTTTTTCAAATCTTCAACAATGTTATTTCTCATTTCAGAATTTGCCCTTAAAGTGTATTGTGCGTAGACATGTGTATTGCCTTTACTGATTTCAGGAACTTTACAAAACTCTCGAAGTAATTCGTCATAGCGCTCACCGGCAGTGGCTCTTGCGCTCAATTCATCTTCAAAATGCGGAAGTTTTGCAAGAATGACTGCTGCCTGAAGAGTGTCAAATCTGCCATTTGTCCCCACTAATGTGTGGTGGTGTCGACGTACACCACCGTGTGTTCGAATTGCTTTCATTGCCGTTGCCAGATCATCGTCATCGGTAAAAAGCGCCCCACCGTCGCCGTAACATCCCAGGGGTTTTGCCGGGAAAAATGATGTGCTTCCAATCAGCGATGCGCCACAGCTTTTTACGCCGTTTCTGGATGCACCAAAACTCTGTGCGGCATCTTCGATAACCGGTATTTCATATTTATCTGCAATTGCTTGAATGGCTTCTAAATTTGGCATTTGGCCAAACAAACTTACCGGCATGATCGCTTTCGTATTTTCTGTGATCGCTGATTCCAACAGTTCAGGGTTCATATTGAACGAATCTCCTTCTACATCAACAAAGACCGGTTTTGCCCCTACCAGTGGTATCACCTCTGCAGAACTGATCCAGGAAAAGGGTACCGTGATCACTTCATCACCCGGACCAATATTGAGCGCTCTGAGAGCAATTTCCAAACTATGAGTTCCACTTGAAACAGAAATACAATGTTTAACTCCAACAAAGTCCGCTAACTTGGATTCCATCTCCTCAATTTCCGGGCCCATAATGAATTGGCCATGATCCAGAACGGCTTTCATTCGGGCGTCGATGTCCTGTTGGTATTTGAGGTACTGGGTTTTGAGGTCGATAAATTCCATGCGTGGAGTTTTGAGTTTTGAGTGTTGAGTTAGGATTTTTTGGTTGATTTGACAATGGATGTTAAAAGTCTGATTAATTCGTCACACAATTCAAGTTCTTTTTGTAAGTCAATGCAAGTTAAATTGCCCTTTTTAAGTAATAATAGCCAAAATTTAGTTTCTCTCGCCTCTTTTGAAGCTAATGACATTTTATAGTTAAAATCGTTTCGTGATACTGCTGCAGATGCTTCATGAATATTTGCACCTATGCTTGTAGCTGACCGAAGTAATTGCTTAGAAATAACGTATTCTTGCTCTGTTTTAAGCTTTTTGAACAATTCAATAATCAATAAAGCAAAACTAAAGCACTTTTTATACACCGGTCCGTTCATATCAATTAGATTATCTGTTCAGTAAACAATAGTTATCTAACCAAAAGAACAAATCCCAATCAACTACTTACAATATTTTCTCTAATAAATAACACAACTCAACACTCAAAACTCAACACCTTCACTTAAACTCCTCATACCCTTTCTCACCCTTCGCTAAATTCTCCGGAAGCGACTCCTCCTCATCCAAATCCAAACATTTTAATCGATCATTCTTTAATTCATATCGAAAACCCGATTCGGGACATTTCATTACGCCATTCTGGTCCGGGTTTTTCAGAACATGTCCGTGTCTGCTCATCCATCCAATTTTACGTCCCGGATTTCCTACAATCAGGGCATAGTCCGGAACATCTTTAGTGACCACTGCGCCGGCTCCCACAAAAGCATATCTGCCAATGGTTATACCGCATACAATCGTTGAATTGGCGCCGATCGTAGAACCTCTTCGGAAGAGTGTTTTTTCATAAAGAGAATGGCGGTTCACCTGACTTCTCGGATTGGTCACATTCGTAAGTACACAACTGGGCCCCAAAAAAACCTCGTCTTCCAGTTCACAGCCTGTATAGATAGATACATTATTCTGGACTTTTACCCGATTGCCAATCACCACATCATTGGCGATAAATACATTCTGTCCAAATACACAGTTTCTTCCAATTTTCACATTGGGTGAAATGTGACAAAAGTGCCATACGGATGTACCATCACCGATATCCACCGGATCATCCACATATGCTGATTCATGAATACGAATAGATTTTTTATCAGACATTCGATGCTTGTTAATTGTTTTGCTAAGTACTTGCTTTGCAATATGTTTAGGACTTGCTGCGCAAGCAATCCTTCATTAACTCAAAAATGAGTAATAAATCTACTCAATATATTCTATGCAAGCAACCATTGCATTACAATTTGCGGTAAGTTATGAAGGATATTTTTTCGGAACAAAGACTAGCCATTTGTTCTCACTTTTTTAAAGCGATCTGAGTGAAATGGGCCTTCCTCAATAAAAATTTTGACCGGTACCTTAAACGGCTGTAATCTCTCTTTACAGTAGGATTTTAACTTTTTGATAAACTCCTTTTTCTCTTCTTCTTGGTTCAGTGATACTTTTGCACAAACAATATTCCCCAAAATGATATGCTTTTCGCCGTAGACAATGACTTCCCTGACATTATCCATATCCATAATCACGTTTTCAACTTCCTGAGGATATACTTTATCCCCTCCAACATTAATGAGTTCAGATTTACGGCCTAAAATTTTAAAGTAATCACCATCCACCTCCACTTCATCACCGGTCTTTAAATAGCCATCTTCGGTAAATGGACTGGGTGCATTCAAATACCCCATCATTGCTGTATCTGCTTTAATTTGAAGAAGATTATCAACCACCCTCAATTTAAACCCATCCCCTCCCAGTTTCATCCAAAGAGAATCGTCACTTTTTGATTTTGATTGAACCACTCCCAATTCAATTAAACCATATGTCTGCTTAAATCTTATTTCAGGGAGTACTTTTTTTGCCTTATGCAAAGTGTGAAGCGGCATCGGCTCTGTTCCATAGGTTATTAGCTTTAGACTGCTTAAATCATGGCTATTGTAAGATTCGCTTAGTAGAAGGAGGTTTAAAAAGCTGGGCGTTACAGGAAGCAGTTCGATGTCATATTTTTCAATAACATTACAAACAGTCTCCGGCCTTCGATCTCTCAATGCAAGGACTACCCCGCAATTCGATAATGTATAAAATAGTGTGTAAAACCCACCCAAGTGATCAAAAAGTAGAAAGTTTATGGTCCTGAGTGTCTTTTTCTCAGGTTTAAATCGTTCGAGTATTTTGGTAAAATCATGAACTGCACCTTTCGGCGCCCCTGAAGTTCCTGAAGAAAACATCACCAAACCGGGTTTTTTTTCCTCTCTGAGAGATTTATAAAAGTCATGATTTACACTCCGTCCATGATCTTTGAAATCATAAGTATCATCTTCAATATTAACAGTGATCTCCTTTTGGATCTCTGCTATATCAAATTTTACTCTCTCATTTTCCTTTATCGGATAATTAAAAGGTGCAATAATGTTTTTATTTTCAATCAGTGCCAGTAATATGGCAATCGTATTGGGTGTATAATCACCAATGAGAGTCACTGTTTCTCCCGGTTTTATATCACAATCTGCCATATAGTTTTGTGCAGAGTGATACCTTTCGAGCAACGTCGAATAAGTGATAATACGATCTTGCCAAATCACTGCCGGTTGATTCTCATTTTCCTTAAATCGTTCCAGTAGAAACTCAATAGCCATTTTACAGTCTCATTATTACAGTTCCCCAGGAGAGTCCGACCCCAAATCCTGAAAGTAACATCAGATCTCCCTTCTTTAGTTTTCCGGCCGTTTGTGCGTCTTTAAGTGCGATCGGTATGGATGCAGAAACTGTATTTCCAACCCGATCCAAATTGGTAAATAGTTTATCCGGATCAATCTTTAACGATTTAGATAAAGAATTCAATGTTAATTTACTTGCCTGATGAAACCCAATAAAATCGATCTCATCGATTGCCATGTGATTTCTTTTCAATAACTCTTTTATCTGCTTGGGAACAGTGTTTGATACAAACTTCCACACTGCAAATCCATTCATATGAATATCTTCAAGAGTCCGTTCATTCCCGCTTCGGTCTGCAACCATTACCTTAGTTTGATCACTTTTTGGCATTTTACTGCCGCCGGATGGAATATAAAATGTCTCATATTCACTTCCCTCAGCGGAAAGTTCAATATCAAAAATGTCTGAATTCTCACTTGATGTGATCAAACTTACTGCGGCACCGTCGCCGAAAAGTACCTTTGTTGACCTATCATTTTCATTGATAAATCGACTGTAAGTGTCTGACGTTATCAAAAGTATATTTGAAGCCATTTTAGTCTCAATAAACCCCCTGGCAATGGCTAAACCGTAGATATAACCTGAACAGGCCAGGTTGTAATCAAATGCCCATACATTCGATTTGAAATCAAATTCCTTGTGAATCAAAAAAGCGTTTGATGGCATGATATAATCAGGACTCTGTGTGCAAAAAAGAATGCCATCAATATCTTCTTTTGAGATATCATTTTGCTCAAAAAGCTTTGTAACGGCTTGTTTTGCCATATCATATGCTGTTTGACCCTGAGCCGTTATATGCCGCTGTAAAACTCCTGATTTCTCTTCTACTTTCTGAATATCCCAGGTAGGGTGTTGTTTTTTCAGATCCTGATTGGTTACGATCTTCTCAGGCAGATAATATTCAATATGCTGGATACTTATACTCATTCAATCAAATTCTTTATATCATTAATGACGTTATCGTCTAAGACAAACGGCTCTCCATGTCCGGGGTATATTTTATAATCTTTGTAATTATCTAATATATAATTAATGGACTCCTTTAGCTTTTTCTCATTTCCTCCCGGCAGATCAAACCTTCCAATCTCATCATGAAAGAAAAGATCTCCACTAATAAGCATATTGTCAATTTCAAAGGTAACACTTCCGGGAGTATGCCCCGGTGTATGATGCACCCTGATCTGATCTCCTCCGACAGGGATACTTTCAAACTCCTCAAATACATGGTCTATTTCCGGAATTTTTATGAATCCATCTATCCCTGCAAACTTTCTCATCAAATTTGACTGCCTGAGAATCATTTTATCCTTTCCGTGTAAATAAAAAGGGATATTATATCGTTTTTTGTACTCATTAACTGCTCCGATGTGATCAAAATGTCCGTGGGTATTTAAGATATATTTAATGACAGAGGAGCCGCTTCGAAAAGAGTCTTCCAATTTTTCAAATTCATCACCCGGATCAATTATGACCGATTCTCCATTTACCTCCAGTTGATAGGCATTGGTTTCCCATTTCCCTACAGTAACGAATCTGATTGATACAGACATTAAACACCACCTAAATAATATATCTGACCTGTTAATGCAGAACTATCCTCTTTAATCAAAAAATCTATCATATTTGAAACGTCTTCCATTTTACCAAACTCCTTGATTGCATTCCGTGAAAGAGCTTTCATTAATTCATTCTGATCAGATTTTTCAGCCAAATCCGTCTCCAGTGCCGATGGGGCAACAACGTTTACTGTAATGCCGGAACGATAAACTTCTTTCGCCAATACTCTTGAATATGAATTCAGAGCTGCTTTGGACGGGGTGTATAGAGAGCCCCCGAACTCTTCATGATTTGACTTTGTCACCATTGAGCCAATATTTATTATTCGGCCGCTTTTTGCTCGAACCATTAACTTAACGGCCTCGCGACAAATAATCATTGTTGAAAAAAGATTTACCCTGAATGTTTCTTCAATACTCTTGTAATTCAAAAGCGCTGAACTAATATTCGCAGGATTTCTGACTGCATTATTGATCACAACATCCACCGTTTTATGCTCCTTTCTAATGTGGCTGAAAATAAGCCGGATATTCTTTTCATCTGAAATATCAACTTTATAGTGCTTATAGTTTCCGGCTTCTATATCAGATTCACCCCGGCTACATCCAATGACATGATGCCCCAAGCCGGTGTAGTATTCAGCAAGATACTTACCGACTCCCCTGCTGGTGCCTGTAATCAGAAAGACTTTGCTGTGATCTAAAGATTTACTCATTAATCAGTATCTCAATGTAGTCTTTTAATGTTTTTACCGTTTGAAACGGACTTGATTCCATCGAAAGAGCTCTCTCATCAGCAATCGTGATATACTCTCCTGTTTCTTCTTCTAACTTTTGCTCAATAATAGTAATCAAATTTACCAATCCCAGAGAATCCAAAGAACTTCCATCAGCATAAATTACTGTATCTTCACCCTTTTCTACTTTCTCACCCTCTTCCAGATCTTCATTAATCTCGTCGATTGAATCATATATTAATTTAAGAACATCCATTTTTCAATAATCTATTTTAGTTGATCAAAGTCCCATTTGACCTGTTTATTTTCCGTTGATTTTAGAAATTTATCTTTTGTTAAAGTAATAATTAGCTGATCAAAATTTGTATTGGATTCTGCCTCTTCACATGAAGTGTAGTGCCATTCTTCTCCATCTTCAACACGTTTTAGTTTTGACCGATCCGAAACAATAAAACCAAACTGTTTATGCAACATCATTGCCAATAGGTTGTTTGAAAATAATTTTCCTTCAACTTTTTGCACCCTCAAATGATTAAATGCTATATCCAATAACACATATTCAATATATTTAAAGAGATCAGGATGGCCGCCTTTCTCTCCCCTGATTGCATTATCCAGTTCCGCACGAGTCTGTGAAACATTTGCCAGCCCAAAATGACCCACAGTTTTTTTATTTACATAAATTAAATAAAGTATTTTTGAATTGCTCTGTAATACACTGGATTTTAGCCATGCCATCGTCCTCTCGGGAGTTGCTTTAAAACCTGTAAAAAAATACCTCATCGATTTATTACGCCAATCGGTCAAATTCCGTGAAATTTCATCGATTTTTGGTATTAATTCACTATTAAAAGGATATAATTCTGCTACACTCAGACCATCATTTCCAAAAATAATTATTTTCTGATTTTTTAGTTTCTCAAGATATGGATTTACTGAACCATCAATCACTTATAGCTCCGTTCAATCTCCTTCGTCATAAAAAGATAAAATAAACGCTGTTTTCATTCGATTTCGATGAGTAAATATATCACATAATGAATTAAATGAGTAGTGATTTAAAACAGTAGTCACTTTGGAACAAACAAATGTAGAAAGTATTCAAATACATGATTTTTAAGAGGTCATTTTTTTTCCATTTATACTCATTTACTATTTGAATCTACATTTCTGAATAAATTAACTGAATACTAAAAAATTTAATCGCATATTTTTCAAATTTAAATCGATTAGTTAATGCACTAAAGATAGATTCCTGCCGTTTCTTGTTGATTACAACAAATTAAATTAGTTTTTTGTAATACTTGGAATATAACTTCTTTAAATATTATCTTTTCTATACTCTTGACTAAAACAAGTACTTAAACACTTCTTATTAGTCAATTATCTCAAATAGTTTATTAAAATCATTTATATGTCGCTCTCTCAGCATAATTCATTTACAATTACCTGTTTAGTTTTCCTGGGTCTACTACTCACTGCCATTTCATGTTCCACGGAAAGTACACCGGTTTACACTCTCTCAACATCTGTAGAACCTGCCGAAGCCGGGACATTGACTCCAACTACAGCAGAAGCTGAAGAGGGGAATTCTCTGAAATTAACAGCAACTCCAAATCAACATTGGAAGCACGTTGGATGGTCGGGTGATTTAGAAGGCACAACTGAATCTACTGTTTTTGTTTATATGGATAAAGACAGAAATGTGACTGCTCTATTTGAAAAGGTAGATTATCCGATCACTATTAATGTTGAAGGAGAAGGTGATGTAAGTACTGAAATGATTTCTCAAAAGTCTGTAACAGAAGAATATCCGCATGCCAGCGTAATCAGACTAACCGCAGAACCGGCTACCGGATGGAAATTTAAAGAATGGGGTGGCCGGGCTCAAGGTACAGATTCAGAGGTTGATATAGAGATTGATGGGCCTGTTGAAGTAACCGCTACTTTTGAACGAATTGATTATAAACTTACCCTGAATATTACCGGTCAGGGTGATGTAACTCAAACAATTCTTCCGGCAGTAACAACAGAAACTGAATATCCATTTGAAACAATGGTTCAGTTAAATGCAGTTCCTGCTGATAATTGGGAATTTGCAGAATGGAGTGGCGATGCATCCGGTACAAATCCCGAAATTATAGTGGATATGCAAAATGAGAAAGAGATCAATGCTCTTTTTGTTACTGTACCTACAGTTGAAACAAAGTCCGCATCCAATATTGGAGAAAATACAGCCGTTTCTGGCGGAACAGTAGTTTCAAGCGGAGGAAGAACTGTAACTGAAAGAGGCCTTTGTTACAGTTATACTTCGGGCGGTGAGGGACTCACCTGTATTTCAACTGGTTCCGGAATTGGTGATTTCAATGTTGCTTTAACCGAATTGCTGCCTGGAACAACCTATTATATTGTAGCTTATGCTATAAATTCTGTTGGAACATCTTTTGGTGAACAACTTTCATTTGAAACGGATATTACTTTCAGAGTTCCAAATGTCACAACAAAAAATGTTACTGATATTTCAGCAAATACAGCTGTATCCGGTGGAGAAGTATTGTACAATGGCGGGTTACCGGTAACACAAAAGGGTGTTTGTGTTAATTCATCACCAAATGTGAATCTTGCAAATAAATTAGGCTGTACAGATGATGGAACCGGTAATGGTGCTTTTTTCAGCTCACTCTCCGGCATGAATCCTCAAACGACCTATTATGTAAGAGCCTATGCTACAAACCAGGTGGGTACCGGATACGGTGAGGAGTTGTCATTCACTACAGCACAAGGAAGTTCATCACCTTCAAGCCCGCCACCTTCTGGCCCATCAAGCCCGCCACCCTCATCAGGTGGCGTTCAGATTGCATTGGTTTTTATGGATGGAGTTAATATTGATGTAACCCTGAATGGACAATTAATTCCTTCTACAAAAGGCTTTGATTACACGTTTGGAAGTGCCGGGGTTAAAGTAGTGTCACTATCAAGCCGTTTAACTACGATGCATCTAAATCCGGCTCAGATCAAGAGCTCATCATTGAATAATGATGGTTTTGGCTTTTTCAGTTATAAAGCCGTGAATAAAAATTCGGATGCGAATCTATATGCCATTAATAATGTAAATAACGGCAATGCAGAATTTTGGGGCACTCCTGCTTCAACGAATGCTCTCGGTCTGATCAATAACCGAAGTGGAGATACGGTATATGGAACAAAATATCCGGATCCGTTATTCTATTTGGGATGGAGATTTGATCCGGTGAACCAGCCAAATAATAGAAATTTTGAAGCAACATGGTCAAACACCGGCAAGATGGCCATTACCTTTTTAAATATCGGGCAAAATCATCCCAACCCTGCAGTACCTTAAAAATGATGATTTTTTAAATGCGGGAGTAAATTAATCTCCCGCATTTAAATCTCTTTGTTACTTCTCTCTTAGGATCCGTTTGTTTCAATAAGAATTATTTTTTTATATCATTTAGTTCAAAATCATCTACAATTGCTATCTGTATTACTGTAAAAGGAGTATCATTTATTTATTGAAGTTATAAGGAACAATCTACTGCGAAACTCAGTAATACTTGTAACAATCAATGTTTAAAGTGTATAAACTCTCAAACAGTGATATATTAAAATATTTTAATAAAGTTATAAAGTTTAACCAAAGTCTTTGTAACTTAATTTATATAGATCCCCATACTCTTAAACGCTCTGAGAAATGCTTGCACATCAAAATAATTTCCTGTTATTTTTTTTAGTTCTCTGGATTGGCATTTCTATAGTGTCATGTTCTACAGAATCTGAAACACCTGTATATACTCTATCTTCTAATACAGAACCTTCAGCAGAAGCAGGAACAGTCCTTAAATCAGCAGAACAGCGAGAGGAGGGACAAAATATTTTAATACGGGCTATCCCAAATAAACACTGGACATTTGTAAGCTGGGCCGGTGATTATAATGGCACAGCAAATGAGATTGACGTCTTGATGGATAGTGATAAAAATGTCACTGCAATTTTTGAAAAACGAGATTACCCTCTTACAATTGAAATTGAGGGTGAAGGAACAGTCACAGAAGAGTTATTATCAGAAAAATCAACAGATTATCAGCACGGTTCAGTTATTCAACTTCATGCTGAACCTGAATTTGGATGGGAATTTGTTGAATGGACCGGGGACGTCAGTGGTGATGAAGAGACTATTGATGTCACTATTGATGGAGAAACGAATGTTACAGCCGTTTTTAAAATCATCAATTTTGACTTAATCGTTAATGTTCAAGGCGAAGGTGAAGTAAAACAGGAAATGCTTGCTCAAAAAACAACAAGCTATCCATATACCTCACAAGTAAGATTAACAGCTGAGCCAAGTAACGGCTGGGAATTTGTCGGCTGGACCGGTGATCATGAAAGCACAAACCCTGTCATTGATGTAGATATAGATAGCGATAAACAATTACTTGCAACATTTAAGCGAATCGATTACCAGGTTACTATTACGATTCAGGGAGAAGGTACTGTACAACAAGAGATTGTTCAGGCCAAAGTAACTAACTCAGAATACCCATATGAAACAGCTATTCAATTAGTCGCAACTCCGGCATCTAATTGGTTATTCTCAAATTGGGACGGTGATGCATCCGGAATTGATAATGTGACTGTAGTAAATGTTGACAGCGCTAAGGATATTATTGCTAAATTTTCTGCAATTCCTACTATATCAACAAACCCGATCACTCAAATATCGCAAAACAGTGCGGTGAGTGGTGGACAAATATCGAATGGCAGTGGAGTCTCAATTGTCAATAAAGGGGTTTGCTGGAGTACGAATCCGGACACCAATCCGGATACAAACCCTGATGGAATTCATTGTGAACAATTAGGATCCGGTTCTTCGGATTACACAGTTCAAATGAATAATTTAAAGCCCTCAACAACTTACTATGTTCGAGCTGTAATTGAATATTCACACCACTCAAATGTAACTCGTGTGTTAGGCCAGGAGCGTCAATTTGAAACCGGTGATCCGATTCAACTTGCAACTGTCTCTACAAATAGTGTGAGTTCTGTTACTCATAATTCCGCAATCAGTGGTGGAAATGTATCCAATAACGGTAATGCAACCGTAACTTCCAGAGGAATTTGCTGGAGTACAAATCAAGCTCCAACTGCTAATAACGGTACTTGTGCAGCAAGTGGGTCCGGACTCGGTAGTTATTCCGTTAGTATGGGTAATCTAAGTGAAAGCACTCAATATTTTGTCAGAGCTTATGCCATTAATTCCGCGGGCACTTCTTATGGTGAAAGCCTTAGCTTTAATACGGCTGCAGCCCCGGTTATCAATCTTCCCACATTATCTACAGTTGCTATTTCTTCTATCACAACGAGCAGTGCTGTTTCGGGAGGGAATATCACGTCAGACGGTGGGGCAACGGTTACAAGCCGGGGAGTTTGCATCAGTGGTTCTCAAAATCCAACCACCCAAAACTCATGTACATCTAATGGAAGTGGAATTGGCGTTTTTTCAAGTTCTATCGGAAACTTAAGTGCAGGCACCACATACTATGTACGTGCATATGCTCAGAATTCACAAGGTGTTGCTTATGGTAATCAACTTTCATTCACAACATCTGCTTCTACACCTTCTCCAACACCACCTCCGCCAACAAGCGGCACTCAGATTGCCTTGGTATTTATGCAAGGCGTCCATTTTGACGTCACTATAAATGGCACACTTATCCCGTCGTCACGGACATTTGATTATACATTTGGATCAGCCGGAGTAAAAGTAATAACCGTCAGTGGGAATATTTCGACCATGGCTTTAAATCCAAATCAGATTAAAGTATCAGGATTAAATAATGAAGGCTTTGGATTTTTTAGTTACAAACTTGTTAACAAAAATTCCAGCGCCAATCTATATGCAATCAATAATAATAACAATGGAAACCCGGAGTTTTGGGGACAACCTGCTTCATCCAATCCATTGGGAGTTATTAATAATCGTACAGGTGATACTGTATACGGTACAAAATACCCGGATGCTCTATTCTATTTGGGTTGGAGGCCCGATCCGGTCAATCAACCGAATAACAGAAATTTTGAAGCTCAATGGTCAAATACAGGTAAAATGGTTATCACATTTATAAATTACGGCCAAAACCACCCGAATCCCGCTGTCCCTTAAGGGCAGGTTAATTTTGAAGATAATTGGCATTTAATTCAATTTAATTAAGTGCCAATTTTTTATGAAAGATAACTGTATCGAATAAAATTGTTTCTTTTCGAAAATACTAACCGGCTTCGCTACAGTTTCTATTTTGAGTCGTGATTTCTCTCAGGTACCAAATACCCCCCAAAAATCGATCATTCTCAAAGTCCGGACATGGATAGTTCACATCATATATGAGATATTCCGCACCAGCCGGAATCGGCTGAACACCATTCAAAAATGAATTAATCGGATAGAGAGTTCGGCTCAGGTTTTCACCGAATAACTGATATTCTATTGAGTGCCCATTTACAAACACAGCTACTTTTGCATCCGCCGGCACGATATCATTAAATAAACGGACCGGATACTGAAAATCGCCTTGTCTTGTCACTTGCCCTGCCCTGTCACTTGATAAAATTGACGAATAATAAATTCCTCTTGCTTCATTCACATATGTTATCATTGGACTTCCAAGCCGTAATATAACAGCTGTTAATGCAGATAAACATCCAACATATAAAACAATCAAAAAATAAGATTTTATGATTTTAAAATGGGTCCTAAAAATCAGTCCGGCAGATGGCAATGCAAAAACTGCCATAATATTAAAATATCTGCCTCTCCATGGATCATACGGGCCTGCAAACGACTGTAACAGGAAGAAAAGTATAGATGCTGCAGCTAAAATTTTCAGCGGAACAGGTGATTTTTTTGAAAAGATTGAGTAAAGAAGAGTGAACCAAATGAATCCAAAACCAAGAATTCCCCAATAGGATAGATCTTCATGTGCCACCGGCAATTTGAAATAGTCATACTGAACCCTCGATGCTCGATCATCCATTAAAAAGTGGATGAATTCATTATCTCCACTGTAAGACACTTCCGGAGCCCTATCAAAATCAGCAGGATCATCAGAGTTAGAAAAATCTTCAATATAAACAGTCTCCTCAATCTCCTTTTCAGATACCAATCTTAAAAATCTTTGAGCCGAACGCACCACACTAATCGTTGGCAAACCATCCAGAGTGATAAAATCCAACCCATACCGCAATGAATTTCTTGCACCGTTGATTAAAATATATTTTGGAGATTCATTTTCAAAAGTATGCTCATCACGTACTTCTTCTGGCCCCAGTGGATGTTCAAATTTTTGAATATTGGTTACATAACCGGATGTGATTGTTAATAAAATTACTGATATGCCTACAAAAACTGAATAGTTAATGAATCTCCTGATTTCAAATGTATTATTATCATTCAAAAAACAGTAGATGGCCAAAATTCCTGTCGGTAAAACAGCTAATACCACAGAGGCTTTCATTCCAAGTGCCAAAGCAATGGGTAATGAAGCAAGTCCCAGAAACTTGATTTGGCCGGTTTTTTTATAGGTCAGCAGATAATAAACATTCACGCCTATAAGTGCCGTAATCAGCAGGTCACTTTGTGTCGTTGTGGATTGCATCAATAGTGAAATCAATAAGCCACTGACTAATCCGGAAAAAAGGGACTCCTTTCTTGCCATTCCGGCTTGCATCGAAATTCCATATATCGATATTAATGTTACCCAATATGCAGAAAATTGTACTAATTGAGTTAGTTTTTCACTTCCTGAAACCAAAAAAGTAAATATATACAGGCTGATAGCATTTCTGGGATGAAGGACTTGCCCCCAGTTATTGGCTTCATAGAATTGAAAACTGCCTTGCTGGAGATAGTAGGCTACTCTTGTGAGATGAGTTGTCATACTATCCATATTCCCCGGTGCGACATTTACAATGAGTATCAGATTCAATATACCAACAACACTCAATGTCAAGATTAATGGGACAAAAACCAGCAACTCAAAATATGTAAAGTCCTTCCATCTTATTGATCTGATTTTCCCGAGGTTATATTTGAATTCGAATAACTCAGAAAACCTGATTCCATTATTTAGATAAATGATCCCAAAGGATATTAAACAGTATAAAAACCCTGCATATAGCCAGGCATTTATTGAATTAAGTGCTTGAAAAGCTGACAATACATTCGAAGAGATAACAATCTGAGTAATCAGCAGGGTAAATAGATTGATAACCAGCTCTGAGATACTCACCGGCCTTAACAAACAGGTAAATAAATAAGCAGAAAAAAGGAACAAGATCAGTATCAACAGTCCGGTCATACTCAATCCGATTTTATTTGATCAAAATAAATACTTTACAAAGCGGATAATACCTTGTTTCCATGCCACTCTATGACCGGTACCAAAGTTTTGAGCCATGATTTTACCTTCCCCAAGATACCAGTCATATGTTGAATTTAAGGCATCAATATTGGAATACTTTGGTTCCCATCCCAAATGAATCTTGGCTTTTTCAACAGAAACAAAACTATCTTTATCAGCCGTATCATATACCCATTTATAGATGGGTGATATTTTTAATTTTTCCAGAATAGAAAGTATAAATTTTAATGGCTTGGCCGGAAAGTGCAACAATTTACTTCCGCTATCTGCATGTTTTAAAAATGCAGCCAGATCATGATTAACCGTCCCAAAATCTGTCGCACCTATGTTATAAATCTCTTTGTCTTTGCCATTCAAAGCAGCCAGATAACAGGCATTCGCCAGATCCGTGACCTCCAACAGCTGAAATAGGTTTTCACCATCACCAAATATCGGAATTTTCCGACCCTCTTCCACCCATTCAAAAAAAAGCTGAAAAATTCCAAGCCTGCCGGTTCCTATAAAACTCTTTGGCCGAATAATTACCGTTTCTACATCTTTAAAATTCAACAATATCTGCTCTGCAATATATTTGGCTTTTCCATATACACCCATTGGGTGAATTGCGGAATCTTCATATATCGGATGGGATTCAGGGGTTCCATATACAGCACATGAACTGGTAAATACCAATTTCTTAACGGATTTATTTTTACAGGCCTTAAGAATATCAAGAGCAGCCTCACCATTCGTTCTTGTAATTTTGCCCGGTTCAGCGAGTGCAAGCTCAGCTGCGGCATGTATGACATAATCGACATCTGTCAGAGCCTTCTCCAGGGATTCATTATCCAAAATATCTCCATTCACAATCTCAATTCCGGGCATTCTCTCATTTTCCGGGAATGGGTCTCTGTCGTATGATACGACCTCCTCCCCCATTTCAGCTAGAAATCTGCACATGTGAATTCCGAAAAAACCGGCACCACCTGTCACCAACCATCTGTTTTTTTCTTTGGCCATTTTTTAAATAAATAATTTTACAATGTTTCTGAGTAATGTTTTCGTTTTTTTCAGGTAGTCAACATTTTTAAAAGTTCGGTATGTAATCGGTAAAGATAAGATCTCGATCTGATTTTTATTTATGAATTTCAGAAACTCAGGCACTCCGGTATATTTAAAATCATAGTCCGATCGAATCAGATAAATACCACTCAGTGGATCCGCTTTAAATTTGAAAAATCTGATCGCATAAATCAGGCTTACAACATTGGCAACCATTAATGAAAACAGATATGTAACCTTGGACTCAACCAGTTTTTTCTTAAATGACAATAATAATTGACGCCTTGAAAAAAATCGGTATCCGAATATTGCTGAAAAGTTAAAACTTCTGGTGATTTTGATCCATGTAACAATATCATGCAGATTGATTTTTCCGGAAGTGTCAAGTATTAAAAAATAATTGGATTTTATATTTGTTTTTTCACCGTCAATTTCAAACCGGATTTCACTGTATGTCTTCTTGTTGAAATCATCAATTTCATGCCGATAGGTTTCAATCACATTATTTTCTACACTATCCGGGAATATTATTTTTATCAGGCAGATACCATCATGCCGATCCAATGATCTGATAATATTCTTCCAAAGATAGTATCCGTTATGCTTTCTGTCTTGATCCATCACCCCGGTTTCAACTACATTCGGATAATTCTCATCAGTAGATGAATTGGTGATCACCGACCTTTTATCAACAATGATTCGGTCAAAATAGTGATAATGCTCAGATTCAAGTTCCTTCAAATTCAGGTTTATGTATTGATTCAGTGATATATTTCGAATATCACTGTCAAAATCATTGTTTACAATCAGTACTTTTTTTGCATTGCTCTGGCTTAATACAGTTTTACAAATTCTATATGACGGTAACAGTGATGAGAAAAGAGTCCCGCTACCAAAAAGAATCAAATCTGCATTCTCTATGGCATTTTTTGCTGATTCCGAAATGTTAGGGATAACTGCCATTTTACGAATTTCATCGATTGAATAATTTTTTTGATGATCCAACTCAGAAATAATGTCAAGAGGCAACAGAAAAAAGTCCTTAAGCGGACTTGTACCTTCATAGTTCACAATATTAACTTCATTCGACATAAAATCAGAATGTGAATCAAATGCAACCAATTTGGAATCATCATCTACAGATACATTGATCAGTCTGGCATTCAAATCAAAAAAATCGGTAAGTTCATATAATGCAGAGTTGAAATCGCCGGTTTCTTCGTATAAACCCCCAATAATGATGTTTCCAACACTAAAATCATTTAACAGATTTAAATCCTCAGTATGCTCCAACAGATTATTAAGTCCCATCCACAAATATTTGCTAATAAAACGTCTGCTCCTCTCATCAAGAACCTGACTGTTTATAATCCTATTGATGAAGGAGGCTTTGGATTGCAGTATCTGTTTAGATTCCTCTGTTGAAATACGGTAATCAAAAATCTGCTTTACTCTTTGATTCGATTCTGAATAATCGTCCAGAATGTAGGTAAAGTTTTTCCGATAATCGGATGGGCCGAGCATACCATAGTTTGCACTTCGTATTGTGCCAGTCGATAAGCCATCATCATACCCATTGATCAGTAAACTGAGATTTACAAAAGAGAGTGTTTTTAAGTACCGTATCAAATTTGCGTTGCCACTCCCCCCAGTAAAAAGAACCAAATTCATTGAATTGCCCCCTCTCAGGCCGATTTATTGTATTGATGAAATAAAACTCTGCGCAATATTAATCTTCTGCGTAACCACAGGTATGATATGTATAAAAAACGATCCCATGCTCGCTTAAATTCTTTCCCAATTCCCCTTTTTCTGGGCTCTTTAATATTGCACACAATTGGAAAATCAATGTAATCTGCACCTGTTTCCAACAGTTTGGATGTATGATCAAGTGAATAGTTCATATATCTCGCATCAAATTGAATGCGTTTTAATAATTTCGTTTTTACAAATTTAAAAGCACAGGTAAAATCATTAAGATGGGTTTGATAAATACGATTACAGAGAAAGTTTGAGGCTTTTTGGCCAAATACATTCACTCTGTTATCATATTTTTTTTCACGATATGTGAAGATGATTTCCGGTTTTCCCTCATCTGTGTGTTCATTCAATTCTGTAATAATACTCTCCAAATTGTGGATGGGAAATTGACCATCTGAATCATTAATGAGTGTATACTCATATTGAACTTTATGAATACATCTGGAGAATGAAAATCCCGGACCTTCATTTTCATCATTTCGAATGAGGACTACATTTTTATCATCCCTAAAATATTTTTCCAAGTCTCTGTAATACAATACATCGCTATGATCATCACACAGGATAATTTCAAAATTTTGAATCTGATTGGACGTTTTTAGAAAATTTACCCAGCTGTCAACGGTTTCTTTGATATTTTCTTCATTATAAACAGCTGCTATCACGCTTATATTCATTATACTCAAGATTGTTTCATAAGCTGATTAATCCCATCCCGCAGTGAAATTTTAGGTTTCCACCCTAAAAGTGATTTAGCCTTTTTAATATCGGCGAGTGTTTCTTCCGCATCTCCTTCTCTGCGTTCTGTATGATACCGGTCTATCGGAAAGTGATCAGCTAGATCATTGATTGAGTAATTCTCGCCGGAACCGATATTAAAAATTTCTCCGGACACATCCGACTCCATTGCCTTAATATTGGCTTCCACCACATCATTAACATGAATAAAATCACGGCGCTGCTCCCCTGAGCCGTGAATTTCAAGATTCAACCCGGCTTTAAAACGCTTTAAAAAAATACCTAACACAAGTGCATAAGCCCCCTCGCCAGGCTGACCCGGACCATAGACGTTGAAATAGCGAAGTATATTCGATTTTAACCCAAAGTTTCGGGAATATTGCAGAGTGTAAAGCTCTCCCACATATTTGGTCAGACCATAAAAATTGAGAAAATCTCCATCCATCTCCTCATGTTGCAATCCGGCTTGATCCCCATAGAAAGTAGAACTGCCTGAATACACAATTTTTTCTACTTTTTCGCCTATAGCTGCATTTAAAATATTTAATGTTCCAGTGACATTACTTGCGTTACATTGATCTGATTTATCAAAAGATGGCCCGCTTCTGGAAAATGCTGCCAGATGAAAGATCCCATGCATATTTTTGCATGCCCGGTCACATGCAACTGAATCTAATATATCCCCTTCAATTAGCTCAATCCCCGGATTTAATTTGTCACGATCGCCAAATGAGAGATTATCCAATACTCTTACTTTATGCCCATCATCAAAAAGCCTATTCGCCAAATGACTGCCAATGAATCCGGCACCCCCGGTTACTAAATAGTTCATTTGAATCACACCCTATTTTATGATCAAAAATTATCCACAATGTTATCAATTATTAACTCCGATTACAACCTTCTATTCTAAACCTTAATCTATTGCAAGACTTCAACTAATGTACAATATTAATCTCAAATTGATTTTTGAATACCCAACTCTTATTGTAATGTGCAGTGTAATTTGTCTTCAATCCCGATTTATCTTAAACCTTTTTATCACTGATGTTTTATGATCAATATTCTGTTCGATTTTGATGGAACTCTTTTCAATACGGATAAAGCCCATGAAGATGCATATAATCATGTTTTCCTTAAAAATGATATAACACCTTCACATACATATGAAGATATTAAGGGAATTAAGACTGTTGATATATTTAAAAGGTATGTCGATGACGAAATTTCACACATACTGGCAAAGAATAAAACGGAATCCTATCTGGATTCACTCGGCAATATAGAGCCGTTTGTTGATTTCAATCTTCTAAAACAGTGTAAAGAATTGGGACACCGTTTGTTTATTGTATCCGGCGGAAGCCGGATCTCAATCCATTCTCTGTTAAAACTTCACACAATCTTTGACCTTTTTGATGGTATCATCACTGCCGGGGATTATGCAAAATCTAAACCGGATCCTGAACCATTTCTGACATGTATTTCAACTTACAATATCTCAGGTGATATTGTAGGAGTAGAAGATTCCATGGCCGGAATTATCAGTCTGAAAAAAGCCAATATCACAGCCATTGGAGTCCATAATAACGCTATTAAGGACTCATCAGACTATTTCTACAAAACAATTAATATGTTCATCAAAAATCATATTCTACATGAAAAATAGCATCCTCATCATACCTGCAGCAGGTTCAGGAAGCAGATTAAAATCTGAGATTCCAAAAATATTTACACCCATCGACAGTAACAAAACCATCTTTGAATTGATTATCAAACAAGCCGTTGATTTGGTGGATACTATTCAGTTGATATTGAGTCCTGACGGAGTCAACTATATGAAGAAAGAATCGATTCAATTACCAAAAAACCTGAATATTGTCATTCAAAAAGAGCCCACAGGCATGTTTGATGCAATCGATATCGCATTGAATAAGCCCCAAATATCCAATCAAATAGATAAAGTCATCATTCAATGGGGAGATCAGCCTTTTATTGATCAATCACTTTATACTCAAATACTTCAAGACTTGAATCAATTCAATAGCTCGATTCCATTAATCTGGACCCGGAACCCATATGTACAATTCAAATTTTTGTCAGGAAATGTCTCCATTCTGGAAAGCAGGGAAGGAGATACCTGTGATGATTATGGATTCAAGGACATTGGGATTTTTGCATTCCGGTATGAAAAAATCCATCAAGTGTGGGATGCTTATAAGAATATTGACACCTCCGGTAACGTAACCGGTGAAAAAAGTTTCTTAAAACTTCTCATGCTTTTTCAAGAGACAAATTCTATTCACTGGAGATTGGATCAACCTTCCTATAAAGGATTGGGAATTAATACTCCGGACGAATTGGCTGAATCTATCTCTTTTATGGAGCAACTAAATCAATTAGATATCAAATAACAGCCGGTTCAGTTAGTGAGAAGAGTCCGCGATCAGCATTTAATTTGCCATGAACTCCAATCGGTATGGTGAAATTATCGTCTCCATGACTAATACTCACTCCCATTACAGCAGGGATTTCCAATGGTTCGATATGTTGTCTTAATATTTCTTCTAACGTAAAATGATCTGCCCTGGGACGTGGACAATCATGACAATCTCCAAATATAAATCCGTGTAATCCATCCAATAATCCGGCTCTTTTCAGATGTGTTAACATCCGGTCAATCTTGTAAACCGGCTCCCCTATATCTTCCACAAAAAGTATAGCACCTGTAGTATCCGGTTGATAATCGGTTCCCAGTGAAGTGGTAAGAATGGATAAATTCCCACCTATTAATGGACCATCAGAAATTCCCGGTATCAATGTTTTTACATGGCCATTCGATATAAAATCAGCTTTTTCCCCATCCATTAAGACTTTTTTAAAACTATCTTTCGTTAAATCCGTCCATTCAGATGCCCCATTCGGCCCATGAAATGTAACCAGTCCACACTCTTTCAGAATCGCCAAATGGAGTGTTGTAATATCACTGAATCCACAGAGTATTTTTGGATGTGATTGTATACTGTTATAATTCAGATGAGGAAGGATTCTAGATGCCCCCCAACCGCCTCTCACAGCGATAATAGCATCTATTGTAGCATCCACAAAAAACCGGTTCAGATCCATTGCCCTTTGCAGATCCGTTCCCGAAAAATAACCGTATCGTTCTCTGACGT
The DNA here is from genome assembly GCA_002359315.1 of Bacteroidetes bacterium UBA2664. Taxonomy (GTDB): domain Bacteria; phylum Bacteroidota; class Rhodothermia; order Balneolales; family Balneolaceae; genus Rhodohalobacter. The sequence goes on along the minus strand of DEMS01000022.1, from coordinate 1,361 downwards.
ATTCCCCAAATCGTACATTCAGGCCAAATTCGTCCATCACCTTCTCCATCTTGTCAAAATCGGATCGCTCATAGAGGATACCGGCAGGAGCACTAAATGCAACCGTATCCCCCGGTTGCAATCGTTTCGGTTTGATTAGTTTTTGGGCACTACCTTGCTCTCTCTTAAATTTTCCGGCACCCAATAGTGAGACGGCACCAAAGCTTGATTTTGCTAAAAATTCAGATCGTTTCACAAGTATTGTTTACGTTATTTCATTTGTCATTGATCCAAAATAATGAAAAACAGGATCGTAAGGAAAGCTTATTGATGTCACTCAAAAAAGAAATCCTGAATTAACTGTCCAGCAACTATAAATTATGCGAGGAGGGTACCCACCCATCTATACCGTCATCCTCACTCAAACCTGTCATCATTCCCTCAAACCGTCATCCTTCCCCCAAACCCGTCATCCTGAACTTGTTTCAGGATCTCTTTTGCACCTCCATAATATTAGCAGTGCTCAGGATATGGCGTTTACAACACAAAAAAAAGCCCAACCGGATCGGTCGGGCTTTTTCTTTTTTACTCATCTTCATAACTCATCGCCCCGAGATCCTGAAATAAATTCAGGATGACGCGGAGGGGTTGGTGGTTTGATGATGAGGTCCATCATGCACCTCATTCAATAATCAATAACGATACATATCCGGCTTGTACGGCCCCTCTTTCGGAAGCCCCAGATACGCCGCCTGCTCATCGCTGAGCTCTTCCAGCTCCACACCGATCTTCTTCAGGTGCAGCCGCGCTACTTTCTCATCCAGATGCTTCGGAAGCACATGCACACCCACTTCGAAATCCTCATTCCAAAGCGCTATCTGCGCCAGCGTCTGGTTGGTAAAACTGTTGCTCATCACAAAACTCGGATGTCCTGTCGCATTACCCAGGTTCATCAATCGTCCCTGCGAGAGCAGGATCAGCTCCTTGCCATCGGCAAAGCGGAACAGATCCACCTGCGGCTTGATATTCTCCTCTTCGGCGTTCGCCTTGAGCCACTTCACATCTATCTCATTGTCGAAGTGGCCAATATTGCCCACTATCGCTTTGTCTTTCATCGCCTTGAAGTGTTCTCCGGTCAGGATATCCTTATTGCCCGTTGCCGTCACAAAGATATCTCCCTCTGAGGCGGCATCGGCCATTCTCTTCACTTCATACCCGTCCATCGCTGCCTGCAGCGCACAGATCGGATCGATCTCGGTGACGATCACGCGCGCACCGGCCCCGCGAAGCGACGCCGCTGAGCCCTTGCCCACATCTCCGTATCCGGCTACAACCGCCACCTTGCCGGCCATCATCACATCCGTAGCCCGGCGGATCGCATC
>DEMS01000021.1 GCA_002359315.1 Bacteroidetes bacterium UBA2664 | reverse complement strand
AGTCATAGTATTCAATGTGACGTGGTTAATTATTTTGAAAAAATAAAACTCCGTCAGTTCGAGCCAACCCCCCTACCCGTCGGTTCGAATAGTTCAAACGCTTTTTGTTGGAACGTATCGAGAACTCGCCAACTCCGCCTCCGCAGCGATATATCCAAACGCGGGCCAGTTGCCGCTCTCATAAACCCCCTGCCAAATCTCAAAGGCACGGTCATGCCGTCCATTCATATAGTGCCAGTTTCCAAGACCGTATCCCATTGTTGAATTTTGCAGGACATCACTGCTGAGCTCTTCCAGATGTTCTTCACTGAAAATCCCCCGAAAGACCAGGATTAAACTTAGATAAACGTCATTTTCCATTAATTCGATATCCTCTGTGATCCCCGAAACAGCAACACCGGCCTCTTCATCCCTGCCATCTCTTTTTAGTGACATGTAGTACCAGTAGAGCGTTGCGACTCTCATATCGTCCGTTAAATCAAGTTCCAATGCCTTCTCATAGGACTCAATGGCATTTTCAAAATCCCCTTTCAAGTAATGTGCAAGTCCCTTGTGATACCAGACATTTGATTTTAACGTACTCGTAGGCACACCATACTCATTGGGCAAACCATCCGGCTCAACCCTGTCATCCATATCTCTCATAAAACTCTCTGCATTCTCAAAATCCCGAATGGCTGCATCAAACAGTCTGAGTGTAATATATCTGTGACCCCGGTGTCTGTACATGCGGGGATCATCAGAATTTTTAAAAATCCCTTCGGTGAATATCCTGACAGCCTCACGATATTCTCCCAGATAAGCTGTCCGCCGACCCAGCCAAATCAGATGATCAGGGTCTTCCGGATCCGTGCGATAATCCGTAATCGCTTCGATCAGATTTCGATTGTATTCTTCAAAAACCTCCGGCGAGAGAGGTGGAGTTTTGAGCGTATCACCTAACAGGGAGTACGCCTGCACACCCGGAGGAACCGGGCCCAGTTGTGTTGTATCATCGCAGGATACAGCGGCCAGCAATGTAAAAACCAATAAAAAACCTGTGATTTGGGCTTTAAAAATTTTATCCATAGTCATCCATCGTTAAGTTAAAACGTAATTTCAATATTCATTTCGGTGCCATTTCTCATAATTTTAACCACTACCTGATCTCCTTTTTCATACTCACTCAGTCCTTCCATGTAGCTGTATATATCAGCCACAGTAAAATCACCCAATTGAATAATGATATCCCCGTCTTCCAATCCTCCCAAATCACCGGGCTGACCCTCTCTTACCGCGTCAATACGAAAACCATCTCCAGAATAACTGTAATCAGGCATTACTCCTAACGTAGCACCATCACGATTCATCGTCTGAGTTTGACCGGAGGTAGATTCCTGAAAATCAATTTCTGATAGATCCATTTGATCCAGCTCTTCCACGACACGTTTCACATGGCCTAAAATCATCTCCATGCCCGGATAGTTGATTTTATCAGCTGTATCTGTTGGAGAGTGATAGTCCGGATGGGTGCCTGAAAAGTAGTGCAGTACCGGAATTCCCTGATCATAGAAGGATGTGTGATCACTGCTGCCCGACCCGCCCGCAATTTGATTCACTGTTAAGGAGTCTGACTCTGCTGATTTCAGAATATCCTCCCAAACATTCGCAGTACCCGTTCCAAATACGGTGAAATTATCATCTGTTAATCTCCCGATCATATCCAAATTGATCATCGCCATCACAGAGCTCTCATATGTGTCCATCGTATTGGTATAAAATCTAGACCCCAAAAGCCCCAGCTCTTCACCCGAAAATGCAATGAAACGAATCGTATTTTCAGGTGGATTCTGTGAAAAATAACGCGCCAGATAGAGGAGTCCGGCCGTACCGGAAGCATTATCATCTGCGGATGGATGGATCGCAGGTTCCCCATCATGATCCATTGATATGATCCCGCCTCTTCCCTGCCCGTCATAGTGTGCGCCGATCACGATCACCCGATTCGGATGTTGTGTACCGACAACATCACCGATTACGTTTCTTGAGATCACATTTTCACTGTCCATCGACTGCGCCATTGGGCCTGAAAGCGTAAACTGCTGCAGATAAGTAAAATCATCCCCCATGGGTTCAAGCCCGAATACCAAAAATTGATCTGCAATGTAATTTGCGGCATCCGCTTCTTGGATGGATCCTGCAAAACGTCCCTCCCGATCGACAGAAGATAGCCACTCAACATGTTCACTGAGAAACTCACTCGAGTTCTTCACTTCTTCTTTTTGTTCACATGCCGATGCAAAACAGAGGGTGCAAATCGCCAGAAGGGTACCGGTTAACCTGATTTTATTGAAGATCATTTAATCAAATAATTTTCTTGAAGCATACGGCTTTCCTGCCTATTTTTAAAGATCAAAACCAATCCAAAGGTTGGGGGTGTCCCGATAAAACAGTCGGGACTGAGATCATACCCTGTGAACCTGAACCGGGTCATACCGGCGTAGGGAAACCGATCTGATGTAGTGTCAGATATTCTGATTTCAAGTTTCACCCCCTCCCTCAATAATTATTGAAGGAGGCTAACATGCTTAGTAAAACACTATCACTACTGCTGCTTGCAGTATTTTTTAACCTATCCAATACTGTTCTGGCTCAAACGATCACAGGACAGGTAATTGATGCATCTACTCAAGAACCGCTCGAAGGAGCAACGATTATTGAATCGGAAACGTCGAATGGTACTGCAACCGATCCGGACGGAACCTTTTCTCTGCAACTGATATCCGATCGAAATGAGATCACCATTAGTTTCGTCGGCTACAAAACGGAGCGTATCCGTTTCATGGACACCACACAACCGCTTCTGATTGCACTGGAAGCTCAGCCTATTTTGAGCGGTGAGGTATTTGTGAATGCACTGCGCGTGGATGAATCCACTCCGATTGCCTATAGCAATATCACCCGTGTGGATATTGAATCCCGAAATTTTGGGCAGGATATTCCCTTTTTAGTACAAACGACCCCATCGGTTGTTTCCACATCGGATGCCGGCACCGGAGTCGGCTATACCGGAATACGTGTCCGTGGTGTGGATCCCGGACGCATCAATGTAACGATTAACGGGATTCCACTGAATGATTCGGAGTCACACGGCGTCTTCTGGGTAAATCTGCCGGATCTGGCCTCTTCTACACAAAATATTCAGATTCAGCGGGGTGTGGGTACATCCACTCAGGGCGCCGGTGCGTTTGGGGCCACCATGAACCTGCAAACAGCCATTATGGACCCTGAACCATACAGTGAAATAAACACCGGGATCGGTGCCTATGGTACACGAAAGGCAAACATCAAGTTGGGATCCGGTATCATGAATAATGGGTGGCAGTTTGAAGGCCGGCTCTCGAAGATCGACTCGGATGGTTATATCGATCGTGCGTCTTCCGATCTGAGATCATTTTACCTGTCAGGTGCCCGCCACGGAGAGCGCAGCCTTCTGAAAGCAGATCTCTTTTCCGGCAGTGAAGTTACCTATCAAGCCTGGAATGGAGTTCCGGAACCCATTTTAACCGGGAACGCATCCCAGCTGGAATCCTATATCAACAATCTCTTTCTGGGGCCTGAAGATGCTGCCCACTGGAGATCGAACTTGGGAAATCGAAGATTTAATGAGTTCACTTATGATGATCAGGTGGATAACTATAAACAAGATCACTATCAGCTCCACTACTCCTATCGGCTTACGGATAACTGGGTTGCCAACGCTTCCCTTCATTACACCTATGGCAGCGGATATTTTGAACAGTTCAGAAGCAATGATCGATTGAGTTCATACAATATTTCACCGGTTCAAATAGGGGGCGATACAGTTTCCCGAAGTGATCTGGTTCGCAGGCGATGGCTCGACAATCACTTCTATGGCACCGTTTTTTCAACCCGTTTTGACCGTACCGATCAGTGGAATCTGACGTTCGGCGGGGGCTATAATGAGTATGACGGAGATCACTTTGGAGAGGTCATCTGGGCACGTTTTGCCGGAGATAGTGATCTGGGCGACCGATATTACGACAACAACGGTTTTAAAACAGATTTCAATATCTATGGTAAGCTGAACTACTACCTCACTTCCTCCTTAAATACATACCTTGACCTGCAATATCGAACCGTTTCGTATCAATTTGTAGGGCTCAGAATTGATGGCCAGACCGGGGACGTGACGGATGTTTCCCAAAAAGACCGGATCCGGTTTTTTAATCCAAAAGCAGGATTTGTCTACCGTTTTGCAGATGTACACCGGGCTTTTGCATCTTTTTCTGTGGAGGGTAAAGAACCAACCCGCCGTGATTATGTGGAATCGACAGAGCAGAGCCGTCCCGATCCGGAACGATTATATGATTTTGAGTTTGGATATAGCGGATTGATAGGGACCGTTGATATGGGTGTGAATCTCTATTACATGCTCTACAAAGATCAGTTAATCAACACCGGTGAAATCAATGATGTGGGTAATATCGTAAGAGAAAATGTACCGGACAGCTACAGAGCCGGGATTGAACTGCAAATCGGTGCTCAAATTCTGCAGAATTTAGCATGGAACGGTAGTGTAACATTCAGCAGAAATAAAATCGAAGAGTATGTGCGTTTTGTTGATGATTTCGATGTAGGTGGTCAGCAGGAGGAGTTTTTTACCGACGTAGATATCTCCTTTTCTCCTTCCGTCATAGGGAATTCGATTTTTTCCTTTCAAAAGAATGGATTCTCAACGGAGTTGATTTCGCAATATGTCTCCCGTCAGTATCTGGATAACACAGCCAACAGAGATCGCTCTTTGGATCCCTATTTGGTCAACAATTTGCAGTTAAGTTATCTTCTGGATGAAATCAATTGGGTAAACAATATCACCTTTTCCATTCAGATTAATAATCTTTTTGATATTGAATACGAATCCAACGGATACTCATTTGGGTGGATTGCCGGAGGCGAAGAGCAGTTTTTTAATTATTACTATCCCCAGGCAGGCCGACATATCATGACCAATCTAAAAGTGCAGTTTTAGGAAATAAAAAAAGAGGGCATCGGTTGATGCCCTCATTTTAAATATATCCACATTTGTCAGTTCGGGTTTGACAACTTCAACCCCCACCGTCAGTTCGAGCCTGTCGAGAACTGTCTTACCAAGGCGTAGACATCTCGATACGCATCGTCGCATGCGCTCCTCAGCTACTCGATGTGACGTAGTGGGTTGTTCATCGCAAACGCTCCTCAGCTACTCGTTGTGACGTAGTGGAGTGTATCTCTTACTCCACAGGAATAATCCGGTTCAACGTCCCGTCAGATTCATTAGTGAAATAGATATATCCGTCCGGGCCTTGTTCCACTTCCCGTATTCGGCCAATTCCTTCCAATAGTCGTTCTTCACGAACAAACTCATCCCCATCCAGCACAACCCTGGATATCAATTGAAAAGCGAGGGCTCCATTCAACACATTACCGTTCCAGGCAGCATACAAGTCACTGCTTACAAATGCTAAACCGGAAGGAGCGATAGATGGGTCCCAATATGTAACAGGCTGTTCCATCCCTTCTCTTTCCGTTTCGTCGGTAAAAGTAGTGCCATCGTAGTTGATGCCATATGAAATTTCCGGCCATCCGTAATTTGCACCGGGTTTGTCCTGAACATTCAGTTCATCACCGCCTCTGGGGCCATGTTCATTCGTCCATACAATACCGGTTACAGGATGAACATCCATTCCCTGAATATTTCTGTGTCCATATGAATAGATCTCGTCCATTCCTTCACTGCCAACAAATGGGTTATCAGAAGGAATTGAACCGTCATCATTGAAACGGTAGAGATTACCATGTGAATTTGTAATATCCTGAGCAGTATTCATCCGGCCTCTGTCACCAATTGCAGTGTATAGATACCCGTCATGATCAAAGACCAGCCGTCCGCCAAAATGGGCACCGCCTTCAGTCGTGGGCGTTCCGGCAAACAGCTCTTCCAGATCTGTTAAAGAGTGTGTTTCTTCATCATATCTGGCTCGGATTAACGCCGTATTCTGACCAACTTCACCCGGTTTTGAATAGGTGATATAAATCCATCCATTTTCCCCATAATTTGGATGCAGTTCCACGTCCAGAAGCCCGCCTTGTCCGGTAGGTGAAGATTCAGGAACACCGGCTATCGGGTCCTCGACAAGCACCCCGTCTCTTACCAATCTCAAAGTACCGTTATCACGTTCAGTGATCAACACGTTGCCATTCGGTAAAAACGCGACGCCCCAGGGAATTTCCAATCCTTCAACGACAGTTTGTACGCTGAAATTTAATTCTTCACTGTTATGAACCTCTAACGATTCATTAGGCAATGAAAAGTATGTTTCATTGCCTGAAGTAGCATCTTCATTTGCTGAATTCTCTTCATTACTATTTGCAGAACAACCGATTATCAATAGTGATAATAAGAAAACTGACAGCTTGGTAGATTTAATATATAGTGCTTTCATATTTATTTTCTTATTTGTTACTGTTCGTTAGAAACTCTTTTTTGCTGTTTAATACGTTAAGAGTACAACTTTTCTGACTAAAAATCAGATTAAATACATCAAGTCTCCAACTATTAAGATTTTTTACAGATGTACCGATTGCTTTGAAAGATTTGAATCGTCAGGATATCGCTTTTGTAACGTTCCTTTAATCTATCCCTTTTGAAACATTCATTTCACGAACCAGGCGAAACCCGACATCATATCCATTTCCGGGCCCTCCTCCATGGAAAAAGGGTGTTGCATGAGTTACATCAGAGATAAAACTCCCCCCTTTTAAGACGTGTACATTGCCTGATGCAGGGGGTATTGGGTCAGCAAAAATCTTTTCATTATAATAATCTTCTACCCACTCCCATACGTTGCCTAACATATCGTGTAATCCCCATACATTTGGTTTTTTCAAGCCCACCGGATGTGTCGTACCTTTATCCGTATCCTGAATCCAGGCATACTCCCGAATTTCTCTCCAAGAGTGAACCTCATTCGCACCTGCACGGGCCGCATATTCCCATTCAAATTCGGTTGGCAGTCGATACGTGGCATTCGGATCCATTTCATTCAATGTTTCAATAAACCGTTGTGTATCCTCCCATGTGACACTATCCACCGGGTGATTATCAGAAACCCCTTCTACTTTGTCGCCCTGAAAAAAGGAAGGATTTTCTCCCATCACCTGCTTCCATTGAGACTGTGTCACAGTAAACTTGCCAATATAGTAGGGTTTTTCAATGGTTACCCAAAAACCGGGTCGTGAGTCTCTTGCTGCAAGTTCCTCACATCTTTCAAAATCCTCCTCACTCCATCTGACTCTCTCTTCAACATCTCGCGTGTCGGGCGGTTGTGGACATTCAATTTCTATTCTTCCCACAAGCATGCTGCCCGGTTCGATCTGTACAAATTCCATTCCTAGATCATTGGTTATGGCAATCGGAGTCCTATCGGTTCCTGTGGACTGATCAAAGGAGTGGCTGAAAGATGCAGATAAAATAATGGCACAACTTAGTGAAATCATTCCGGCATCCCTTTTCTTTAAATATTTTTTTATAGTCATGAGATCACCTCAGAGCTCTTTAATTGCAATATTCCTGAAATAGTGTGCACCGTCGGGCCGCCATGAATATGCGCAACAACTTCCACCCGGCACAGGTGTAGGCGTCTGGCTCCAGTGCAGCTGGAGTGCGATCATCCCTTCACGTGCATCTGCAATCAGATCATTTCTTTCCATTTTTACATTCCACATCAATACCCCATTCACCCATAAAATGGCATGAGGTACATCGCCGGTAACACGTAACCGGAATGAATTCCAGTCTCCCGGCACCCATACTTCCTGCAAACCTTCTGCACTTGCCCTGGTTGTTGTACGAAGCATTTCGGAGATTAAATTTGCAGTATTCGGCTGGCCATCGCCCTCAATTTCAATCTGATAGGCAGAACCGGTTTCATTTGACCGAAAAAATAAACCGCCATTCGTTCCCGGATCGGCTTTAACCTCCAGATAGAGTTCAAAATCTGCATAACGCTTATCGGTCAGTATGATTCCACCCTGTCCATAGGGATATTGCTTCATAACTATCATACCATCTTCCACATAAAAATTTCCTACAGTTCCATGGTGGTTTGTACGGCTGATATGCCAGCCTGTTAAATCCTCTCCGTTAAATATCGATTCAAAACCATCCGGAATTCCCTCCGGCTGTGCAATGGATAGAGTTGATCCGATTGAAAGCATAAACATTAGCAGGAACAATAGATTGATCAAATAGCTGCTCATAAATATTTTTAATCTCATCATATACATTTTGATCGATTCACCAGTTTTGAAAAGCCGGCATCCGCTTTGAGCTTTTAAATGGAACCTTGAATCTTCATTTACTCTTTTTATTTAATAAACTCTATCCCTGTAATTGTGAGCAGTGGATCTTCATTTTCAGCATCCGGATTTTTGAAAAGTATAAAAATATCATAGCTGCCTTCAATATCAGATATATCTATTTCTATGGGGTCGTCCCAATTATGTGCAAAAAATGGGCCATCTTCCGGTGAAATGTGATCCGGCCTGAATTGGGGATGGGGTTCTCCGACCAATGGTCCATCCGGAGAACCCAGCCTAAGTTCAACATTTGCTCCTATAAAATGAGACCAGTGCCAGAATCGAGTTAATGCACCTATTTTTATTTGGCTAATTTCACTTAAATCAATTTGCTCAAAACCGATGTAAGGTGCTTTGCCCGATACAATGAATCCGGGATCACTTGTTGAAGGTGTGTAAGAAATTCCTGTTTCCGAGAAAAAATCTGACTCTTCAGGTGCCAGTAACGGATATCTCAATAGAATAAAATCCTCACCGGTTAATTCCAGCCCATCAATCCTTTCATTTCCACGATCGGTATAGCTGGCATGAAATAAATAGGTACCCCGCTGATACGGGATGCTATAAAATCGTCCTAATCTGCCGGAACCGCCGGTTCTTTCATGAACAGTGGTAACATAATTTCCCGATAGTGGTAAGTTCGTTGTTTGTGAGTCTGTATCCGTCAATTCAAGAATAAATTCAGCTATCTGCTGAGCTTCTGATTGAGATACCATTGGATTTGGTGGCATTGGAATTTCCCCCCAATTCCCTGAACTACCCTCTATGATGGTATTCGCTAAACGGTCGACGATATCTAAACCTTCGTTTTTTTCAGCAATTTCTGTAAACGAAGGGCCTACAATACCCCTCTCAACCCTATGGCAAGTGGTACAATTATACTGTTCAATAAGAGCTCTTGATTGCACAAATCTTACCGGTTCACCCGAAACTATATCTCCATTCAGTATCATGTCTGACAACGCAGAAGCAGTTAAGCCGGCCGGTATATATTCAGCTGATAAGTTAACCTGTTCAGGTTCAATATCACCATCACTCAGGTTCCCATCTTCATGATCACTTACAGAGAGTTCATACTGAATCTCTTCATTCGGGAAGTAGAATGAATGATTGCCCCGGTTCAGTGATAAGGTAACATCAGGCCTTACATTCCCTGCAACCACTTCAAATGTATCCGAGGCCTCTTCGCCGAGAGGATCTCTTACAATCAATTCAACCTGATATCTGCCTGCTTCCTTAATGATAAAATTCGGATTCGGGCCGGTTAAGGTGATTGTTTGTTGTCCGGATTGAGAGACTGGTGAAATTTCCCATTCATAGACTAAATCGTCACCATCATAATCAAAAGTGCCCTCTGAAATTAACGTCAAGTCAAATGGTATAGAACCGGAACGTACTGCTGCATCGGCCGAGGCAATCGGTGCTCTATTTCCATCATTATATTCATATCTTGAAATACGGCCCTGTCCTGATGAACCATATTCTATTATATAGAGATGTCCGGATGGACTAAAATCCATATCCAATGGCTGACTGTGTCCTAGCCGGTTTGATGGTAAAAAGTGTTCAACATCAAGAACATCCTTTCGGTCATCACTCAGGGTCATGACTAAAATCCAGTTTCTGACATAATCGGTTACAAACCATTTGCCTTCATAATATTCTGGAAATACATTTTGTGAATCACTGATGAAATCCCCTTTTCTGTAAACAGGCCCACCCACTGCGGATCGGCCGGCACTTCCAAAAATTGGCCACTCGTCGTAAACCCCATATGGATAGGCAATGATCGAATGTTCAACGGGTGGTAATTTTTGCAAACCGGTATTGTTAGGGGAACTGTTCACAGGCCCGTCTGGGTTATGGGGTTCTCCATATTCCCCTGTTTCATAATTATATTGAGGATATGGCCTGTTCCCATAAACAAAAGGCCAACCAAAGTTACCGGCATTTTGGGCAATATTTAATTCATCTACACCGGCCGGCCCATAGACATCGGAGTCGGCACCGGAATCCGGGCCGACTTCTCCCCAATGAAGATAACCTGTTTTTGAATCGATGTATAATCTCCAGGGATTCCGGTTGCCCATCGTGTAAATTTCCGGCCGGGTATTGGGGGTTCCCTCAGGAAAAAGATTTCCTTCCGGAATGGTATAACTGCCATCGGGTTGTGGAGTAATCCTTAGAATGGATCCTCTGAGGTCGTTTGTGTTGCCGGCAGTTGCAGCAGCGTCCTGGATAGATCCGTCATTTCGCAGATGAATTGGCTCGAATTGGCTGGGGCTCGTCGAATCACCCACTGACAAAAGAATATTGCCTTCATTATCATAATCCATACCTCCACCCATATGCTGGCCATCCGGCAATCGCCATGGGATTCTTAACATCACAATTTCCGATTCCGGATCCAATGCATTATTTGAATTTAAAGTGAATCTGGATAATCTCATTTGTCCATCATCATCACTTGCAGAGTAATAGAGATAGAGATTTCTGTTATTTTCAAAATCCCTGTCCAGTAACAGTCCAATCAGGCCGGGGTAAGAGCCACTCATGAGCTCAACCTCACCCAACAGTTCAATATTACCGATTTTTTCAGATAATCTTTTAACACTGCCGGTTCTTTCAATCCAATAAACAAAGCCGGATTGATCAAATTCAATTTGCATTGGTTCATTTAACCCTTCCGCAATTACCTCGTATGAAAACCTATTCTCTTCCGGTTTTTCACTTCCTGTATCATCGACATTGGCTATTTGACAACCGGTTAATATCAAAAAACTCAGTACAGGAATGGATATTCTGAAACAGGTCATGATTTAAAATTGGACAAAGATAAATAATTGAAATTTTTGGATAGATCTGCTCAACTCTATTTAAAACGACTCAGATAATGAAACAGAGAAATTATGATACAGTCACGTAATAAAATAAAAAAAATCTTCCCGGGTTGATTATAAATCAGTTGCCGGGAAGATCCCATGATTGACTACACTATTTACAACTCTTTAATCCAAATATTTCTGAACTGTATTTCACTGCTTGTTGGATCCATTGTACCGTCTTCTCTCATCCCGCCATGGTGTTGTAATCCAATTGGCCCTTCATCGCCAATATTGTGCAACAAGCCATCTTCAATAACTAAAATATCATTCAAATGGACAGTAACCCGGTCGCCACGCAGTGTTATATCAAATGAGTTCCACTCTCCCGGAATATGATCGGCTCTTCGAAGTGGAGTGGCTTTGGCTCTCTCTTCTGCTGAAAGATTCTGATTTGTTCGGGTTCCCCAAAGTTCTCCGGACCCTACATCCCAGTTCCAGATCTGGACTTGTGGCCCTCCTCTCATCAAGATCCCTGAATCCGCATTGGGTCGCGGCCATCTGAATATTTCCCCATCCTCATCTCTTGCATATTCACCATTTGGAAGTACAAAAGGCATTGAATCATATAGTTGCGTATCTGTAAATCTCCATTCAACATGAAGATCATAATCCCGGAAATCATCACGCTCGGTATAGAGGCTCTTATTCCCTTCAGCCTCTGACAAAGCATCATAATCGATAACACCATCTATCACTTTCCAGTGTCCACCATCACCCTCCGGTATTTCCCAACCTTCCAGATCAGTGCCATTAAAAAGGGATATATACCCTTCGGCTTCAAAATCACGTTGACTTTCAACATCTGTTTGAATATCAGGACTGCATCCGCTCACTAATATCAGTAAGCACAGAATCGCGGTATTGATAAATAGATTTTTCATCATGTTTTTTATTTAGTGAATGTTATGGTACTTATCTCATTTATTTGTCCATTCAGAGCTCCCATCCGGATCGGGATTCTCTGCTTACATATTGATTGACTTCCGGAACATTCGTAATTCTGAGTGTTTCCAAATCAAGTTCCAGTATCTGATCGGTTCTGAATGATTGATCCGCCCTGATAGCCAAATTTCCCAGGCAGATGGTTTCTGCAATAACTTGTGCATTCGGATAACTCGACTGTGATTCTTGTTCACCCCGGAATGCTGCAATCATTTGGGCATCCAGCGGGGTTTCTTCAAAATCAGGTTCCGTTATTGATGCAATAAGTTCTTCTGCATTATTTACACCCAGCAACTGAGGGTTGTTATGCCCCCAACCGGAGAGGATAACTCCTTCTTCACCAACTAAATAGACACCTTCTCCTCCCAGTTTCATTCCTTTATCCTTTACCGCTTTCAAGTTTGGTGGCCTTAATCCACCTTCATACCAATAGACATCAATCGTATCTTCTGTTCCATTTACCGGAACTTCCCATCGGATTTTGGCAGCATGCGGAAATGATACATGGTTTCTGACCCATGTGCTTCTGAATTCCCGAATGTCACAGATTACACTGGCTGAAGCTTCTGCCTTGGTTGGCATGCCCAGATTCAACAATTTCCAGTCGTTCCAGAGAGAATAATAGCCCATATCAGCCAGACATCCGGCCCCAAATTCATGCCATCCCCGAAAAGCGGTATGTGTATATTCAGGTGAGTAAGGCCTTGGCAGTGATGGGCCCAGCCAGAGTTGCCAATCAAAGCCATCCGGAATTGGCGGGTTTTCATCCGGCAAATAAGGCGATCCTTGAGGCCACATAGGGCGGTTCGTCCACCGATGCAGCTCTTTCAGTTTTCCTATGGCACCGTGCTTAATCCACTCTTGGATCAGATAATGTTCATAGCGTTCCTGGCCGGCAAAAATATGAGTTGCCATGCCTGAATTTTTCGCCTTGTTGATCGCAGCCCTGGTCTCCTGTAAATAATTTCCTATTGGTTTGTGTGTTGCAAGCATTAACCCTTTGTTCATTGCTGCAACCGCAATAGAGGCGTGAAGGTGATCGGGAGTCATAATAAATACAGCATCCAGGTCACTCTCCTTCTCCATCATTTCTCTAAAATCAGCAAAGGCAGAACAGCCGTCATAATTGCTTTGGCCGGTTTGATCTGCGTAGAATTTATTAACAATTCGCTGTCCTACATCACGCCCTCCTGCGGTTCCGGCGATTTCACCTCTGGGCCCACCCCAATCCGGATAGTCATAACTCTCCTTGTTTGGATCACATACAGAGATAAATTGAAAATTAGGTTCATTCAGCCAGCCGGGCAACATCTTCCTGGATTGTGAACCATATCCGATCAATCCGATGTTAATCCGATCATTTGGGGCAACCTTGCCGGTAACTCCCGTTACATGTGAAGGAAGAACCGTAATTCCGATTCCTGCACCAATACTGGCTTTTGTGGCTGTTGACAAAAACTCTCTTCGATTGATCCCTTTCTCTTTTTCCATGAAATTCTAGTTTGGATAACGGTTTATATATATCTGTAAATATCTTTAAAATATTGACTTACAATTCATTTCAAGTGATGGATGTGTATTCTCAGATTTGAGTATTATGATTATACGGTTCGGTTTTAAATGTCAATGTTCAATTTCATGAAAAAAAAAGGCATTTCTGAAACTTCCAGAAATGCCCTTATTTATATTGTCTTATTAAAATTCGGGAGGTTCTATTCCGGGTACCGGCGGTTCAGCCAATCCGGGTTGTAAATCGATCTGCACGACCGGTATTGGGAAAAATTCATGTTCACCCTCTCTAAAGTTAGGAATGGTACCTTCAGCCCGTCCTAATCTGACCAAATCAAAGAATCGATCCGCACCCCATTCAAATTCCAGTTCAACAGCTCTTTCATCGATGATGTCATCAATGGTTGCACCGGAAAGCGGTGGCATACCGGCACGATCTCTGACCTGATTGATTTGAGCATCTCCTGAGCCGGGTCCATTTAGATGAATTCGAGCCTCTGCATTTAGCAGTAAAATATCTGCGTATCTGAACATTCGAATGTTATTCCATCCACCGTATCTGTGTCGGCCGGGTGTCTGATCCCTATATGGTGCATACGTTTTGAAAAAGTATGCCTCAGCTACTCCGCGTCCTTCATCATTATATCGATCTAATAAACCTTGAAGATCAGCCGGTATCGAACCGATAGAATCTCCCTCCATGGTTCTCGTGTTTTGATGAATGATGCTTGTCTCATATCGTATTCCTTCATCTCTTTCTTCCA
Organism: Bacteroidetes bacterium UBA2664; assembly: GCA_002359315.1. Lineage (GTDB taxonomy): Bacteria > Bacteroidota > Rhodothermia > Balneolales > Balneolaceae > Rhodohalobacter. The sequence goes on along the minus strand of DEMS01000021.1, from coordinate 21,750 downwards.
TCAGGTCAATAAATTTCTGAGCGGGCATGGAAAATCCCCAGCCGGATGTAAAACCACTGCCATCAAATTTAGTACCGCCGGTTTGTTTGATCCCGTGAGCTACGTAAAATTGATCGATATTTGTTGCATTTCCGGATGACTCCCCAAAATCGGTTTGCTGAAGTTCAAAAATGCTTTCATCTGAAAGTTCTCCTTCATATCTGAAAAGTTCATAGTAATCAGGATGCAATGAAAACAGTCCACTATCGATGATCGCCTGTGAAGCATCCAACATCAATTGATAATCCTGGAAGTCTCCCGCTATTTTTGCAAGAAGTGTATATGCTGCCCATTTCGTAACTGATCCTGTTCTGGGAGACATGTGGCTTGGATGTTCGGCAGAAAGGTCATCAAGAATGTCATTTAACTCACTGACCACATACTCATAGACCTCATCTCTTGGAGATAGTCTCAGTTGAGCCGCAAGAGTATCTTTATTGTAAAATGGAACATCTCCATAAAAACGCAACATTCTCCAATAGCCTAACGCACGGAACCATCTCACTTCAGCTTTATATTGGTCGTTTAATGCCGGATTTGCACCATTCTCACCAAACTTTTCAAGTTCTGCAAGTGCTGCATTTGCATCCCGAATCAGGCCAAAATGTGAAGTCCAAAGATTATTCACAAACCACGCATTCCGCATTGTTTCATATTGGAAATCCTGAATATCCTCCATGATTGGCTGATCTCCTGCATGCCCGCCTTTGAAAATAAAATCACTGCGAAAAAACAGCATTGCCTGATTTGACCAGTGGCCAAGGTTGTTATCTCTGGCACGGGCATAAACAGATGATACAGGTTCATACATTCTGCTATCATCTGTATAGTCTATCTCGTTAACCGGAACCTGGCCCTCAATCGGGTTATTCAGAAAGTCATCGCAACTGTTTATAAATAGTAATGTAAACGTGAACGCAAACATTACCGCCATGTATTTAAAAATGTTTGAACTATTCATAGTGGATAAATCTTAAAATTTAAATTAGTAAGTAATGTTTACACCAAATGTGATACTTCTTGGAATAGGATTGACACCACCGGCACTTCCAACTCCGCCAACTTCAGGAGTGAAACCGTTAAACTTAAATGTGGTGAATGGATTCTGAGCGGTGAGCCTGAACCTGACTCGGTTTCCTGATGAACTGCCGGGTATCAAATCATTAATTGTATATCCGACTGTAATATTCTGGATTCTGAAGAATGATCCATCTTCTACCAGGAATGTATTCATGTTATTCATGTTCCAGGAGTGCAACAGCCCTTCAGCAGATGGATAGCTGTTTGTGGACCCTTCACCCGTCCATCTGTTTTCATAGAGATCCACTTCAAAGTTATAGTCACCGTGATGGCTTCTGCCTCCTCTAAGTGCATTAAAAAGCTTGTTCCCATAAACTCCATAGACAGATGTACTGAAATCAAAATTTCTGTATTCCAGGTTGATCTGTGCTCCATAGGTATATTTCGGAATGTTCGCACCCAGATGCTGCCTGTCATTCTCATCGATGATGCCATCACCGTTCACATCCTCAAATCTGAAGAAACCCGGTTTTACCTGAGAATGAACACCGGTATCGATGTGGCTTTCAATTTCAGCCTGATTCTGGTAAACACCCTCGACTACGTATCCGTACCAGGAGTAGAGCGAATAACCCGGCTCCGACCGGTATGGCTGTGTGCTTCCTGTTTGGATATAAGGTTCACCACCAAGATCCAGTACTTCATTTTTAAGTGTACTAAGATTTGTACTTATGGTGTAATCGACTTCACCGATTACATCACTCCAGTTCAGCTGAAATTCCACTCCGGTGTTCAATATTTCGCCCTGATTACGGATTAATCCGCCGCCGCCCATCAGGTTACTGGTAAAAATAGCTGCATCTTTTGTGATTTTTCTGAAATAATCAATTTCACCGGAAAGTTTGTAATCCAAAATAGAAAATTCGACACCGGTATTGTACTCGTCGGTCAATTCCCAGACGAGTGTATTAAAGAAAACACTGGGCCGATAACCCGGGGAAATGACATCGTTAAAGACATAAGACGTACCAAACCCGGTTGAGATTGCATTTGATCCTGATTCTCTTGGAACATTATTATTCCCCAAACGGCCCCAGCTGGCGCGGAACTTGAGTTGATCAAATGTTGTCTGATCAGACATGAAATCCTCTTCACTCACTACCCAACCGACACCGACAGATGGGAAATATCCCCATGATTCCGTGTATTTATCAGTTCCATCAGCCCTGAATGTTGCATTTAACAGGTATCGATCATCATAATTATACATTACACGGCTGAAATAGGATAGGCCAACTTCAGTTGATCCGCCATCAAATACATCAAAGTTTTCAGGAGCAGGGTCTTCAGCATTCCCAAAGTATAGATAGTGCTCTTCTCCTCCCGGAACATTTGATGCATTACCACCCATATTTAACCCTCTGAAATGTCTCACAGAGAATCCACCCATTGCCGTCAGATTATGTACATCAGCAAATTCATTTCGATAAGTAAGGGTATTGTCCAGGTGATGAAGATTTGATTCGTGGAAAAATCTATTCATAAATGAATTTTCATTTTTTAACTTATCATCCACAAAATAGACCGGTGAAAAATTACGATTATTGCCATTCGTCATCCTGTGACTATACTGTGTTCGTAAGATCAATCTATCGTCACCCAAAAACTTTAAATTTGAATAGGCATTGAAATCCAGGTTCACGTCTTTATTGTAATTCCAGTTATTTTGACCGTAATATAATTGAGCAACTGGGTTATTGACCGGGCCTACATTATATCCTGCTGCAATGGCACCTGCAAAATCCTCCTCTGCATCAGAATTCCTGACCGGCATGGTTGGAACAGCATAATACATACCACTCCAATTTTGTCCGGAGTTATCTGTTCTTGTTTGATTCATATTAAAACTGGTTCCCAATTCAAGAAAATCATATGGGACAAAATCTACAGTCGCTCTGATATTCGTTCGCTGCCATTTATGGTCCGTATTCTGAAATAAACCATCTTCACCGGTATAGGAAGCACCCACATGATAGGATACTGTTTCTGATCCACCCCGAACTGAAAGGGAATGATTCATGATAGGTGCTGTACCGCCGGCTGACCCTAATAATTCATTATACCAATCTGTATCCGTTGATGGAATTGTGTATTGCTGCCCATTATGTGTAAACGCTCTCCCACCCCAATTATCAATAGCAGGCTCTAATCTAGACTCAATGCCGGCTTCAATCAGCATTGTAGAATACTGCTCTGTATTGGTCATTTGAAGAAGATTACTGGTCGTATTAATTCCGCTATATCCATCATATTCGATGATGATCCCTTCTCCAAGATTCCCTTTTTTGGTTGTAACCATAATAACACCGCCGGATGCGCGCACACCGTATATCGAAGCGGCTGATGCATCTTTTAACACAGAAATAGACTCAATATCGTTTGGGCTCAACCAGTTAATGTCGTTGTAGAACATTCCATCTACCACGTAGAGTGGGTCTGCACCTTGCATCGAACCGATCCCTCTTACTCGTATGCTCGGACCCGCACCGGGTGCACCGGAATTTGTGACTTGCAAGCCTGGAACTGACCCCTGTAATGAAGAAATAGCATTTGTTGAGACATTCCGTGAAATCGTTTCTGCATCAATGGTAGATATTGGAGCTGTCAGATCCAGGGATCTTGAGGTTCCGTAACCAATCACCACAATTGCTTCCAAACCTATTTCATCCACTTCCAGAGTTACATTGATCTCAGTACGCCCATTAACAGGGATCTCCTGACGGAGCATTCCAACATACGAGAAGACCAGTACGGCATCCTCGGGTACGTTACTGAGTGTGTAATTTCCATCAAGATCCGTAGTTGTACCGGTTGAAGTACCTTTAATTATAACTGTCGCGAAAGGAACAGGCTCATTATTATCTGAACTGATCACGGTACCGGTAACGGTGATTGATTGCGCAATTGCTGTACTTAAACCCAGTATTAGCGAAACCATCAGTATCATAAAAAGCTGAATTGGTAACTTGTTTAACATATTCTAATCCTCTAAAATTATTACTGTCGGTTGATTAATGTTTGATTAACAGTTGAAATGGCAACCTCATCAAGTAAGTCGAACTACTTGTTTTATGTTCTATCTATCTATTAACATTATGAGAAAAATATGCAATTATTACAATTTATTTTGCAAATAAAAACCATTTCTCTGCAAATTAAGTGCAAAATTACCTTTAAATTTTTTTCAAATACAAGAAATGATTGTTTCATAAATCATATATTTATAATTATTTATGATAATAAGGAACAATTAATTTTTTTGCAGGATGACGCTTTATTTCAAGGTATTTTTTGCGCAAAAAAATATCAATTTTGTTGACAAAAATAGTTTGAGGACAAACCGGATAAACAGACACTGTTCCATACATGGAGGATACTGAGGCATTACATTCAATTCTGCTTAGTATGAAAAACCAAGTCTATCGAGTCCGGTTTGAACTTCTTCGCTGGACATAAACAGATCCCAGAGTAACCCGGATCTATGGTTTTCAATCATCACGACAATCGGCCCTTGATCAATGGCCAGGTACCTTTGCGGAAACCAGTTCTCTTCAATACTCAGTGCATCATAAAAACCGTATTTACCTAATGTATGCTGTCTGTAATTTTCGTAGAGATTTCTAAGAACCTTCATCGACTCTTCCGGGGTATAGGGAAATGAAGAGAGAGCGGCTGTTGGCGTAATAACACCTACGTCATCGCCATGTGGTTTGTGAGCTCTGTATCCAGAAACCGAGTAACTTGCTGTAAGCCCCCATAAATCTTCACCATACCCTTCAAAGTCGTTAGGATTCTCTATTGCGTATTCGTAATGAATCAGTGAATGAGCCTTGTTATTCTCCCAGAAATTGCCATAATCATCCTCCAGATTCCGTGGATCCAAACCCAGGTATGAATAATGTGCCCAAAACAACGGGCCGCTATATTCTATGGCTCCATTATGACGGAATGGAAGGGATTGGCCATAAGCTTCATGATCTTCATGGACAATGTCTCCGCCTCTTGCCCACCCTTCATGATATGCAGCCGGATCAATAGGATGAGTAGGTGATGAAGCAGCCAAAATGTATGTAATTAATGTTTCGTCATAACCCAGTATGCGGTGATCCATCCCAAAATCATTGTTCGGCGACCAGTGCCAATACAGGACATTTTCCTCTCCGCTTTTGGTATACCAGTTCCAGTCAATTTCACGCCACATCGTGTTAATGCGTTCGGCTATTTCCTGTTCACGATCTGTTCCATCCCGCAGATACTGTCGGACAGTTAACAATCCCTGAACCAGAAAAGCTGTCTCCACAAGATCTCCGCCATCATCTCTTGGACTAAATGGCCTCGTTTCGCCGGTATCACCATACATCCAGTGCGACCACGCACCCTTATGCCGATCAGCGTTTTCAAGAAATGTGACGATTTTTTCAAATCTGTCAACCGCTTCTTCACGCGTTATAAATCCGCGTTCTGCCCCAACAATAATAGCCATTAATCCAAAGCCTGATCCGCCGGCAGTCACAATCCGATAATCCTCCTCAGACATACTGTCATCCAGATGTATCCGCTCAAGTGCCATTCCGGAATTTGGTTCTGCCCCATCCCAGAAATATTGAAAGGTGGAGGATTGAACTTTATCCAATAACTCTTCATCCGTTAGCTGTTCAGTTAATTTTTCATCATTTGCCCCGTTTTCTAAAGCGGCATTATCACATGACTGAATCACAAATGTCAAACCCATCATTAACATTACTAACAAGCCCGGGAATTGATTTAATTTCTTTTTTATTCTACACATATTTTTAATGATTAATTGTTGACTAATTATGCTGACATTTTGTTAAAACTCTATTTCAGCGAGTACAGGAAAATGATCTGAAGGATATCTGAGTTCACCATAACTGTCTGTCAGAATTCCATAACGTATGACAGTAAAATGCTCTGTCAGAAAGATATGATCAATTCTCCTGTCAGGAATATTTGTAAAACTGAATCCGTTAAATGTTCCTGCAGGCCCGTGAGGCGGGGTTTGGGTGACATCAAAAGCGTCCCAAAATCGATGATCTTCAGCTATCATATTGTACGCGGTGTTTCCAGGGACGGCATTCAGGTCACCCAGAAAAATGACTCTGTCTCCCTGATTTGTATTTTCATCGATATGTTCTAATACCATTCTACTGCTATTTTCTCTCGCCTCCTGACTCTCATGATCAAAATGTGCATTGTACATATAGAATTCGTCCCCCGTTTCAATGACCTCAAACTTTCCCCAGGTACAGATTCTATGATAATTCACTCCCCAATCCATCGATGGCCGATCGGGTGTATTGGACAGCCAAAAAGTACCATGCTCTACAACACGGAACAGATCAGGATCAAAAAAAATAGCGCTGTACTCTCCCGCGGTCTCACCGTCATCACGACCTATCCCTATATACTCCTGGCCCAGATTTTCCCTTAAAAACTGCAGCTGATTGAATTCCCCTTCTTGAGAACCCCATAGGACTATATCATGAAAACGAATAATGCTGGCTACTTTATCTTTTCTGACTTCCCAACTATTAACATGCTCCGGAGGAGTGTTATAAAGGATGTTATATGTTGATACATTATACGTCTGAGCAAATAGATGGATTACTCCAAATGTTATAACAATCGTGGCAAGAAATACAATTTTTGTAAAAAACCCGGGCCTAATTCGCATCAAGTAAGTTTTAGTGTTTACAGATCTATATTAATGTATCGGATATATCATTGATTCAATTTTAAGTACACTGATAATTATAAATAAATGGGTACCTCTTACAGTATAGCAGATTTAATTATTTTTGCAAACTTTTTGGGAAATTTTGCATATTTCATGCAAATTTATTCTATTACTTTGTCAGATTTACCAAATTTCAAATATTTCCAGTCGATATACATCACTTGATTTGCTTGACACGCTGGAAACTACTGAGGATGGAAAATCCCTTACAGATAAATGTCAAACTTACAATAGATGTTAAATACTATTATTCTACTCTCGTTATTACACTTTTTATTTCTATTCAAAACTGATCTGCCGGATCAAGATACCACTTCTTATTTATGGACGATGGATTCACAGGAAGAGATAAGTGACTATGGTAATGACAGGACTGGAGCAATATTTGAGTTAAATCAAAACACAGTCCTGATCGGTAACAGTTCTGTCGAGGTTATTCCATCCGGAAGTGCAGATGATACAAAATTATCGCTGCCTCTAAGAGGCGAAAGACTTGATAAATGGGTTGGAAATGATAAAATGGCTTTAAATATCTACTTACCTGAAGAAAACCATGTCAATCCCACTCATTTCTTTTTGGGATTGGCAGACGTTACCGATGGCAACTGGAGTTGGGTTCACGGCACGTATTGGGATGAAATCGAACTCAAAGATGGCTGGAATTCTATTACTTATACGTTATCCGATTCTATGAAAGAGTTGAATAAAGATGGCGAATATACCATTTTCATCTTCTTCACTGCATATTTGCCTCCACTCGAAGATAATATCAAGTTACCCTTGCACGAAAATTTCATTATCGACGGAATCAAAATGCTTTAAATATTATAATTAATGACTTTACAACTTAAATATGGTTTCCTTACTGTTTTGGCATTTTCTCTTGTATTTCCACTTTACGGGGAATCTGATACAACAAAACCGAGGCAAATTGTCTTAACTTGGCAAGGAGATACACAAACCACCATGACCATCACCTGGCGTACAGATGAGAAAAATGCCAGGACTGCCGGAATGAAATTAATTGATGATAGCTATGCAACCGATGGTGATCATATCGATTATCTGGATGTTCGCTCCAAATTAATCAAAGGTGGATGGAAGGGATCCGGTTACGAATCCCCTGATGATGCATTTATTGCCCTTGCAATGGGTATAATGAATCATACAGATCGGGACTCACGTTTTGCCTATCAATTTTTACTTAACAATTGGCAACATTTTGTAGATCATGTAGGATTTGAACAGGAATTGCTTCCGGATAGAAAAGCATGGAGTCAGATCTATGACGGTATAGCTGAAAATAGATTGTACTATTCCACAGATCACAATGCATTTAATCAAGACTTTAATTTCTCTGATGAGAATTTACCGGATCATATCCATATTGAGAATGCCGAAAGTTATACGTTTCCAGAAACTTCTGCCTGGTTGCACCGAGTTGAGTTAACAGGGTTAAAACCCGGTACAACTTACTCAGTTCTGCTTAAAAGTGACAGGATTGCTTCCAACCCTTTTACCTTCCGAACAGCTCCAAAAGATCGTGAAGCATTTACATTCATTGTCGGTTCAGATACCCAATCTGAAACTGAAGAACGGAAGCAGATGACAGCACACGCGGCTACTCTAGACCCGGAATTCATCATGATGTCCGGAGACCTTGTAATGAGGGGATTGTCTGAAGTGGAATGGGATAACTGGTTTGATGAATGGCATGAACTGATGGTGACAGATGATGGCCGGAGGGTACCCATTATACCGGCTATGGGCAATCATGATGTCAGAGGATGGATCATGGGTGATTTTGAAATCGATGCTGCCTTTTTTGCAAATCGTTTTAATCTGCCCGAACCTCAAAATTATTATGCCCTTGAATATGGTGACGGATTTTTAATCATCACTCTTGATTCTGGCCATACCTCTGCATTTGATGAACTGCTTGAATGGTTCCCAAACACAGGTTATTATGAAGGCGGGCAGCACAAAGTACGATCTTCTCACGACGGACAGCAGCGCGACTGGCTGGAACAAACACTGAAAGACCACCGGAATAATACTTGGAAAATGATCCACTATCACATCAATGCTTTTGCTACATCACAGCAATATTGGGAAAGCCAGAGATACGGCCGCAGAATCATGCATCAATCCTGGATCCCTCTTTTTGAAGAGTATGGAATAGATCTTATACATGAGGGCCATGGACACAGATTAAAGAGATCTCATCCGGTTAAAGACGGTGAAATTCATGAAGAAGGTGTTACTTATATCGGGGAGGGTGGCTGGGGGACTCATATGAGTATGCCGGACCCACTCTGGTTTGTTGCAGATAAAGGTAATGAACATCACTTCTGGCAAATATCTTTGGATGAAGGATGGAATACATTGACCGGATGGCCGGTCAAATGGATTGACGGCGCTGCTGTGACAGGTCAAACATTTACAATAGAACAATAAATTATTTTCATTTATAAATGGATTCTAAACTTTTTTTACATTGTGTGCTATTGCGTGATTTCACTTGATCAATACTTAGCATTCTGATCCATGAAAAGATAAGATGCATTTTGAATACCAAACTAGCAATTTTATTAACCCAATAAACAGGAATGAAAGTCACTTTAAAGGATATCGCTGATGATACGGGTTTTGCCATATCAACGGTCTCTCGGGTATTGAGAGGTTCAGACAAAATCAGTATTAATACACAAAAAAAAGTACTATCCAGTGCAGAAAAATTGGGCTATAAGATCGTCGGAAATGGCGCCCAAAAGCAGAGGGACCGATTCAATGTTGCCCTTGTCGCTTCAGGTTTTCACGAAGGTGAATTTTATTCCAGTTATTTTCATGGGTTGAATAAAGCATCTTCTCAAAATAAGGTTCACTTATTCCTTAATGCAATTCTAAACTATAAAAAAGATCTGCCCAAAGTATTAAATGATCTTGCAGCAAACTATTACGACGGTATTGTACTCTTTATACCCGAACTCTCCAGACCGGATTATGAGGCAATTGCCAGGTCACTGCCTGATGAGTATCCAATTATCTCCAATTCACTGATTGAAAATCCGGTGTTTCCAACGGTCACTTTTGACAGCTATTCCGGCGGATATCTGGCTGCGCAACATTTCCAGGAAATGGGTTACAAAAATCTGGGTATCATCCTGGGTCCGCCGGAACGTTCAGAATCCAGGTTCAGAAAAAACGGCTTCCTGGATTATTTAAGTCAAAATGAAGACCTTCAATGTAATTGGGTTGCGGAGGGAGATTTCACCTATGATGCCGGAATTTCTGCATTTTGGAAATTTCATAAAGATGTAAAAAAGCCGGATGCTATCTTCGCATCAAATGATACCATGGCACAAGCCTTTTTAGAGATGGCTAAAGAGAATGGTTATTCAATCCCGGGGGATATAGCAATTATTGGTTATGATGATTTGCCACACAATAAATATACTCATCCGAAATTGTCATCCATTCATACAGACTATGAAAAACTGGGGAATACAACAATCAAAGCTCTGCTAGAAAGAATTTCCAAATCGGATACAAGTTCCGGATTATTGAGCTTTGTACCGGTCACAGTATCTGTTGAAGAATCTGCCTAATAAACCTCAATCTGAGGGTGTTCAGGCTATATATCATATAGAATTGTGTTCTGTATAAAGCACAATAGGATTGAATCTTGATTATAATTATGGATTTTTTAACAAGGTTTATTTAAATGGATAACTTCATCAATATCACTGCTGAGATTGGAGTTTAATCCGGATAATACAGAGATTTCTTCAGAGACAGATCATTTAAATTTAAATGTGGAATTCATTTGACCAGATTAGATTTAGCTATCATCTTCGCTTACCTGCTGTTTATTTGTTGGCAAGGATTTCGCTTTCAAAAGGATTACCAGACGACAGACGATTTTTTTCTTGCAGGGCGAACCCTCTCATGGCCCTTGATCGGCTTTTCTCTTTATGCCACCAATATCTCTATTTCAACAATCATCGGATTAAGCAGTAGTGGTTATAAAACCGGTATCTCGGTATTCAACTACGAGTGGACCGGTACCATTATGCTTCTTCTATTTGCTGTCTTTATTGTTCCATTCTATCTGAAGCATAAATTCACCACAATGCCTGAATTTCTGGGCAAACGCTTTGATGAAAGATCAAGAGTATATTTTTCTGTTATCTCCATCATGATCAGCATCCTCATTGATATCGCCGGTTCCCTTTATGCCAGTAGTGTTCTGCTTAAAGGCATTTTTCCCGATATTGAACTCTATGTTTTTATCATAATTATGGCAGTGATAACTGGCTTATATACGATTTCCGGCGGACTTCGGGCCGTTGTGATCACAGACACCATTCAGGCAATCTTGTTAACACTTGGTTGTGCAATTGTCGCAGTGGTTGCATTTCAACAGGCAGGTTCCTGGAGTGAGATCAAAAATACGATTGATCCACAATTCCTGAAATTAATTCAACCAACGGATGACCCCCTGATACCCTGGCCTACACTTATCATCAGCCTTCCAATTCTGGGTTTTTACTTCATGTGTACAAATCAGCATATGGTTCAAAGAGTTCTTGGAGCCAAATCTATAGAGGATGGCAGAAAAGGGGCTATTTTTGCCGGGTTATTAAAAATACCCCTGTTATTTATTCTGGTTATACCCGGAACTCTTGCGCTGATCTATTATCCGAATATGGAAAATCCCAATCTTATTTTCCCGGAGTTAATATTTGATTTCATACCTGCAGGTGTATTGGGAATCATCTTGTCAGGGTTTATTGCAGCACTGATGTCCAGTATTGATTCTGCACTGACAGCTTCTTCCAGTATTGCCACAATGGATCTCTATAAAAAATTCAAACCCGATAGCAGTCAGATACAACTGATCAAAATTGGAAAAATTTGTATTCTGGCAGCCGTTACATTAGCATCCATATGGGCACCATTTATCAATCAGTTTCCAACGCTTTGGGAGTATCTGCAAGCTGCACTTTCATTCCTCTGTCCGCCGGTTGTTACCTGTTATCTTTTTGGGCTTTTCTGGAAACGAGCGACCTCAAAAGCCGCATTTTACTCTCTGATCGCGGGAAGCATCATCGCCGCCTTTCTGATCATCAATAATTACTTTTTTACAATACTGTTTCCGATCCATTATCTTTATTCGGCAACGATCATTTTTACTATCAGTTCAATCGTTATGATCATCGCGAGCCTGTACGATCCGGAGGATGAAATTTCACCCTTTTTTAAAACAGAAAGAACTATTACAAAATCAAAATCACTCCCCTGGTACAATAGTCATCAGTTTTATGCTATCGTGGTATTTTTTATTACTGCAATAGTTGTGTATTACTTTTGGTAAAAAGAATCTTAATTCACAGAAAACCACTTGCTGAATATGATGTGATCATCTCATTTTCTCATAAAACCGGTTTAATACATATCAATATGAGTTTAACTCGACTAAATAAATGGATCTTCATCCCGGTGCTATACTCGATTTTATTAATCGGTTGTAATCACTCTGTTGACAATACTTTGTTCAGAAAGGTCGACCCCAATTTTTCAGGTGTTCACTTTTCCAACAATATTACTGTGGATGAGCTGAATGTTCATGATAACCCATACATCTATCTTGGCGGAGGGGTAGCTGTAGGAGACCTGACCGGTAACGGCCTGCCAGACATATTTCTTACCGGAAATCAAGTTTCAAGCCGACTCTATTTCAATCTTGGAGATATGAAGTTTGAAGATGTAACTGAATCAGCCGGTGTATCTACTTCACAGTGGGCTACCGGAGCATCCATGGTCGATATCGATGGTGACGGACTCCTTGATATATATGTCTCTGTTGCCGGCCTTTCCGACACTCCGGCAGAAATGAGACGTAACTTGCTCTATATCAATAAGGGCGATGGAACGTTTACAGAATCTGCCTCTGAATTCAATCTCGCAGATACCAGTTTCACAACTCAATCTGCATTTTTCGATTATAACGGGGATGGATTTTTAGATGTCTATTTACTAAATAATTCTGAACTCGATTTCGCAGGTGGATCCATTTTCTCTGAAGGCAATTTTCGGACAGGTAGCGACATTAGTTTTGATAAGCTTTACCGAAATAATGGCAATGGCACGTTTACTGATGTATCCGAAGAAGCCGGGATCCTTAGAGAAATCGGATATGGATTAGGTATCGCAATTGCAGATATCAACAGAGATGGCTGCCCGGATATTTATATCTCTAATGACTTGGACCCAAACAGTATTTTATACATCAATAATGGAGATGGCACTTTCACTAATCGGGCACCTGATTGGCTGAAACACACCAGCCTGGCAGGGATGGGGACAGATATTGCAGATTTCAATAATGATGGATGGCCTGATATCCTGGTGGCTGACATGATGCCGGAAGACCTCAGAGATAGAAAAAAAATGAGCGGTTCCATTACATTCGAACAACAGATGGATCTTATTGGACGTGGTATTAACTATCAATATTCAATGAATACGCTTCAATTAAGTAACGGAATGAAACCCAATGGAGAAATGGTTTTCAGTGAGATTGGCAGACAGGCAGGGATCTCATATACCGACTGGAGCTGGTCAACTTTAATGGCAGACTTTAACAATAATGGGCTAAAAGATATTTTTATTACAAATGGCTTTCCTAAAGCCGTATACGATTTTGACTTTAAAATCCAGGAATTTTCATTAGTGAACAGGAGTGACACTGAAGCAAGGAATGAACTCCTTCAACTTGTAAGTGATCTCTATGATATATTTCTGCCAAATTATATATTTGAAAACAATGGAGACCTGAAATTCATCAATAAAACAGTTGACTGGGGGTTAAATCACGAGGGATACTCCTACGGTGCTGCCTACGCAGATTTAAATAATAATGGCAAACTGGATCTCATCATTAATAACATCAATGAACCGGCCTCTATATACGAGAATCAAGGCGTTCCGGAAAATCAACATACCTTCCTGAAAGTACATCTTGATGGTTCATACCCTAATAGTCAGGGGATAGGGTCTGAGTTAATAGTTACAATCGACGGATCGAGCCAATACCTATCTCAATCACCGTATAGGGGATATCAGTCAACAGTAGATAATATTCTGCACTTTGGGCTTGGTTCAAACTCCAAAATCGATTCACTTGAGATTTTCTGGCCTGATGGTCGATATCAATTACTTACGGATCTAACGACTAATCAACAAATTACACTCTCACAAGAAGATGCTAAAGAGTACAATGAAAAACTGACTGACCCATTGCTTGAAAATCATCATTTTGAATCGGTAGAGAAAGAAAATCTGACAACATGGAAGCACAGCGAAAATAATTCATTTATCGATTTTAAAATACAACCTCAATTACCGCACCGCCTTTCCCGACTAGGTCCCGTGATCGCATCCGGTGATGTGAACGGAAATGGACTGGATGACCTCTACATTGGAGGTGTTGCAGATTCTCCCGGATTGCTTTTAATCCAACAATCGGATGGAAGTTTTAAAGAATCAGAACACTCTGACGTGTGGGAAAAAGACCGACGTTTTAAAGATTCAGGTGCTCTTTTCTTTGATGCAACCGGGAATGGTATTCTTGATCTTTATGTGGCTAGCGGCGGCTATGAAATTTCACCATCGTCACAACTGCATCAAGACAGGTTATACATCAACCGGGGGGATGGGAATTTTGTAAGATCTGATGAGGGCCTTCCTGAAATGATTACCAGTACCCAGGCTATCGCTGCCGGTGATTTTACAGGTAACGGTTTAATGGATCTTTTTGTAGGTGGCAGGCTCACACCATACCTATATCCATTACCACCCCGCAGTTATCTTTTAATCAATGAAGGAGGTACGTTCACCGATGCAACAGAACAGGTTGCATCAGAATTACTCGAATCGGGCATGATCACTGATGCCGAATGGGTTGATCTTGATAATGACGGAATGCAGGACCTAGTTCTTTCTGGCATATGGCTGCCGGTTCAATTTTTCAGAAATGATGGAAGCGAACTGATTAATATCACAGAAGATACAGGCCTGCCTCCAATGAGAGGATGGTGGTACAGCCTTGCAGTTGCAGATCTGAACGGTAACGGATACTCGGATATCGTTGCAGGAAATTTAGGGCTTAATCACACATTTACTACTTCAACGGATGATCCTCTCGGCCTTTATGCCGCAGATTTTAACAACAACAGGCAGATGGATAATTTTTTCACAAAAAGATATAATCAAACGGATCAAAGCGAGCAAAATGATCCTGGATTGTTCTCTTTTAAGGAAAAAAATGAAGATAATGAAAGCGTTTATCCATTTTTCGGCCTTGCAAAATATGGAATGCAGCATCCACAATTGATGCAACGTTACAAATCTTTTGAACGATTTGCCGTTGTGGATATGGAAGAACTATTTAGACGAGAGCTATTAAACCGCGCTCTGCGTTTAGAAGCCGATACCTTTGAAAGCAGCATCTTTTACAACAATGGAGATGGAACATTTACTGCCCGGCCCCTTCCTTCTCTTGCACAAATATCTCCCGTTAAATCTATTCTGATATTTGATGTAGAAGATAACGGCTTTAATGACCTGATTTTGGCAGGAAATATCTACGCAACCGACCCTGAAATCCCCAGAGCTGACGCAGGTAATGGACTTTGGCTCAAAAATGATGGGGCTGGTAATTTTATCCCCATTTCTCCATTCGAAAGTGGATTTCTTGCCCCAAAAGATGTCAAAACCCTCTCACTAGTTCGATCTCCCAACGGAAACCTGATCGTAATAGGTAACAATGATGACTATATCCGGCTATACAAAATCAGATAACCGGATATATTTTTTAATTTATTCCAACTCACGATCCGGTGACAATTCAACCGGTACCCTGATATTTCCCCAGTGAATGTATAGCGTTCCTGATTCCGGTGTTACATCTTCAAAATAGATCATCATCTGCTCTACAAAATGTGCTTCTTCCGGGGTAACCTGAACTCTGAGTCTATCTTCAGCTGCATCATACTCTGTTCCCCAGGAAAGTTTGTCGTTGATAATAATGGTCCACTCATCTTCTCCGGGTATCGTATAGAGTGAATAAACACCCTCTTCAACAAGCTCGCCCTCAACAAAAACATCATCTGAAAATGTAATCACTGTTGATTCATTGGCACCGGTTCTCCATACTTCACCAAAAGGTGCAAGTCCATCACTGGCAAAAAGCACTCTCTCTCTTACACCGGGCCTGCCATATGTCACTTCCACTTTTGTCAAACCGATTGTTTGTCCCGCAACCGCACTTGGACTCACCCATACACGTTCATGGTTTCTTTCTTGTGCATTCGCCTGCTGACTCAACAGCAATCCGGTTACAATTATAAATATTGATAGTGTAATTAGTCTCATCATCCTTTTTTAGTTTAGTTTATTTTAGTTGAAGTTTATCTCTCTTAAATCATGACAAGAACATCTTCTCATACATGAGTTTAAAATAAATGGTCGATTTATAGATTTATTCAATTGATTATACAGAATCTTGAAGTAAATGTGGAAAATCTTTTTTGAACTTAGCCAATTTGGGAGCAATCACAACTGAACAGTAACCCGCATTCGGATTATTGTTGAAATAGTTCTGGTGATAATCCTCAGCTGTACTGTAATTTGACAACGGAGTTACCTCTGTTACGATTTCGTCACTCCAGAGATCAGAGTCGTTGGTTTTTTGCAGCGATTTCAATGCTGTATCTCTCTGCTCTGGTGACAGATAAAAGATAGCGGATCGGTATTGCGTACCAACATCAGCACCCTGCCGATTGAGCGTCGTAGGATCATGGGTATGCCAAAATACTTCAAGCAGTTCTTCATAGGAGATGATTTCCGGATCAAATTCAACCCTAACCACTTCGGCATGACCCGTTCGCCCGGACACGACCTGATTGTAAGTAGGATTTTCTACATGTCCGCCGGCATATCCGGATTCAATGTCAACAACGCCGGATACTCGTTGATAAATAGCTTCGACACACCAAAAACAACCGGCTCCAAATACGGCCACTTCTGTTTCAGATTCAGTTTGGTTATCAGATATATTCATAATGGATAGTATTGAAAAAAGGATGATTGCCAAATTCATAGTTTCGGATTTGTTTATTATTTCCATTGTAAACGAAATAATTTAACAAATCGTGCCATATGGTTTTAATAATTGACACTCTATTCAATGGGTTTCGATATATCCACCGGTTTTGATGTGATAACTCTAAAAGATAAAAGCACACTGACTACTGTTGTCACGATCGCCAGATACAAAATATCATGCATGGTAAATGTACTGTCCAGCATGGTTCCGACTAAAATCGGACTCGATGCCGTGCTTAACACCATAAATGTAGTAAATAAGCTTTGAACGGTACCTATTCTTTCTGATCCATACATTTCAGCCAAAAGTGCTGATTTTATGGTGCTGCCCAATCCCATTGTTACTCCAATCATGCCCAGGTATACAAATGCCGACCAATTTGTTGAAAAATAGACGGCTGATAAAAGACCCAGCAGTATAGGAATCAGATAAAATGGAAATAGTTTACACGCTGTAAATCGATCGATCAATGGCCCGGAAATGATTCCGAAAAGAATTCTCATAATTGCAAAAGAGATGAATGCGGTTGCAATCAGGGAAGCACTCCAGCCTAATTCATCAGCAGCGGCAATCTGATATAGAAAAAGTCCGGTTGCCCAGAATGGTGGGATTAAAATGGCCGGGATGATAAATAAAGTTCTTCTGTCTTTAAGAATGACCTTATAGTCCTCTTTCGCAGACCGTTTCACTTTCGGGGCTGTATGGGTCTCTCTTTTTTCATAGGTTCGGATAAGTGTCCATACAACGGGGATAAAAATGAGGGCAATGACACCCGCGATTATGCCCCAGATCGTTCTCCAATGAAAAACAACAAGCATAGCCGTGATGATACTGGGCAGTACGGCTTCACCAAGTGGGTACCCTAACGCTGATACACTGAGTGCCTTCCCTCTTTCAGTCCCGTAAACCCGTGCCATTGTCGCCTGTGCTGTATGACTGCTGAGTCCTTGTCCGGTTAATCTCACAAGAATAAGACTTATAAAAAATATGGAGATATGCCACGATATGGACATCAATACAGCTGCAAAAAACAATCCTGCAGAGACTGCTAAACTATATTTCGAGAGGGATATACGATCAATCCACTGCCCCAAATAGGGTAATATCATAGCTCCTGTAAGAGTTGCTGCAGAGTAGAGTGATCCAAATGACGCATTGCTCAACTCAAAAGCTACCAGATAGAAGGGTACAAAAAGTGAGATAAAAAATGTTTGACCGAAACTTGAGAAAAAAGTGAAAGAGACTGCAAATGATAAAAGACGCTTCTCTTTTCTGACAAATGCCAGATAGTCCATTTACGACTGATAGTTAGCACTCATTAAAATTTCTTTGTCCTTCAAAATAGAGCTTTTAACATCGAATAGATAGAATCGAATATGGAAAGCACCACCTTTTGAATAATCTTCATTTATTATCCTGTACCTTCTTGTTTTCCTATAAAGCATTTTCCTCTATATCAACTCGATGCGCGTTTATTGACTATAACGCCGGAGTGCCGGATTCCATTAAAATAGAATCCAGAGAAGCATGAGTATAATCAAAAAGAAGATAGTCATTTGAGCTGCCCTTGATTGACGCGGGAATTCATACTGACAAATAGGACAGATTTCAGCATCTGTATCCACATCCATAGCACAACCCGGACACTCTTTCGTTTTACTCATTATTTAATATAGATTTTATTCCTCCAACATAGTTCATTGAAAGGTACCCACTATGATGCTTTTTTTCAGCTTTATTGGCAATCGCCGTCTACAAAGATAGATGTCGTGCTTATCCGCTTAAATTTGTATTTTAAAGCACTTAATTGATCTTAAAAAACAGTTTCCTATGTCATCACGCTATATCAAATTATTTTTATTTATTGCCACTCCACTGGTGCTTTTGTCTATCTCTTCATCATGGATTTTTGAGTGGATGTGGCTCAATGAGTTAGGGTATTCACGAATATTCTGGACTCTAAGAGGGACACAACTATCACTGATCACCGTTGCATTTATTATTGCAGCCATCTATTTCACACTCAATTTCAGATATCTTGCGGGACAATTAAAATTTGCAAAACTTCATGGTTCACCTCTTCAAGGAGTGGAATTCGACCTTGGAAGTATGCTTGCCAATAGCCGGATAAAACAGTTTTTCACTATGGGTGCTTTGGTAATGGCTTTCATTTTTGCACTCAGCTTCTTTATCCGCTGGGATGAGTCGCTCCGTTTTATCAGCAGTGTGGAATTTGGTGAAGTGGATCCGCTGTTTGGCCGTGATATCGGTTTTTATATGTTCCAGCTGCCTTTTTGGAATATTATGCAAAGTTCTCTCACCTCTATTGCCTTTTTAACACTGGCAATCCTGGGGCTATCATATATTTTCACAGGGCTTTTGAATATGAAGTCTCTCACAGACTTTTCTGCACGGGACAGTATCAAGAATCATCTAAGTATTAATGTAGGTATTTGGCTTGCATTGCTTGCATGGGGGTTTTACCTGGATCGATTTGATCTCCTTTTTAAAGCAGACGGAATCGTATTTGGAGCAGGTTATACGGATGTCACCATTCAACTGCCGGCTATCTGGATGCTTGTGATTTTAACCTCCATCATGTCCATTCTTTTCTTTATCAGCCGATGGGTATCTCTTAAAAAAATAATCCCTCTTTTGGCCGGAGCTATTCTGGTAATAATGGTGGGCGGACGAGGCCTGATCCCGGGTGTTGTCCAGCAGTTTAATGTTGAACCGAACGAACTTGAGTTAGAATCACCCTATTTGGTAAACAACATTGAAATGACACGCCTCGCCTATAACCTCCACAATGTTGAAGAGGTGGATTATATGGCTGATGATACCTTGAATATTGCTGACATCCGTAATAATCAGGACGCAGTTGATAATATCCGATTGTGGGATCCCCGTCTATTATTGAATACTTATCGCCAGCTTCAAGAGATACGCTCCTACTATGAATTTTATTCTGTGGATAATGATCGATATGTGGTAAACGGAAATCCCACACAAATGATGCTATCTGCCCGTGAAATTGCGAGGGTATTACCGAGCCAGTCAGACACCTGGGTAAACCGTCATATGCAATACACGCACGGTTTTGGCCTGGTAATGAATCCGGTGACAGAAACAAACCGGCAGGGCGAACCTCGATTGGTTATACGAAATATCCCGCCATTTTCTGAAAGCCCTGATTTGGTCATCGATAATCCGGCAATATATTACGGGGAAAACAATACCGGATATTATATTGTTAATACCGGTGTCCCGGAACTGCACTATCCGGATGGGGACAATAACGTATATAACCACTATGATGGAACCGGTGGTATTCAGATCAATAGTTTATTCAGAACACTTCTTTTTGCCTGGGAACTCTCTGATATGAATATCATTCTATCAGACTATATTGAAAGTGAGAGCCGTCTTCAAATATGGCGAAGTGTTCAGCAGCGTATCAATAAAATTACCCCCTTTCTGAATCTGGACAGTGATCCTTATCTGGTTATGAATGATGGCAGGCTCTTTTGGATACAGGATGCATATACAACATCTTCGCATTTCCCTTATTCTCAAAGATATCGCAACAGTTTTAATTACATCCGTAACTCAGTAAAAATTGTTGTAGATGCCTATCATGGCACAGTCGATTACTATATTGTAGATGAAAATGATCCGGTATTGAAAGTATATGATGACATCTTCCCGGGAGTTTTCAAATCATTGGATGAATTACCTGCCGGAATGGAAGAGCATTTTCGATATCCGCAGGATCTCTTCGAAGTTCAGATAGAGACTTTTTCCAGGTATCACATGACTACCCCACAAGTTTTTTATAATCAAGAAGATCTTTGGGCTCGTCCAACCGAGCAGTATGGCGGAAATCCTATGCTGATGGAACCCTATTATGTTTTGGCCAGGCTGCCGGGTGATCAAGCATTGGAATTTATGCTGATCAGTCCGCTAACACCGGAAAATCGAGACAATATGATCTCCTGGATGGCTGCAAAATCAGACCCCGGTAATTATGGGGACCTGGTCGTTTATCGATTGCCAAAAGAGCGTCTAATTTATGGCCCGGCACAAATTGAAGCGAGGATTGATCAGGATCCGGAAATTTCACGACAAATTGCTCTATGGGATCAACGCGGTTCAAGAGTGATCCGTGGTAACCTGATGGTGATTCCGATTGAAAATTCGTTTCTGTATGTGGAGCCGGTCTTCCTTCTTGCAGATAATGTCGAGATTCCTCAGTTACAACGGGTAATCGTAGCAATTGGAGATAATATCTCCATGCAACCGACCCTGGAACTGGCGATTTTTGATCTTTTCGGCGATGAAGCCGACTTTATCTTGCGTGGAGCTACTATACCTGCAACCGCAACGGATGAGGGTGTGCCGGTCACAACACCGCTTGCGGAAGGTACAGTTCCCGATCTTTCCGCCGAACAACTGCGTGAAATTCGCTCCCTCTGGAACGAGATTGTTACCGCCCTCGAAGAAGGCGATTGGGCGAGATACGGAGAGCTTCTGAATGAGCTGGATGAAAAGATAAATGAGTAAAAAGTGAAGGTATTGTGGAGTGGCAACCAACCAAAATAAACAGTCATCCTGATGCAGATCAGGATCTCACGTCTAGAACTCCACATTGGTATTGGTTCCATTTAGGAATAAGTATCATGCCCTGAGATCCTGAAATAAA
>DEMS01000039.1:16204-27457 GCA_002359315.1 Bacteroidetes bacterium UBA2664 | reverse complement strand
TAGTTAATCTAAAAGAGCGCAGAGCGGGAGCGCTAGCGACCAAACGGAGTCGAAATGTCAATTCTCAGAGACTTCATCGAGGCGGACGCCTACAAGGCGGCTCACACCGGTTTCAGGCATGGTAACGCCATACATCATCTCCGCTTTTGACATTGTTTTTTTGTTGTGAGTGATGATGATAAACTGTGTATCTGCACTAAACTTCCGGATCATCTGAGAGAACCGTTCGATGTTGGCATCATCCAGAGGCGCATCCACTTCATCCAGTACACAGAAAGGAGAGGGTTTTACCAGATAGATGGCGAACAGAAGCGCGATGGCCGTCAATGTTTTTTCACCCCCAGATAACTGGTTGATACTTGAAGGCCTTTTTCCCCGTGGATTGGCAGTGATTTCAATTTTCGCTTCAAGCGGGTCATTTGCATCCTCTTCAATAATCAGATCACACTGGTCATCTTCTTCAAACAGAGTGCTGAAAACCGTTTTAAAATTAGTTCGGATGCTATCAAACGTCTCATTAAAACGTGAGGTAGCTGTTTCATTGATCTCGGTGATTGTCTCCCGCATCTCTTTTTCGGCTTTTTGGAGATCTTCAATCTGTTCTTCATAAAAATCGAGCCGCTCTTTCTCCTCGCCATACTCTTCGATGGCCAGCGGATTCACCTCGCCGATTCGCTGCAGTTTCTGACGCAATTCCGCCACTCTCGCTTTTGCAGTGGCCGGATCGGTCTCCTCCTCCAGTGTCTCCGTTAATTGATCCATCAACACGCCATAAGTCTCCCAAATATGATCGGAAAGCGTTTGAGCCTGCAGTTCAAACTTCTCCCTCGCCATGGTCAGATGATGAACCAATTCCAGGTTCACTTCCTTTTTCCGCCTTAAATCTCTAAGCTCTTTTTCACTTTCGTTAATCAAACCGCGCTGTTTACTGCTGGCTTGCTCCGCCTCTTTCAGTTTTGCCTCGGCAGCTTCTTTTTGTGTGATGAGTTTTTTCAGTTCTTCCTGTGATTCATCGATCGATTTTTTGTGTGATTTAATCTTCTCCGTACTTTGAATCAAAAGTTCACTTCTGGACTCCAGCCGCGACTTCATGCTGAGGATCCCATTTTCGGCTCGTTCAATATCTTTGGAAAGATTATCCGCCCTGTTTTTTACATCCTGATGTTTGAGCCGGGCATCATTAAATCGATTCTGGGCAATCGCTCTTTCCTCTTCCAGGCTTTGCAGTTCTTCCTTCAGCTTCTCCTGTTTACTGCTCAGTTCCTTGATTTTCTGCTGATATTCTTTTTGCTGGGGCTGAAGTTGCTCCAGTTCATCAACCGCTAATTCACGATTGCCAACCAGTGTATCCTGCCGGTTTTTTAAATCACTGATACTCTTTTCATAGACCTGAATACCGGATTGAAAGCGGCTCATCTCCTGCTCCAGATCCCTTGATTTTTTTTGATTCTCTTTGATCTCCTGACGAATTGCATCCAGATTCAGTTCACCCAGGTTCTGTTGAATATTTTCCAGTGCTGACTCTTTCTCTGAAATCTGCTGATGAATCTGCTTCTCCTTCTGATCCAGTTTTTCAAGTTTATCCTTCAGCCCCAATCGAACGCCTGCCTGACGGTTACGGCTTCCGCCTTTCAAAAACCGGTTTTTGGATAAAAATTCACCGTCTGTGGTCACCGCAGAAATGCCGGATTCATTCAATAAAGATCGTGCAGAATCAAGAGTATCAGCCAAAGCGGTCTGGCCGAGGAGCAGTTGTGCGATCGGTTCAAACTTTTTCTCCACCGTCACTTTCTTCATGATGGATGAATCCGTTACCGGATAACTCTTCTGCAATTCATTCAATGGAATAAAAGTCGCACGGCCTTCATTATTATCAGCGAGCAGTTTGGATGCCAAACGGGCTTCCTCCCAGTTTTCTGTTACAATATAATTCACTGAATCGCCCAAAGCGGCTTCAAGGGCATAGATATACTCTTCAGACGTTTGAATGATATCCCCGACAGAGATCAGCAGATTAAATTTTTCGGTGTGATGATCCATCAAATAAGAGACTGATCCCGGAATAGCTTCATTCGAGTCAGCGATGCTTTTTAACAGAGAGACCTCAGACAGTACTGCATCTCGTTCACTTTTTAATGAGCGGACAGACTCTCGGATCTGTTCCCTTTCTGTTTCAAGTGCTGTTCGTTTTTGAGACGCATCAGAAAGTTTCTTCTCCTGTCCGGCTATGTCACTGTTGATCGCTGCGACCTTTTTCCCTACTTCATCAAACTGATTCCGGGCAGTTTTGATTTCGGTTTGAAATTTTTCGATATCCTGTGCAATTCTGACTTGGTCATCATCACTGCTCTCCAATTTAGATTCCAACTTGATTCTATTGGACTGAAGGGCATTCAATTTTTGGTTTAGGTCACTGACGGAGATCTCCAGCTCATACAGTTCATGCCTGATTTTGGTGTACTTCTGCTGAACCTCGGAAAAAGTGTCCTTGGATTTTTGCAGGCTTTTCTCAGACGTTTCCTTCTCTTCGGTGAGGTTTTTAAGCTGATTTTCATTACCTGTTTTTAGCTTTTGAAGTTCCTCAATGTCTATCTTGCTCTGCTCTATATCGGATGTATATTGTTCAATGACTCCTTTTTCATTGAGAATTTTCTCTTCCAGAATCTTAATATTTGTTTCCGTTTCACGGACAGACGAGAAAAGTTGGCCGGCCTTGCGTTTCAGTTCGGCTTCGGTTCTCTCTTTTTGCAGTAAATTGGCCCGGGCGTCTTCATCTGCAGATTCCAGTTCCGCTACTTTGGCATTGATCTCTTTTTTCTCTTTTTCAGCGTTTGCAATTCGGGTCTGAAGCGGTTTCAGTTCATTCTCAATATTTCTGAATTCACTCAGAGAGAACGCTTTATCCAACGATTCCAATTCGGTCCGATACGATTTTGCCTTTTCCGCTTTACCGGCTTGAATTTCCAAAGATCGTACTTTCTTACGAATCTCAATGAGGATATCCTCAAGACGCTGCAGATCTTTCAGTGTCTCATCCAGTTTGCGAAGAGTCTGCTTTCGTTTCTCTTTATATCGGGTCACTCCTGCGGCTTCCTCAAAAAGACGCCTTCTGTCGTTATTGCGATCGTTGAGAATCTCTTCGACCATCTTTAATTCAATCACCGAGTAGGCGTCCGAACTCATGCCGGTATCCATAAACAGATCCATGATATCCTTTAGGCGGCAGGGGGTATTATTGATGAGGTA
This sequence comes from Bacteroidetes bacterium UBA2664, assembly GCA_002359315.1. GTDB lineage: Bacteria > Bacteroidota > Rhodothermia > Balneolales > Balneolaceae > Rhodohalobacter. The sequence goes on along the minus strand of DEMS01000039.1, from coordinate 24,211 downwards.
TTCACTGTCGCCGGATCGGTATAGGCGCCGGGTGATCGTCAGTTCGCTATATTCGACCGGAAGAATTCCTTTGTTGTTGACAAATGTGAGGGATACATCGGCCATGCCCAGAGCTTTCTTTTTAGCCGTGCCATTAAAGATCACATTGCTCATGGAACTGGATCGCAGGAGGGTAGGGCGCTGTTCACCCAGAACCCATCGGAGTGCATCTACAATATTGGATTTGCCACAACCATTGGGCCCTACAATTGCAGTGATGCCGTTGTCAAATTTGACATGTGTTTTATGTGCAAAGCTCTTAAAACCGTGTAATTCAAGTTCGGATATATACATCGAATGGCAAAGATATTGAAAGTGAAAAATCTGATAACCAAAAAGTTAAATCAGATTGGCGACTGTTGAAAGCAGTGGATTGTAAATCCTGCAAATGATGTTAAACGGTCATGATTTCAGTCTCTTTAACGTCCAGAAGTTCATCAACTTTTTTAATATACTTGTCGGTCAGTTTTTGAATTTCATCTTCGCTTTCGAAACGGCTGTCTTCCGGAAGTGATTCCGATTGCACTGTTTTTCTAATTTCATCATTCGCATCCCTTCGAACATTACGAATACTGATGCGAGCCTGTTCTGCAATGTCTTTAGAGCTTTTTACAAGTTCTTTTCTACGCTCCTCTGATAACATTGGCAGCGGAATACGGATCCAAGTACCGTCGTTGTTCGGATTTAAACCGAGGGGGGACGACATGATGGCCTTTTCGATATCAGCCATTGCGGACTTATCGTAGGGTTGCACGGTCAGTAATCTGGCTTCCGGTGCAGAAACGGTGGCAAGCTGATTTAACGGTGTCATAGTGCCGTAGTAATCTACCTTGATATTGCTCAGAAGGGATGGATTTGCTTTGCCGGCACGTATGTTGGTAAACTCGTTTTTTAGAAACAGGACTGATTCAGCCATGCTCTCTTCAGCTGTTTCAATAATGATTTGTAGATCTTCAGGTATCATAGCTCAAACATTTTATAATTGAGATGCAAAATGAGATTGTCAGAATTGTCACGCCGTTGATGAGTCGGACTCTATCCTGCATCTATAGCTCGCAATTTAAGAAAACTACTCCTTATCCCAAATAACAGTGGTACCGATGGAACCTTCTTTACGGACTACTTTCATCAGGTTGCCTTTTTTATTCATATTAAAGACAATGATGGGAGTTTTGTTATCGCGGCAGAGGGTAAAAGCGGTCAAATCCATTACATTCAGACGCATCTCCAGAACTTTGTCGCCGGATATGACATCAAATTTTTTCGCGTCTCCATTTTTTTCCGGGTCGGAGTCGTAAATACCATCCACACGGGTTCCTTTCAGGATTACATCTGCTTCTATTTCAATGGCTCGGAGTGAAGCGGCTGTATCTGTGGTGAAGTAGGGATTTCCGGTACCGGCACCAAAAATAATTGCGCGGCCTTTTTCCAGGTGACGAATTGCTCTGCGCCGGATAAATGGTTCTGCAACTTCTTCCATCCGGATGGCGCTCATCAGCCGGGTGTGAACACCCTTTCGTTCCAGTGCATCCTGTAAGGCCATACTGTTGATCATGGTTGCAAGCATGCCCATGTAGTCTCCCTGTACCCGATCCATGCCCTCTGTGGCTCCTTTTACGCCTCTGAATATATTGCCGCCACCGATTACAATCGATACTTCAACGCCACTTTCCTGAACTTCTTTAATTTCCTCTGCGTAGAGGGAGAGTATTTTTGCATCGATACCGTGTCCCTGTTCTCCGAGTAGTGCTTCGCCGCTTAGTTTAAGTAGGATTCGTTTATAAGGATTTGCCAATCAGACCTCATTTAATGTTAGTGGATTTAGAACATTTCTCATCGAAAATAACAGATCGAAAGTGAAATGTAAAAATGAATTCATTTAAATATGCACAAAAAAAAAGCCACCAATAAGGCAGCTTTTAAATTTATTATGATTCTCCAAGTTGGATGCGGTGGAATGATTTCACCAGAGGAGCTCCCTGCTGTTGCAGATACTCCTTGACACTCACGCCATTATCCTTGACAAATTTTTGTTCGAGCAGCACACGCTCTTCATAGAATCTGCGCAATTTACCTTGTGCGGCTTTTTCTGCGATTTCAGCAGGTTTGCCTTCATTGATCAGTTGCTCCTTTGCAATCTCGAGTTCTTTTTCAACAAGAGAAGAATCGACACTGTCTCTGGTTACGGCGATCGGATTCATTGCAGCAATTTGCATGGCGATATCTCTGCCCACTTCTTCATCTTCGAGTGATCCGTCAAATTCAGTGATCACACCCAGTTGATTTCCGGGATGGATATATTCTACAATGGTACCCTCAGTCTGAACGAAGAAAACTTTACTGATTTCAATTTTCTCGCCAATCTTACCCACCATTGAATCCAGATGTTTTTCAATCGTCAATCCATCCACTTCTATTTGAAGCAGATCAGAAACGGTTTTAGACTCATTTTCATAGGCAGCATTTAAAAATGCATCAGCCTGAGCCTGAAAATCTTCATTCCTGGCTACAAAATCTGTCTCGCAGTTTAGTTCAATAGCAGAAGCTTTCTTTTTGTCGTTACTGAGTTTGATCACGACCAGTCCCTGGTTCGCATCTCTGTCGGCACGTTTTTCAGATACTTGTTGTCCTTTTTTTCGAAGTACTTCTACTGCGATATCGAAATCGCCGTCGGCTTCAATCAGAGCTTTTTTACAGTCCATCATACCGGCACCTGTAGCTTCTCTAAGTTTCATTACCTCTTTTGCACTAATACTCATCTCAAAAATCTTTTACAATTATGGTTTTATGTTACTCTTTATCTGATTTTTCTTCCTTGGATTCTTCTTTTTCAGAAGATTTATCAGATTTAGCTTTCTCTTCAGACTTCGTAGACTCTTCTTTTGGAGCCTCAGTCTTTGGAGTTTCAGCTTTCGGAGCATCATCCGTTTTTTTCTCATCTGCGGACTTCTTCTTGGCGCCGCCGTCTGTTTTCTTTCGTTTACGGGTTCTTCTTTTCACATTCGGCCTGTCAGAAGAACTCTCATCATCCGAAGAGTCGTCGGATTCAATTTTAGCTTCAACAGCTGCCTGTTCCATCAGCTCTTCCTCTTTCATCGCTTCTCTTTCAGCATTTCCTTCAATAATTGCATCTGCAACTAAAGATGTCAGAAGTTGTATCGTTCTGGCAGAGTCATCGTTGGCCGGTATAATATAATCGGGAATATCCGGATCACTGTTTGTATCAACCAGGGCGACGATCGGAATATTGAGTTTTACCGCTTCGTTCATGGCGATATGCTCTTTAATCGTATCGACTACAAAGATCGCACCGGGCAGACGGTTCATATTGGCGATACCACCCAGAGTTTGCTCTAACTTATCCTGCTCACGTTCGAGCATTAACCCTTCCTTTTTGGTGATTTCATCGAACGTACCGTCCGTTTTCATTTTTTCGATCTCTTCCATACGAGAGATACTTTTCCGGACCGTGCTGAAATTTGTAAGCATCCCGCCCAGCCATCTGTGAGTGATGAAAGGCATTCCACAACGAATCGCCTCGGTTTTAATAATTTCCTGTGCTTGTTTTTTTGTACCTACAAAAAGAATGGTTTTCCCTGCACGGGCAAGTTCTGAAACTTCTTTGAGGGCCTCTTTAAGATAAGCCTCTGTCTTTTTGAGGTCGATGATGTGGATACCGTTTCTGGACATGAAGATGAATTCTTTCATCTTTGGATTCCAACGGCGGGTAAGGTGGCCGAAATGGGCACCGGATTTTAATAGTTCTTCTACTGAAGCTGATTTAGACATCTGATTATTTATATGTTTGAGTTAATCCTCTACACAGGTCAACCCCAACAAACCAATCCCGACAATTTTTGTCGAAACACCCGGCGTTGAGTCGCTGTGTATGTGTATTTTTAAGGTTCAAGTGGCAGGGGAACAGGGTGCAGCTTGAATTGCAACTTGTATTCCCCGAGATCAATTTAATACAGGGTAGATTGATCGGGAATAAATTCCCACCTGAACCTTGTACCCTGTGTTAATAAAATGTTTACCGCTTGGAAAACTGGAATTTTTTCCGAGCTTTTGGCTGGCCGTATTTTTTTCTTTCAACCATACGATCATCTCTTGTGAGAAGTCCGTGTTTCTTCAACGTGTCATGCTTGTCGTCGAACATAGAGTCAACGGCTCTGGCGATAGCGAGTGAAATGGCTCCGGCCTGACCGGTAATTCCACCCCCTTTTACAGTAACCTTGATATCGTATTTATTCTCTAATTCAGTCACTGCCAAAGGAAGTTTTGCGATGTTTTGTCGGGCCTTTGTTGGGAAGTAATCTTCAAAAGGCTTTCCATTAACGACAAAATTCCCTTTACCTTCACTGATATAGAGTCGGGCTGTTGAGGTTTTTCTCCGGCCAATAAAATTTTCTTGCGCCATAACGGATCTTAAATCTCTTTAATTTCTGGTTGTTGTGCGGTGTGCGGATGAACCGGACCGGCGTAAATACGCAGGTTGGTAAGAAGTTGTCTGCCCAATTTTGTTTTTGGAAGCATTCCTCTTACAGCCAGCCTTACGAGTGATGTCGGATCTTTCGCCAGCATCGCTTCTGCGGATGTAAATTTCTCTCCACCGGGATATCCTGTGTGACGGAAATAAAGCTTGTCCGTCATTTTGTTGCCTTTCAGCACTGCTTTTTCAGCATTGATGACGATCACGTTATCACCGGCATCCATATGCGGTGTAAATTCCGGTTTGTTTTTTCCTCTTAAAATAGATGCAACATGGCTGCTGAGCCTTCCGAGAGGCTTATCTTCAGCATCAATAATGACCCACTTCTTGTCGATAGTGGAGGGTGTTGCATTAAATGTTTTGTTACTAATCGTATTCACTGCTTTCTCTTTATTTTGTAAAATTGATAAGTCGAAAAAAATAAGGGTAAATCTCGTTGATTGCAATATTTATTAGCAATTAAATTCTATTTTTTTTTCAATTATTGAGGAATGGAATGGATAAGGGGACGGTAAATAGGAGTCGCTCTGTTAAGGCCTGAAATTAATTATGATCAGGATGATGCGTATTCTGCAGTTGTGGATGAAATAATTAGCAAACTCTAGTGATAATGATTTTAATAGCATAAGATTTCTCACAATTAAATGTTAATGAGTTCTTATTAATGTTTCTAGTCACATCAAACACATTAACTCAAGATTTTCACTGAAAATTTGCTTATTTTTAGAGGCTTAGGGAATTATAAAAACATACTCAAATCAACACAGATAGAACTATGAAGAGCAACAACCCACTCATTGAGACAAAAGTAAAATTTAATACCGGTACCGGAGAGGCACATCTTTTTAGCCTGAAAAAATTGGAAGAGTTGGGTTATGGCAACATCAGTAAACTGCCATTTTCAATAAAAATTTTACTTGAAGCTGTGTTGAGGGAGTGTGATGGATATGCCATCACCGAAAGTGATATCAAAGTTTTGTCAGAGTATAATGCGGCAAAACCGGCGGGAGAAATTCCTTTTAAACCGTCCAGAGTGGTTCTGCAGGATTTTACCGGTGTTCCGGCTGTTGTCGATCTGGCGGCTCTGCGTTCTGCCATGAAAAAAATGGGTGGCAATCCGCAATCGATCAACCCACAAGTACCGGTCGATCTGGTGATTGACCACTCCGTACAAGTGGATATGTTTGGCCAGGAGTATGCATTCATGTTCAATGTGGAACGTGAAATGGAGCGAAATCAGGAGCGTTATGAGTTTTTAAAGTGGGGGAAAGAGGCATTTGATAACTTCCGGGTCGTGCCTCCCGGCCGTGGCATCGTTCACCAGGTAAACCTGGAGTATCTCGCAAAAGGTGTATTTACCAGAAAAGAGAAAGACGGCACGACAGTAGCTTATCCCGATACACTCGTGGGGACCGACTCCCATACAACAATGATCAACGGCCTTGGGATTTTGGGCTGGGGTGTTGGCGGTATTGAAGCAGAAGCTGCTATGTTGGGCCAGCCCATCTATATGCTGGTGCCGGAAGTAGTAGGTGTGAAATTAACCGGAAAACTGCGGGAGGGAATTACCGCAACGGATTTAACCCTCACGGTTACCGAGATGCTTCGACGACACGGTGTTGTGAGTAAATTTGTAGAGTTCTTTGGACCGGGGCTGAGTAATATGAGCCTTCCGGACCGGGCAACGATCGCCAATATGTCGCCGGAATATGGAGCCACCATGGGTTTCTTCCCAATCGATAGTGAGGCACTGCGATATATGAGCCGAACCGGCCGATCCGACGAGCAGGTGAAACTGGTGGAACACTACATGAAAGAACAGGGGCTTTTCAGAACCGACGATACACCGGATCCCGAATTTACAGAAGTACTATATCTCGATCTGGGAGAGGTGGAAACATCCCTGGCCGGACCCAAACGTCCACAGGATCGTATCACTTTGCCAAATATGAAGAAAACGTTTGAGGCCTCCTTAACAAGTAATGACCCTACAATGGGATTCAATCTTACTCAGGAGAAACTCGCGAATCGGGGCATATTTAAAAATGGCCAGGATATTGAAATGAAACACGGGGACGTGGTGATTGCAGCGATCACCAGTTGCACCAACACCTCTAACCCAAGCGTGATGTTAGGTGCCGGTATTATTGCTAAGAAAGCTGTTGAAAGAGGAATGAAAGTGCCTCCCTATGTAAAAACATCTCTGGCTCCGGGCTCAAGGGTTGTTACAGAGTATTTGAATGAAGCGGGCCTGACCGATTATATGAATCAGCTTGGATTTAACCTTGTCGGTTATGGCTGTACAACGTGTATCGGTAATTCAGGTCCGTTACCGGAGGCAGTTGAAACCGCTGTGAAAGAGGGAGATTTGATTGTTGCCGGTGTGTTATCCGGAAACCGAAATTTTGAAGGGCGTATTCACCCCTATGTGAAAGCAAACTATCTGGCATCACCACCGTTGGTCGTCGCTTATGCACTGGCAGGAACGGTGGACATTGATCTCTCCAAAGATCCGCTTGGAAAAGATAGGGATGGAAATGATGTTTATCTGAAAGATGTATGGCCAACAACAGAAGAGATTACTGAATTTTTGGATGAAGCGATTCGTCCGGAGCTCTTCTCCAAAATGTATGGAGATATTTTTGAATCCGAAGCGTGGGATAATATCCCTGTTGGCGGTGGGGAACTCTATGACTGGAAAGACGAATCAACGTACATCCAGGAGCCTCCTTTCTTTCAGGGCATGAGTGATGTTCCTGATCCCATCAAACCGATCGTAGATGCCAGGGTGTTAGTAAAAGTTGGGGATTCAATCACCACTGATCATATTTCACCGGCCGGGAACATCAAAAAAGAGAGTCCGGCAGGACAGTATCTTATTGAAAACGGAGTAGAGGAGAAGGATTTTAATTCATACGGTTCCAGACGGGGCAATGACCGTGTCATGACTCGCGGAACGTTCGCGAATGTTCGATTCAAAAATCAGTTGGCTCCCGGAACGGAAGGTGGTGTTACGAAATATCACCCGACCGGAGAGATTACCTCTATATTTGATGCGGCCAATCGGTATCGTGAAAGCGGTACTCCATTAGTGGCAATTGTAGGCCATGAGTATGGAACCGGATCATCCAGAGACTGGGCTGCAAAAGGAACCATTTTGCTGGGTGTGAGAGCTGTGATTGCTGCATCCTATGAGCGTATTCACCGATCCAATTTGGTGGGTATGGGAGTTCTGCCGCTGCAATTTGCTGATGGGGAAACACATAAGAGTCTTGGGCTGGATGGAAGTGAAACCTTTACCATTCAAGTGGATGACAATCTGAAACCTCGAGATACGGTGAAAGTAGAAGCGAAGAAAGCAGATGGCACAGTTGTGAAGTTTGATACGGTTTGCCGGATTGATACCCCGGTTGAGATCGACTACTATCGAAATGGCGGGATTTTGCATAAGGTTTTAAGGGATTATGTAGAGGAAT
>DEMS01000039.1:0-16068 GCA_002359315.1 Bacteroidetes bacterium UBA2664 | reverse complement strand
GGAAGAGATAGTAAAAGGGCTCACGCCCTTTTACTATCTCACAGGCCCCGCATCGTAAACATTTTGGCAAGCAGGCCCGATAGCGGTGTATTCAAGATCATAGACAGCGCCCATTTTACCGGCAGATTTGAGCTTTCTTTACGGCCGAGCCACATGTTGAGTTCAGCTCGTTTGGCGGCCTTTTTTGCAACCCGGCGCTGTTTTTTGGAGTATAATAAGAATAGGCCGGATTGATTGGCCGGGTTTTTGAGGCTTTGAACAATGGTTTGAACAGCCGCTTCCGCATCCAGCCAGCCCAGGTTCATTCCTTGTCCGCCGATCGGACTCACCACATGAGCCGCATCCCCGGCCAGAAGGACATTTCCTTTCGTCATCTGCCGAGCCAGAAAGTGCTGAACCCCAAAACTGCTCATCATCACATTATCCATTGTATTGAGAGAGTGACCCAATCGATCATGAATTAATTTACCCAGCTGTTCTGCATCCGGATTTTCCATCCTGCGATCCGTTTTCACGACCCATCGCCTCATTCCGCCCGGCAGTGGAAAGGACTCTATCAATCCCTCTTCATGAAGATAGACAGCAGCATCCTCACCAAAATCTGTGTTATCCAAAAAATCGCCCATGATATATGTATCCGGGTACTGTTTTCCATCAAACGGAATGCCCAGATCCATCCTGACAAAACTGTTTATTCCGTCACAACCGATCATATGACGGGAGTTAACTGAAGCATGAACCCCATCCATTTCATAGCGGACGGCCACCGATTCCTCTCCATTCTGCATGGATTTCACTTCTGCCCCCCTTAGGATCGCCTCACTATTGAGGCCTAATACCCACTCCTGCAGAATTCGTTCTGTCCGTGATTGCGGAAGGGCAAGGATGTAGTTAAATGGTTTGGGAGTCTTTTCAAAAGAGATTTCACCCATTCTGTTCCGATTCCAAAAAGCATAGCCTCTGCGAATTTTAACTCCCTCATCAATAAATTTCTGAGCAATACCGGCTTTTTCAAATAACTCAAGGGATATGGGATGGATACCGAGAGATCTGGAGTGCGGATTGATCGATTTATTTTTTTCCAAAACCTTGCAAGAGTAGCCTAGTTGAAGGAGGCGTCCGGCGATATAGAGCCCTACAGGCCCGCCACCTATTATGACGATATCTTCGTCGCGACTGATCAAATGAGAGTTCTGTTATATATGGCTAATAGCCGGAAAGGAAATTTTCGCTCGACAGACCATCCATGCGGCAGCTGACCCATCAGTTCTTTTTTTCGATAACTTTTTTTGATAGATGTCAGGCCATCTTGTACGATATAACTCTTCCTGAAAAGCAGCGGCGCGATCATTTGAAATGCGAAATAACCGAGATCGCTTCGTTCGATGTCGCTAAAAACCACGCCGATTTTGGCCAGCGCAGAAGCATCATTACAGATGGCAATCAGTTCATCCGGTGAGAGATGATGCATGAGATGATTGGATATGACGATGTCAAAAGTTCGGTTCTCCCTGACCAGTTCATCGGATCGTTCAGAAAAAAATTGAATATTAGTCGGCTGTGCTGATTGATGCGAGAAATCCAGTGCCCGGGTATCGGGATCGATGCCGGTGAAAAGGACATGAAACCCATCATTTGTGCAGAGGGTGTTCAGGAATCGGATGATGTCGCCGCCTCCGCATCCGATGTCCAAAATGGTAAACGGCTGATCCGGGTTTGCTTCTGATTTTGATAGATGCGGTTTGATATAGCGGCTGTAGATCCGGTCCCACCCCGATAACAGCTTGTTAATTCGGTCGAATTGTGCATACGTATTAAATAGAAGCTCCTTGTCACAATCATCACGATCCATCCATTCGATGAGGTTCGGATTTCGGTTTTTCAGGATGATGGGCATATGCATATCCACCGACTAAAAGATATTTGACTTTATTCCGGTTTAACAATTCGAATAACTCTTCGAAATCCTTGTTCGGATTCATCCGCATCAGGGTTTAATTTGTGCCAGGTTTCTCGGATTGCCTCAAGCGCCATGAGCCTCTCTTCCGACGTTTTGTTGCGCCAGTACTCTTGCTCATCTTTGTACTGCTGAGGGTCTTTGAGGTGATATTTTCGAACAATTTTTTCCATATCAAGTATGCTTAAGATACAAAATATTCAAGGAATTGAATTGATTTTCTGTGAAATTCATCAATAAAATTCACATAAAAACCCTTCATTCACAACACTTTAACAACCATCAAAATGGACTTGAATTATGACCTCACAACACCCGTCATCCTGAACTTGGATTATGACCTCATTACTATCGTCATCCTAAACTTGTTTCAGGATCTCAAGATTTAGGATATGAATTGGATGGAAACAATGAACAAAATCGAGGTTGTGTTCATTTTTTGTACGCGATAACGAGATGCTGAAATAAATTCAGCATGACGATTAAGTACAAGGCGATTATGTTTATGTATCGCGAAAAATCTGAAATGTATCAAACAAGCGTTAAATCAGCCGTCTCAAGTGTCAGACCGGGGCCAAACGCCATGGCGAGAGTTTTTTTCGGTTTATTCACCTGAGTGGTTTGGATCAGATCTTTTAGTACGAACAGTATCGTGGCACTGCTCATGTTTCCATACTCAGAGAGGACAGATCTTGCGGAATGCAGTGCTTCGGATGACAGTCCCAGAGTTTTCTCCACTTTATCCAGGATCGCCCTGCCGCCCGGATGAATGGCCCATAGATCAATATCTGAGGCTTCCATGCTGAATTTTTTGAGAACCGGGTCCATAAATTTGTCCAGGCTTTCGCTCAGCAGATCCGGGATATAGTTTGACAGAACCATGTTAAAACCGTGGTCTCCGATAGACCATGCCATATCTTCCTTCCCTTTTTCAAGCAGTGCTGACGCAAAACCGTTGATAGCATAGGAGGGTTGGGATGATTGTCTGTTACTAACAATAGCCCCGGAACCGCCGTCACCAAAAACAGATGCGGAGAGCAGCGAATCCATCTTGGGGTTTGCCTGAAAATGGATGGTGCAGAGTTCCACGGAAACAATCATAACATTCGCATCCTTGTCGGCTCTGCAGATCTGATCGGCCATTTTTAATGCCGGAATGGTGGCGTAACAGCCCATAAACCCAAGGTGATAGCGTTCGATAGAGGGGTTGAGGCTAAGGGCGCGAATAATATCAAAATCGGGTCCCGGTGCATAAAAGCCGGTACAGGATACGGTGATCAGGTGAGTGATCTCTTCCTTATTAAACTCCGAATTTTTCAGCAAATTTGAGGCGATTTCCACAAAAAGTTTACGGCCTTCTTTGATATAGGTGTCGTTTCGGTTGGCGGTACCGGGAGTTGCGCCCTGACCATTAAAAAAAAGTGAATGTGAAGCGCCTTTTTTAAAATCGTTGATCACGGAATACCGGGATTTAATGCCGGACCTTGCATAGAGATGATGGATAATTCTCTGTTCCCTTTCATCGCTGTTGGAGATCTCCTTCATACGGTCTCTGAGATCTTCCTGTTTGTGTTTAAAAGGAGGAACTGCGGTTTCGATATGATGAATTGTTGGAGGCATAATTGATGATAACGAATTGAAGTGAAGGAGGATAGTCGTATTTAGATAAGGCAAATCAGTTCGAGATCGTTCGCACACATACGAAGTAGATGCATATTTCTTATGGTTCAATATTTTTCGAACCTATTTAACTGGCTTTAAGTCTCAAATTGACGTTAGTTATCCGACAATCGGATGATGACACTGTAAGGGTTTGGTGATATTCTGATCTTTTAAATGGGTACCAATAAAACATTATTTGATAAAAATAAAGCAATAGCTTAATTTTTGAAACGTAATGCAATTATTATAAAGCAGTCAACTGACGGCACTCGATTTATTGCTGTTGATGAAGAAAAAGCTGAAGTACTGCTCAAATTTTTCAGGCAGGTCAAACGATACCAAAAGAAGTTTAATCATATATGTGAATTGATACTTGGGAAACACATAAACCGTGAACTTTACGACAAGGAAGAGCCTGATGATAAAAGTAAAGGTGTTCGGGCAATGAAATTCTTTAAAGGACAGGAAAATGCCCGAGTTTATTGTAAAGAGATAACACTTAACAACAAGAAGTTTATTGTAATTGCTGCCGAATTACTTTCAAGGAAAAAACAAAGCAAACTCACATTTAAAGAACTAAATATTATACACAGAGTGGCCAGTTATGAGTATAAAAAAATTAAATAACCCGGAAAAAATTCGAAAGGAATTTGAACAATTATTTGAAAAATCACCGGAAGAACAAGTGGAGCATCGAGCTCAGATGCTTTCCTATATCTTTTTGAGTGAAGCCCAAAAAGCAATGGATCAAAAAGGCTGGACACAAAGACGGTTGGCTAATGAGATCGGCACATCTGCCAGTTACTTAACCCAATTGATGCGCGGAGACAGGCTGCTAAATCTCAAAACGATTGCTAAAATAGAGGATGCACTTCATATCCGATTTAAAGTAATTGCAGTCGAAATGAATAATTGGGAATTCGATTATCGAATCAAGACAGATCTGGATCCTGAACTGGAACAAACTCAGGTGAATGAAGCTTGAGTTGATCCCCTTTTTTATATCATTTCGATCTGTTTTAACAGTATTAACTTATAACAGTTATACTTCCATGACCATTTTCCCGGTTTTTAAATAGAACCGCAGATTGTGCAGGATTCCGGCAATAGTGAGTCCGGCAATCAGCCCAATCCATAAACCCGGCGCGCCGTATCCCATCTTAAACCCCAGAACCCATGCTACCGGCAGGCCAAACACCCAGTAAGCAACCAGATTGACGTACATGGGAACCGTTGTGTCTTTTAACCCTCGCAGGGCACCGAAACCGGCCACTTGCAAACCATCCGACAGCTGAAAAATAGCCGCCATAAAAAGAAGCTGAACGGCCATATCAATCACCGCAACATCATCCGTGTAGATGGATGCAATTTGATTTGGGAACAGGAAAATGGTCGTTGCCGTCACAGCCATCACACAGCAGCAGACACCCACCCCCACAAACCCGCGAAACCGCGCTTCATCCGGACGCTTGCGGCCGATCGAATTTCCCACCCTGGCAGAGATCGCCACAGAGAGCCCAAACGGAATCATAAATAACATCGCCGCAAAATTGATTGCCACCTGATGGGCGGCAATAGCCAGTGTACTGATTGTGCTCACCATCAGGCTAACGGCTGCAAACATGGTGACTTCCATAGTAGAGCTGATTCCAATGGGCACCCCGATTCCGAGAAGCTCTTTCAGGTATTTTTTTTCGGGCCAGCGAAACCGCTTGAAGATTTCAAATCGCTGATAAGGCTGAAAACGATAAGTAAACATCAACATCCCAAAAAACATCACGACATATACAATCGAAGAGGCATACCCGGTGCCCACGGCACCTAGCTGAGGAAAGCCTAATTTTCCATACATCAACACGTAGTTTGCAGGAATGTTCACCAGTAAACCGAGCAATGCGACATACATGGCCGGACGCGTAACGCTGAGCCCTTCACTCACATATCGAAGGGCTGCATAGGCATAAACCGGAAAGATGCCCCATGAAATGGCTTTCAGATATCCGGCTGCAATCGGGATGATATCATCCGTTACGCCGATCAATACCAAAAGCAGATCCAAATTTCTCAGGATGAAAAAACTGGGCAGTGCCAGAATTTGACTCAGCCACAAAACCTGACGTGCATTTTTCCCGATTTGTCTAAGTTCTCTCGCGCCCACATTTTGTGCGATAATCGGCGTGACCGCCATCATGCACCCCATGCAGAGCACAACAAACGGCATCAAAACACTCGACCCGACCGCCACTGCTGCCAGATCTTCCGGCGAGAGGCGTCCGGCCATCACTGTATCGACAAAATTCATGCTCATCTGAAGCAATTGCGCAAGAATGACTGGAAAACCGATCCTCAAAAGTGTAGAAGTTTCGGTTTTGATTTCTGATCGATATGGATGCGTGGTATTCATCATTGGGGTGCAGATGGTACGAAAAATAGCACTTAGAAACTACCGGACTGCGACAAATGATGCGACAAATACCACTTAACGTCAGTTCGATATAAATATCTTAAAAAATCGTCAGTTTGAGCGCAGTTTCGACCGCTTTTGGTCGGGACGCTCCTCTTTTATCCCACGCAGCGAAGCGAAGTGAAGTCGAAAAATCCATATTTCGACTTCATTATGAGGGAAAAACACCCTCATAATTGCGCCTGTCTTGAGCCTGTCGAAAGGCTCAATATGACGTATTCAATTATTGTATTCAACCTTATTTCGAATGGCAGAGGGCGCACAATGTGTCACTCGAATCTACACCTTTAGCGGTAGGTGGATGTAGAAACGGGTTCCGGCTCCTTTTTTAGAGGTAAAATGGATATTCCCTTGATGTGCTTCAATGATCTGTTTTGTAATCGCCAGCCCGAGTCCGGTACCGCTCGATTTGGTTGAAAATTTCGGAAGAAAAATCTTATCCATATCTTCCTCATTAATACCACTTCCATTGTCTTTTACCTCTACAATGATCTCTTGTCTCGATTTCTTTACTATGATTTTAATCTTTGGTTTGAGTTGATCCGATGCTTCAAGGGCGTTTTTAATCAGATTGATAAATACCCTTCGGAGTTCATCTTCAACCCCGTTGACAATCAATTCAGCCTCTTTTTTATGATTTTGAACTGTTATATCGGTATCCGGCCGGTATAAGTGAACCACCGAATTAATCAGCTGATAAATGTTGAGTGGCTGCAGAGGTTCTTGCACCGGTTTCGCAAACTTAGAGAAATCCGATGCGATTTTGTTCAGTGATTCGATCTGCTCGATGATATTGGATGCCGTTCTTTCTATTACCGGACGCAATTCGTGAATATTATCGGGGTTTGCTTCCAGCTGACGCTGCAAGTGCTGCAGGTTTAATTTCATAGGTGTCAGCGGATTTTTGATCTCATGGGCAACTTGCTGAGCCATCTCTTTCCATGCAGATTCCCGTTCCGCTTTCATCAGCTCCTGCTGTGTCTCATCCAGCCGCTGCACCATCTGATTGTACGCCACTGCCAGCAAGCCGATTTCATCCCGGCTGGTCACTTCTACTTTAGTTTTCAGATTCCCCCGTGAAATTTTATTCAACCCGGACTGGATAATCTGTAACGGTTTTGTAAGCTGGTTCGATAAAAATACCGTGCCGGCAATAAAGAGTGAAAAGATAAAGAGATACATCACAAACAGATAGCTGGTCGTATTCAGCAGCTGTTCAGTGAAGATGGGAGATTGCAGAAATGTAGGGATTGCAACGGCACCTACCGGAAGCCCGTCGACATCTAAAATGGATCGATACCCAATAAGCAGATCTTCATTCCCGATTTTTGTATTTGTGATAACATTGATTCTCTCTTTTTCATAGAGCTGATCATATACCGTGAACGGCATTGTAGAAGGAATCAGAAAGTTTTGAAATATTTGTGGTGTTGTAGATGTGATGATCGACTCAAAATCATAAAGAATAAGGTCTGTATTCAGTGAAGTTGTCAGATCTGCAATGAGGCTGTCGGCAGAAACATTGGTTGAGGTGATCGACTTTTCCCTGAGAATTTCAGAAACCACAGCCAGGCTATTCAGCAGTTCCCGCTCCACATTTTTTTCATTTTGTGAACCTACGGTGTATTGGGTAGCAAAAATCTGTACAGTCAGGAATAGAATTGTAGCCAGTACCAATCCATCAATAAGCCGGTTTTTAAACTTGATATTTTGGCCAAAAAGGCTGAATTCCCTAAAGCCTGCAAACGAAAAGAGGATAAAAATGGAAAGGCCGAGAAAAGTGATGATCAATTGCAGGCGGAAAAATGAAAACAGGTGATGATTAAAATCGGGAAACGGTGTACTTGCTTTAATGATTCGTCTGTCACCGGCGTGAATTAAAACCTCTCGAAACGATCCGGAAGAGGTGTTGTTGGTGATAAATGTAATCGAGTCTTGAAGGGCTATTTCCAGCTCCCGTTCCGGAAGGCGGTTAAATTGGGGCTGATCATAATAGATCCCTTTCAGTGAACTTCGGATTAAGCGTTCGCCCAGAAATTCTGACAGATAGAAGCTCTGTTTCCACTCCCGGCTGCTTTCTGCGGAGAGAACGGCACGCAGCGGTTTTTGATAGTCAGACCGTTCCCGATAGATTTCACCGGCAATCCATGCGATGATATTATTTCGCTCGTCCGGATCATAAATAGGGATCCATCCCCGGTTAAACGCCGTATATCTCTCAGACAGATCGGTGGGGCGATTCCAGATGATGGGCCGATTGGACTGCCAGCGAAGCTGTTCGCCTCTATGTGATTGAAGCATTAATCGGGTATCATAAAAAGAGGTCCAGACAGGCGTATCCAGTGCCGTTGAAAAATGTGTGATCTCATCATTATCAACCGTCAGCAGGCGGATGTGAAATGAGTACCCTTTCCACTCATCACGAATCAGGTTGAGAACCGACCGTTGAAATTGATTGATCAAAAAAGAGCTGCGATTGTCAATATCGGTCTGAGAAAAATAGGATAAATTATTTTCGATATTGGTGAGAAGCCGAAAAAGAATCTCATCCGTTCTAAATTCGGTCTCTTCTTGAGTAAATTCATTCACCTGATTCAATAACTCCTGATCCAATCTCGGCTGTATTGCATTCCAGATAATAAAATAGATTGTTGATGAAATAAGCAGGACGATGAGTATCAACTTTCTAAATCCGGACATTTGCTGGAAGAACTCCTGTTTCTTGTGCTGATAGTGTGCGATACTCAGAATAATTGAAAAGAGCCCGATATTAATCAGAAGCAGAGTACTCGCAAAACGTATATTGTCAATAAAAAGATCAGCAAGAAAATAGAAACAGATAAAACTGATCAGAGAAAAGACAGAAATAATGACGGATTTATCGACTTCACTGGAAAAAATATGATAACTAAGAGTATAGAGTGTACCGGCAGCGGCAACTAAAAAAATTGCTGAAAAGAGTGTAAACAGAAATGTTGGCAAATCCGGTGTGAGTTCAAGGTCAGATAGGGGGATCGATCCTGAAGCGAGTACCGTCTGTGTTGATTGAGTAAAAAAGAGAAGTATGGAAACACCGAATGCCCCGAATAGAACAGAGAGTGCAATCGTCAAAAAATGATTCTCATGCCGAAGTGCTTTGCCTGTTAATGAGAGTGCATTATGCAAAATAATAAATAGCAGAAAGAGCAGAACGGCATTAAAAGCAAAATTACTCAGTGAATGGATCGTCCGGATGTCGTAACCGGCATTGATCCAAATCAGGGATGAACTGATCAATCCCGTGAAATTAAAAATAAGATTAGATATCCATAAAATGACCAGTATAAACAAGATCCCCCATAAAATGTCGTGCCGTTTTTCCGCCAGGGAATACTTTAATAAGATGGAATAAAGAATTAAAAAAAGCAGGGTGACAAAGAGGGCTCTGAAGAGGTTCAGTTTTGCGGCACGGATGGTTTTGAACTGTTCAATTTCTGAGATAGGGATATAAACAGAACCCACGTCACCGGATCCGGGAATGGTAAGAGATTTTGAGTAAGCATTATTGGGAACCGGCTCAAAAAACAGAAATTCCACCGGGAGGTTTACCTGGAGGTCTGGATGTTCAGCCAGGGAATAATCAGAATCTTTGATGTATGGCAGATCAACAAACTGGGCTAATCGAATGGCTGTTAGCAGGGTGTAGGAATCTTCGTTTATCTCAAATATTTCACTTCGAAGCAGCAGTGTAACGTTGTTGTGTGAGACAACCGTGGCTCGTGGCTCTTCTTGGGTCAGATTACTCAATAACCGGGGTTGAGTGAGGGTGTATCCATCCCACAGCCAAACTCTGCCATCTTTGAGTACCGTAACTCCCCATAAATCGGTTTGAGAAAGACGGCTGTGGATGGCATTTCGGTTTTGCTCATTCTGAATGGCCTGAGTAAGCATTGTTTTTAACTCTTCTGAACGCTCATTTAAATTAATTGAGAGCTGATTGAAGAGCTCGGCACTATTGTCGAGGGTAGTTTCAATGGATTCACTGTCGATAGTGCCATTTGAGAAGCTGATGCGATATGTGAGTTCAAAAATCCCGTACGAAACGATTGCAGCTACAATCGTAACCCAAAATAGTTTTACCGGATATGATTCGATTTTTTTCAATGCGAAAGTGCCGGAGAGTGAAATGGATTACAGGGTTTATGGAAAAGAGGGATTCCCGAAATGAAAAAGCCGTGATATCATCGTGTTCATCCTGAGGTACGATATATCCTAATCAGGATCTGATATTTCAGTAATTTTGGCATCGTTCCACATTCTTTCAATGCCA
Source organism: Bacteroidetes bacterium UBA2664 (assembly GCA_002359315.1). GTDB lineage: Bacteria > Bacteroidota > Rhodothermia > Balneolales > Balneolaceae > Rhodohalobacter. Next base: position 5,676 of record DEMS01000039.1, on the reverse strand, counting down.
TAATATTCTCTTTTCTCTTCACTAAAAATATGCACGACAACATTGACATAATCCAGGATGATCCATCGCCTGGCATCGAGTCCCTCACGCTGCCATACATTTTCGCCAATGTTCTCTTTTACTTTCTCCATTGCACTGTTGGCCAGTGCTCCAATCTGGGTGTCTGATGAACCGTGACAGATCACAAAATAATCGGTCAGGGTGGTCAGATCCCGTACATCCAAAACTTTAATATCTTTTCCTTTTTTTTCAAGGAGTCCCTCAGTGATCAAATGAATAAGTTGTTCAGAATCTGCCGACTTATTTTCAAAGTCGGTTGAAAATGTCGATTGGGTTGTATCAGGAGATTGTGTCATAGGCATAATTTAAAGATTTAGTGACTCAAAGTCTGAGCCAATTACTAAAGTTACATCAAGATAGAAATCGGGAGAGGATTCCATGATAACATTTTGTTCAGAGATTCCGATTGCTTTTGCCACCCGTCGTGCATTTTCCATCTGTCCGCTTCGTGAAATTACAAAACTCTGCTCTACATCAAAGTGATCATAATTTCCGCTTTCGACAACGTCAAAGCCATATTCCCGGAGCCTGTCTGTAAATTGATTCGCGATACCCGCTACGCCACAACCGTTCAGCACTTCCAGTTGAATGATGGTGCTGATTAATGCCGGGTCGACGGCCTCCCGTTCGGCCATAATTCGCGGATAGAGCATCCTGGTTCCGATTGCGAAGAGTAAAATAAGCAATAAAACACCCAAAAAACTGATTGCAGCGTTTAACAGAAGGTGATTAGGGTTGTTTTCTGAATCTTTTTTCGGCATTCAGTTTTAAAATCCTGGAACCATTCTATGATAGGGGGAGAAGCTGTTGCTTCTTCCGTATGGACTCATGCCGTAGTAAGCAGGCCTTTGAGAAAATTGAAATGTAAGGGATGAATTCTCAGTAAGTTTAAAATCGAGTCTGGCCTGATCAATAATAATTTGTGTTCCAAGGTTATCATTGTTCATAAAACTGTTACCAAACGGGGAGTGCAGCAGTGAGACATCCACTTGTGCTTTCATTCTATCGCTGATGTCAAAAAACATGTGATTTGTGTAGGCATTCAAATTTTGAGTCTTCCCGCCGAAATTACTGAAATTCATGGAGTAAGAGTGACTCATGGTCATGTTGAGCAGATTCATCCAGCTGCCCGGTGCGTTTTGATTGCCGGAGTGGGTGACAGAAGCCGAGTAGACCTCAGGCTGGACCATCAGATCTTTTCTCAACTGCGCTTCCGCGATGATGGTTGTTGCGAAAAATAGAATTGCTATAAGGGATAATTTCTTTGTCATAGGATCGTGTTTCTTAACAAACGCATTTGGTACGTATTAATTATACAGAAAAGTGGAATGAAATGAAAAGGTGAGATGTGATATGTGAAACGCGAGACGTGAGACGTCTCGCGTTTCACATATCACTTTCTAAGCTTGTAATTTTGCAAAAAATTGCGCATATTATCGAGCTTTACCTGATGTCAAATATAAATCAAATCTCTACTTATTTTGAAAATGAAATTGACTGATTTCAAGTTTGAAATCGACGAATTTAATGTACCTGAAGAACCACAGAGCCCGAGAGACAGTTCTAAATTAATGGTTTTGAATCGTGAAGATAAAAGTATCAAGCACGAAAAATTCTCTGATATACACAAATACCTCAATGAGGGTGATGTAGTCGTTTATAATAATACCAAAGTTTTCCCGGCTAAATTGAAGGGGAAAAAGGAGAAAACAGAAGCAGATATTGAAGTTTTTCTTTTGAGAGAACTGCAGCCTGAAAACATGTTGTGGGATGTGCTGGTTGAACCGGCCCGTAAAATCAGAATTGGGAATAAACTCTATTTTGGAGAGGACCTGATGGCTGAAGTTGTGGATAATACCACATCACGCGGCCGGACGATTCGTTTTCTTTATGACGGACCCAACGAAGATCTCTATGAGCGGCTGGATACCATCGGGGATATGCCGCTGCCTCCATACATTGAAAGAGAGCCGAAAGATTCGGATAAGGAGAGTTATCAAACAATTTTTGCCAAGGAGAGAGGTGCGGTGGCCGCGCCTACAGCCGGAATGCATTTTACTGACGAGCTGGTAGCTAAACTGAAGAAAAAAGGAGTCGATTTTGTTCCTGTGACACTTCACATCGGGTGGGGCACATTCCGTCCGGTAGAAGTAGAAGATCTAACGAAACACAGAATGGATTCTGAGAATTATTATATCTCGAAAGAATCATCTGACCGGATTAACGAAGCTCTCAAAAGTAAAAAGCACAAAGTGGTTGCCTGCGGTACATCTGCGGTGAGAGTGATCGAAACGAGTGTGATGGCCAGTGGCATGTCGAAAGCGGGGACCGGATGGACGGATAAATTTATCTACCCTGATTACAATTTTAAAATCACGGAAGCCGTGATCACGAATTTCCACCGGCCGGAGTCGACATTGCTGATGCTTGCCGCTGCATTTGGTGGGTTTGAATTTATAAAAAGCTCCTATAAGGAAGCTCTTGAAAAAGATTATAAATTTTTCTCATTCGGCGATGCAATGCTGATTCTGTAGCATTGCGATTCAATGTGGCTTTTTAACTTGCAATGAACTCCTGATTATTTAATTTGTGTTGCAATATTGTTTCTATAAATTGCGAATCCAATTGGATTCAATAACTTAGTCAATGCCGGTTAGATAGCTGAGCAATGCCGGTACTTTAGCGGATTCAATTTAAGATGTAATGCAGTTTCAATATCGGTCACATACGGATTGATAATTAGTGATAAGAATTTAACCGGCGATGAATCGCGGATTCTTAAACGGTTCCAAAATGGATTCAATAACTACTGAACAATAATCGTGGACAATCAACAGCTGGCTTTAATTGTACCTGCTGCGGGAGCAGGCGAGCGAATAGGGGGGGAGACTCCCAAGCCCTACCTGAAGATTTCCGGTAAAACAATTCTGGAGCTTACGCTTGGGCGATTTAAAAATGTATCCGGATTGGGAGAGGTCATTGTTTCCACTTCTGCGGCATATGTTGAACCGACCCGTGACATATTAAATCAGGTTTTTCCGGAGATCAGAACGGTGGTTGTTGAAGGGGGGAAGGAGCGTCAGGATTCTATTCGAAATGCATTAAAAATGATATCCGGAAAAACAGGATTGATTGCAGTGCATGATGCGGTACGTCCCTTTGTAGATCCGAAAGATATTGAAAAGTGTATAGAAAGTGCGTCGCGATGGGGAGGAGCGGTTCTGGCCGTGCCCGCAAAAGATACGATCAAAATTGCAGGCTCCAGCCAGGAGATTTTAAAAACACCGGATCGAAACAGTATGTGGCATGCTCAAACGCCACAGGTTTTTTGGGCAGCCTTACTGAGGGAGGCCTACGACCATGCCGAACAGTATAAACTGATGGGTTCCGATGACTCTTCACTGGTGGAGCAGATCGGCGGCAAAGTGGTACTCGTTGAAGGCTCATCGAAAAATTTTAAAATCACATTTCCCCTTGATCTGCAAATAGCAGGCTGGCTACAAAAAGAAGGACATCTATGAGTTTCAGGATCGGTCTCGGCTACGATGTGCACCCCTTTGAAGAGGGGAGAGAGTTGATACTGGGCGGGATTAAAATAGACTCTGAAAAAGGGCTGAAGGGTCACTCCGATGCCGATGTTCTGCTGCACTCCATTACAGATGCCCTGCTGGGCGCTTTGGCACTGGGTGATATCGGCACACACTTTCCGGACACCGACCCCGCCTTTAAAAATGCAGATAGCAGCGTACTGCTTCAAAACTGTTATCAGCTGATCCGGGATCGCGGATATGTTTTGGTAAATACAGACGTTACAGTCGTAGCTGAAATTCCAAAGTTAAACCCGCACATATTAACAATCAGGAAACGTGTGGCGGAGATTTTGAAATGCAGTGAGGGTCAGATTTCAATTAAGGCAACCACGAGTGAGAAAATGGGTTTTGTGGGAAGAGAAGAAGGCATTGCTGTGCATGCAGTGGTACTGTTGGAGGAGAAGGGTTAGTTAATGGAAGAGTATACGTTATACCTTGTGGAGTGGATCTCTTCACTGTCGCCCATGAGTATCTACATAATATTTTGTCTGGTAGCCTATCTGGAAAATGTGATTCCGCCTGTCCCCGGAGATGTGCTCATCGTTTTTGGTGGGTATTTAGCGGCAGAACAGGTCGTTGAATTTGTGCCCATTTTAATGGGTACGACCGTTGCCTCCGTCTTAGGGTTCATGAGCATGTATGCCATCGGTGCTCACTTTGGGGATCAGATCGCGATCCAGCGTAAAAAATTCTGGATGATGCGGTTTTTTGATATCAAGTATTTTGACAGGGCGAAACGCTGGATGGCTCGCTGGGGACAAAAAGTGATTTTAGCCAACCGATTTTTAGCCGGTACCCGATCGGTGATATCCCTGACGGCGGGCATCACCAAGACAAAGGCGTATCCGACCATTGTCAGCGCAACGGTCAGTTCTCTTATTTGGAATACCATCCTGATCGGGCTGGGATATATTGTCCATGAAAACTGGCAGGTGATCGGCGGTTATCTGAATGTCTATGGATGGATTATCTTATCCATGCTTGTCCTTTTTATCGGGGGGTGGATTCTCTACAGGCGCTTTAGGAAACCGAAGAAAAAAGAATTAAAAAAAGAATAATAAAAGTTGACTAATAAGCAGGATATTTTTATCATTCAGGTCTTTCACTTGTGGGAAAATTACGCCTATCTGACGCTAAGAATTATTTAAAAGCTGTTAGAGAGGGTAATAGAGCAGAAAGTGGAAGTTTTGACATTTTGATCAGCCAGTGTAGCTCAGGGGTAGAGCAGCGGTTTTGTAAACCGCCGGTCGTCGGTTCAAATCCGGCCACTGGCTCTGTGCAACCACTGAAAATGGGGGGATACCAAAGTGGCCAACTGGGGCAGACTGTAAATCTGTTGGCGTAAGCCTTCGTAGGTTCGAATCCTGCTCCCCCCACAGCAAGAATTTAAAATTCAGAAGTTCAGATTTCAAATTAACCAAACAAAAATGACAGAAATTTGATTTTCGAAATTTTAAACCATGCGGGCGTAGCTCAATTGGTAGAGCGTCACCCTTCCAAGGTGAATGTTGTCGGTTCGAGTCCGATCGCCCGCTCTCTGAAACCAGCCGATATAGCTCAGGGGTAGAGCACTTCCATGGTAAGGAAGGGGTCGTCGGTTCAATTCCGACTATCGGCTCTTCAGGTTGTACGTTTAAACTAATAAAACATTAAGTAATTTTTAACCATGGCAAAAGAGACATTTCAACGTAATAAACCACACGTAAACGTAGGAACGATTGGACACGTGGATCACGGCAAGACGACATTAACGGCTGCGATTACCACGGTAATGGCAAAGCACTATGGTGGTGTGGCCAAGCAGTTTGCAGACATTGACAATGCCCCTGAGGAGCGAGAGCGTGGAATTACCATCGCAACGGCTCACGTGGAGTATGAAACCGATGCGCGCCATTATGCGCACGTTGATTGTCCGGGTCACGCCGACTATGTGAAGAACATGGTAACGGGTGCAGCACAGATGGACGGTGCGATCCTGGTGGTTGCCGCCACTGACGGGCAGATGCCACAGACGCGCGAGCACATT
>DEMS01000009.1 GCA_002359315.1 Bacteroidetes bacterium UBA2664 | reverse complement strand
CAGACACCTGCATCAGGATGACGCATTTCTCGGTTTACCTCATCAACACAACATATCAGACACTGTGAGGTTTTTGAAATAAGGTCTACTAATTACCCAGCATTGGAAATATAATTCGAATATCCTCTTCGGAAGGATATCTTCCATATTCAGCAATTTCAAAGGATTCAGCATGCTTTATTTGATTTCCAGCCTCCTCACCATACCATCTGATGAGTGCCTGACGCTGCGCATCACCGATCGGACGGTTAATACGGGTTTCAAATAACCAATCCCTTCGTTCTTCTTCATCTTCCGGGACTTGATCCAATACGCCTGCAGTCCATGGTAACCACTCATAAAATTGAGATACATGAGCATCGAGCCCATCGAGCTTGATGTCTGCAACATCGTCGATTGCAACCGCAATATCATGTTCAACCGGATTTGGTTTAGTAAAATGATCCTCAAAATATAGAAACACAGGATTACTTTCGAGAGGCGCAACATCCGGTGTCACATTTGGAACGATCACCATGTATGAAGCATCAATCATCAATTTACCTGCATTTCTGTGATCCGGATGATAATCGTTTGGCCTGTGGCCAATCACCACATCCGCATTCCACTCCCGGATCGCTCGAATCACTTTTTTCCTGACCCATAGTTCGGGCATTAACTCAGCATCGTGAATATCAAAAACCTCATACTCACTGATTCCAAATCTCCTGGCTGCCTCTTCTGCTTCTGCTCGTCGAATATTCGCCAGTGCGCCTCCACCCAACTCCTGGTGTCCCGCATCCCCATTGGTAAGGGCTAGAAATTTTACCTCATGACCCATTTGTGCCATCAAGGCCGCTGTTCCGCCCATTTTGATATCCCCATCATCGGGATGAGCAAAAATAGCAAGTACTCTTAACGGCGTATCTTCAGAGGTGTTAAACTGTGCCTGCACAGCCGTAACTGTGAATAGCAGTAGCAGTGTAATTGAAAATAGTTTTTTCATGGTAGATTTATTTTTGTTTTGGTTTTGACTTATGTGTTGATTTTTCCTTTTTGGCAATCTGTTTTTTATTTCTCGCAACCCCTTTTACTTTATTGACACCCAAATAACATTTTCTGGTCACCCGCTTACTTTCTTATCAATCTGTTTTTTTTCTGGCAACCCGATTTTTTTCTTGGCTCTCATTTTTCTATCCCGGTACCCATTATCAATTATTTTGAAATAACTCTCCAGCGGGAAAACCCTTCAATAGAATCATACTCTGCCAAACCCAATTTATCATAATTTTTAGCGTGCAGGATGGTCTTCTCATCGGCAGCCATCCAGAACTCACCGCTGATGGTTCCCGGATATTTGGGCTGGTCTTTTTGTGAGGCATGTTTAAAAATAGCACGTCTCTTTTTAAGCCGTTCTCCCGGACTCAAAGGCACCGCCATATCAATTTCACTCACGTCCAGATCTTGCCATACTCCTCGATAGAGCCATACAAAACAGTCCTGGGCCCACCCCTCATCCTTCATCTCATGCAATACCATCTCAATGGCATTCCAGCAGAGCCGATGGGTTCCATGGGGGTCTGAAAGATCCCCGGCCGCATAGATCTGATGCGGTTTGATTTTGTGGATAATATCCCTGATTGATTGAATATCCTCATCTGAGAGTCTGTTCTTTCTCTCCCTGCCGGTTTCATAAAATGACATCTCTAAAAAATGAATGTTCTTCTCTGAAATACCACTATATCTGCAAGCCGATCGGGCTTCCGCTTTTCGAATATTTGTTTTCAACTCCAGCATTTCCGGTGCGTCAATGTCGCCCGGCTGCTTACTCTCAACCAATTTCGTGATTTTCTTAAACAGATCTTTATCAGAAGAATTTAGTCTGTATTGTGAAATAAAATCTGCGTACCGAAGCGCCTCATCATCGTAAACCGCAATATTTCCCGTGGTTTGATAGACGACATGAACTTCATGCCCATGTTCTACAAGCCTCATCAGTGTCCCCCCCATTGAGATCATATCATCTGCCGGATGCGGGGAAAAGATGAGTACTTTTTTCGGAAACGGCGTAGCACGTTCCGGACGGTTGGTATCATCGGCATTCGGCTTGCCGCCCGGCCACCCCGTGATGGTATGCTGAACCACATTAAAAATATGAATGTTTACATTATACGCCCGTCCATACTCAAACAGGATATCGCTCATCCCGTTCTGATTATAATCTTCATCGGTCAGTTTGAGAATCGGTTTACCGCAACTCAAACTGAGCCAGGTCACCGCCCGTTTGATCATCTTTTCGTCCCACTTGCAAGGGCCTACCAACCAGGGAGTTTTTCTGCGGGTTAATTCAGAAGCGGCCGCTTCATCCAGAATTACCTTTGTATTGTCATGTTTTTGCAGATATGTTGCCGGGATTTGATCCGTGATCTGCCCCTCAACAGTATCCTGAACTACCTTGGCTTTTGTAGTCCCCCACGCCATCAGATAGATCTTTTTGGCCTTCAGAATCGTACCTACACCCATTGTGATCGCCTGTCGGGGCACATGCTCTTCACCATAAAAAGAAGCCGCTGCATCGGTTCGGGTGAGATCATCCAGAGTCACCAGTCGCGTTCTGGTTTTCTCAAGAGACCCCGGCTCATTAAACCCAATATGCCCGGTTCGACCGATTCCCAAGATTTGGACATCGAGTCCACCGGCTTCCTCGATTTTTTGCTCATAATTGCGGCAATATTCATACACTTTGTCCTTGGAAAGTGTGCCGTCGGGAATGTGTATATTTTTCCGTTTGATGTCGATGTGATCAAACAGGTTTTCATTCATAAACCGAACATAACTCTGAAGTTCTTCCGGTTTAATGGGATAGTATTCGTCCAGATTAAAAGTAATGACTCTCTTGAAACTGAGCCCTTCCTCTTCATGGAGCCGGATCAGTTCGCTATAGACTTGTAGCGGTGTAGAACCTGTTGCCAGTCCCAGGACTGTATTTTGTCCGGTTTGATTGCGTGCGTTGATTAAATTCCCAATCTCCTTAGCGACAAGAGCAGATGCTTTTGTAGCGTCAGGGTAGATGGAAGTGTCTATTTTTTCAAATATTTTTTGTCCTACATGGTCAAAATCTGCGTTCATGTCTGTTCCGAATCTCTTTTAAGCAGGTGTTAATTAAGTTTATTGAGTTCTGAATGATAATAAAATGAGCAGAACTTTCTATTGCAAGATGGTTAAAAAGCTTGGTATATTTAGTCTTTCTGAATTTTGGGTGGGTAAGTGATCGTTTTTTCCTCCATTTTAAATCACTCAGAATGATACTGCTCAAAAGTTTTAATAGTAAACTTCGAGTTTTTACAGAATAGATTGATTGCCCGGGTGGCGGAATTGGTAGACGCGTGCGTTTCAGGGGCGTATGTTGGCAACAACATGGGGGTTCGAGTCCCCCCCCGGGCACTTAAAAGTAGAATTATTGCGTTGTATATTATTTAATTTCAGTTACATATAGAATATAATTGCTATAGTAGCAGGTTCTATCAATCCGCCAAATAATACTCAATCGTCGATACAACCCGCACATTCTTGAAATGTGGATTGTTCCGGTCACGGTCAGAGATCGAAAACTGCCCCTGCGAAGCCGTTTTGATCTTACCCAATCGACTATCGGAATCTTCAGCAAACTTCTCCGCTACTTTTCGGGCCTCAATAGTCGCAATCTCGATCATCTCGGGCTTTATGTCATTAAGCCGGGTAAACAGATACTCGGTCTGGAATTGATAATCATCACTCCCTATGATGACACCCTGTTTGCCAAGTTCGCCTATGTCTCGCATCACGTTCCGGATCTCCTCTACCCGGTTTGAGTAAACGGTAACTGATTGAGTAGCTACATAGCGGAATTCACTGCCTGCATCACCACCCCATCTTTGGGCGGATCGGTCGGTAACTGTGGGTACATCCACGGAAATCTCTGACTCCTCAACTCCCCGATCCCTTAGAAACTCAACGACAAGCCCTGTATTTCGCTCCAGTTGCAGATAGATTTCTTCCTGGTTGTTTGAGGCTAATGCAAACGGAATAGGCCATATCACAACATCTGCCAGATGCTCCTGCTCGGCCAGGCCGCGAACCGTAACCGTTCGATCAAAGCTGCGGAACGTCTGAACCGAGCTGTTGAGAAATAAACCAAGGAATAACATACCGACAACAAAACTGATGCCGGCTGCAATGAGTCCATTCTGAGTACTGGATTTCATGTGAGTTTCTGATTATTGGGTTAAGAGAGAAGTTGCAGATTGTTTATGACCTATAAATGTAACGAATACCAACTGCCAAATGATACGAACAGTTATGAAGTTTCGATAACTATTATTTATATAATTCATTCGGGTTAACTTAGTTGAGGCCCTCCGGTCAATCCAAATTCCAAATCTGCGTTGGCCCGGATGGATTGAGTCATGTACCGGTTAAAACGACACTCCCATCCCTACACTCATTCTCCGAAAGGAGATCTCATTTTCTACCGTTTGGGGCCACCACCCTTCAAATTCATAATATGAGTTGTCGATGTTGTAACCGGCCTGAAAATATAAACCAATACCGCCGCTCCTGATGAAATGCAGCCCAACCCCCGGATTGAATAATAGACCTCCTTTGTGATCCTGTAACTCTACTTCTTCATCGTGATGAACACTGAAATTATATCCGGCTTTTAAAAAAAAGTAGGGCGAAGAGTTGGCTTCCAAAAACCTAACTTTTAAATCCAGAAATACCGGCACAAGTGTGAGCGGATCATTATATGGAGAAATGCCAAATCCAATTCCTGCAGAGAAATGCGGGTTGAAGCGGTAACCGTTCACCATAGTTAACCGTAAAGAAGAATTGTTACTGGAATGCAATACTTCAAATCCGGTTCTGTTCACGTACCCGGGTTCCTTTGAGTAGTACTGCTCATCAATTTTTGCCGTTGAAATATTATCCACCTCATCCATATTCACCACAAAAACATTGCGCCCGGCAACCTCGATTTTCAGACGCCCGTTTTCATGCATTTCAAGTATTTCACCGCGTAATATTCCACCATTTTTCAGGTACACCACATCCTCTTTCTGGGATTGAGCCGGCAATATCATGGGAAATAGTAAAAGAATCGCTCCGGTAATAAAAAAATATTTCATGGAATCTCAATAGTAAGGTTTAAATGAAAACACCGGCGGATGCATCGTTCATCATCCTCCGGCGTTTAGGGGAACCTGCATCAATCTTTGATAACAGGTATCGTGCTCAGATGCGTCAATTCAGGGGCTTCGCTGTAGTCATACTGAATGATTCCGCTTTCACCGGTAACCATCAGCACTCCATTCAGCGGAATCACGTCAAATGTTTTAATCTCTTTGATGTGCCGGACTTCTTTGATGTTAAAAGGATCTGAAGCATCCATCAGTTTAAGTCCGTAATCCCCCTCACTGATGAATAATCTTCCGTCATCGATACCCAATCCGTGCGGGTTAATCATATCATAAATCCCGATATTCTTTGGGTTTTTCAAGTCACTCACATCAATCACTTCAAGCTGGTCGTTACCCTGTACATTTGGACAGTTTTCACCACTTCGCAGGGTTACATAAGCGTAATTCCCTTCCACTACCACCGGATCGCAAGCCGTGGCATGCCGGAATATGGATTGCTGATTTGGGGCGGCAGGGTTGTCGAGGTCATATATATACATCGAATTAACTGATCCGATGAAGAGGTGATTTTTATAAGGAAAAATGGTTTCAATCAGCCAGCCCACATGCTGACGATTTACTTTATGAGTATTGGTTGAAGAAACATCAAATGTCATCAAGTCGCTATTATCAACGGCATACAGATAATCACCGTTAATGGTAAATCGCGCCATCGATCCTCCCACACCGGATTGTGAAGCTGATCTTTCCGATGAGACTGATGAAAAACTGTCAAAAAATACACCACCGCCCTGAATATTTGCCGGATGAGTGTGGCAATTGCCTTCACAAATCTCTTCTTTAACCACCGGTTCCCAATCTACCACCAGACCTTTGGATTCATCCACAGATTGAGTTGTAAATCCCGGAGGAGTATTTGCCGAGTTGTTAAAAACCCCTTCAATCCGGTCTAATAGCTGAGGATTCTCAATACTGCTGATATCAAAAACCAGCAAATCTTTTTGTGAATCGGCATATAAAAGGTCATTTCGTATTGCAATATCCTTGTTGGCCGGAATATTGATGAATCCAATCTGTTCCGGGTCGGAAGGATCAAAATTATTAATGATATGAATCCCTTTATTGACCTCATTCACAAACAGAAATCCTTCATAAAAATAGATCTTTCCGGGATTGTTCAGTTCACGTGTTGCTTCCATACTTACAGAGTTAATGAACTCTTCATGGCTCATATAAACCGGCTCATACTCCACCCAGGTGATGGTTTGCACACTTACATCCTGACATGCACTCAGTAAAAAGGAAGTGGAAAACAGAATTGCAGCAATGATTAGCAGTACTTTTTTCTGTCTATTTAAAGGTATTTCCATAGATATTGATCGTCGGTTTTGGTTGTTCTGTATGTAATACAACTGAAAACCGGGACATACCTAAGCCTATTTGCTGTTTCTTTACTCTACTTCGATGTTTTTCACTTCGCAGGACTACTAAACTTGCTCCCCTTCAACCGAAACCTCCAGGGCCTTCCAGCATCCTCTCCTGCGTAATCAACCCCAACACGGGGTGATGCAATAATCTCAAATTTCCTTTTCTGATCTTTTTCATGAGATTCATCCCTATCCAGCCAGATTTTCTTGCCCTGTATTAGAGACAATCCATTCTGATCTGTGGAAAGCCCTAAAGATTGGGACACAAGGCCGGGGCCACCGGCCACCCTCCGCTGCACCTTCTCCAGCCCTCTTCGCTGAAGCATGGTTTCAATCCCGGTCACCGGTTCCAGTGCCCTGATCAATACCGCATCCGGACGTCCTTCCGGACCCGTCACAACATTAAAAAGATGATGAATCCCATAACAGAGATAAATATAACAGACACCGCCCTCCCGATACATCGTTTCGGTTCGTCCGGTTAACCGTCCACCCCAGGCGTGGGATGCGCGATCGGTAACCCCACCGTATGCTTCTGTCTCCACAATGCGTCCGCCCGTCACCACTCCATTCATTTTTGTGCAAAGAATCATCCCAATCAGGTCACGGCTGATCCCCACTACATCATCACGCAAAAAAAAGGAATTATCCCGTATCATCATAAATATTAATGAATTAGCTTAAATATCTTTACGTACAAGTTATAGAATGAGAGTAAACATTGTTTAATGAAAAATCTGCACGATGTTTTATAAGGGATCAACTTAAGATTTATAATAAGCTTGAAATGGGTCAAAGAAAGTTCTGCAATGTGGCTAAATATTGTATCGCTGGGTTATCTCTCCCCGGCCGTATAGTATAGATAGGCCATAGAACCTGTGCAAATCAACAGTCCAATAAACTCCCTCACATACTCGATGTACGGTGTTTCTGAGGACATACTGCCTGTGATTGTTGGCTTCCCGAGATCAATCCAAGTCAGCACTTCCGGAAACCAAACAGCAGCCCAACCCAAATAAATGATGATACTGCATAGGGTAAGGAGTCGAACCACTTTTTCTGAAGGCCGGATCTTATTGAAGATCTTCATAGCTGCAACCACCGAAACCCAACCATAACCGATAATCCATGGAATAGAACCCGTATCATTCAGCTGCAACAAAGCAAATACAATAAATAGAATCAGTACTAACCAATGGTAAAAAGTATGAATTGAACTCATTTATTTATAAATATGGATCATTTTAAGAATCTAATACGGCATCAGTTTGCAATACTGAATTCGAATCATAGCCGGAGTGGCTTCAATGAATGTATTTTAATAAATAAAATACCTAAAAAAAATAAAACAGAAGACAGGTGCTCAATTCCTGCCTTCCATTTTGCTCTCTTTGATTTGTCTTTTAATGAACTATTCTATTGATTATTTATTTTAGGGGGTATTAGTCAGTATGATTAAAAAGATAAAAGATACCGATCTGTAAACCCCTGTTGTTTGAATTTACAGCAGAAGATTCGGACATATCATTTAGCCCTAAATTATACCTTGCATCTATCCCAAAACTGCTTGGCACATGGATATAGCTGGCACCAAAACTTAGCCCTACGTCAATAGATTTGAAATCTTCATTAAGGTCTACAGTTGCAGTATTATTAACCGCTTTAGCTCTAACCAAGAGGCCTAACTGCGGACCGGCCTGCAGCCTGAAGCCGTTATCAAACATATACTGAACAAGAACGGGTACATTCAAATAATCAAGATTGTGATTAACATCCCCTCGTTTTGCACCCTGCATGGAGTAGACAAGTTCAGGTTGTAGTGCAAACTGACCGTTTGTGCCATCCAGGTGTATATGCCCAAAGATCCCGGCATGCATTCCAATTTTTGAATCATAACCTAATCCATTATTATCTTCGATAATATTGTATGAATTCAGGCCAATTTTAGTACCTATATTTATAGTTTGTTGAGCGTTTGCTGTACCGACAGCCATTACAAGAAAGGTTAGAATCGTAGTCAAATAAATTTTCATAGTATTTAATTTTTTAAAAATGTTCTCGTCCGGTTATTTCCAGTTTGGAATCCTTTCAAGTAAAATTAAAATTACCTGATCTTTAACCCGGAATTGTTGTGAAATAATTGAATTATGTTATATATATCCCACATTCAGGCAAATGTTTCATTTTTTCTGAACTGAATTCCACACTCAATTTTGGATTAGAGGCCTGCATCCCCATCCGGAATGAGAATTTTTGAGTGATTCCCTCCCAAACCTGGCCGGTTTATACCAGGTATTTACCCCAAATCTAAATCGCTCACTATCAAAATTTTCAACATGATTACAATCAATAAAGTCAGAATAATATTGTCTTGTATCCAGGCTATTATAGAACTCAATAAACCCTAGAAGTTCTTCATCGTATTCACGAATAATCTCAAAATCGTATACGGATAATGTAATGGCAGTCAATATTTCAGATTCAAGTCGATTGAAAGTCTCCTTTGCCATTGACCGGGCTAACTGCAGTGTCGGTATTTTCGGTTTTTTTTCTAAAAGGCTCAAATTTCCTGAATCGATATGAGACAAGTGAAGATTCTGCGGGGATGCGATCATTGTATTCGTAATCGGTAACAGAGATGCTGCCATTGCAGGTGATCCATTATTACAGGTTGACAGGACGACAAGATCAAAACGTTGATGAGCCCCTGATAAAAATTTTTGCATGCCTGCAGATAGAGTTTCAATATTTACCTCAATATCCGGCAGTGTATGATGATATTTTTTTCCATCCTCTAATGGGATTTCATGACCAAAATAGAGAAAATGAAGATCCTGATCGTTATTTCCGGATTGAATCCGATATTGATGATAGAGTAGTACTTCAGTATCCAGAAAATTTTCACTCTTATTGGAGTGACGATACTCTACCAAGTTGATTAATTTTCCATTCAAATAGTGATAAAGCTGACTGCTCCTGCGTGGAAACAGACCCAAAAACTTACGCTCCGGTTGTTGATAATAAATGAAAACTTCTCCTGATTTAGCCCTTTCAGCTACCTTATGAGCACTCTTCAATACCAGACTGTTTCCTCGAATCGGGGTCCCATCTGACTCGTGATATAGATAATCGGAATCAGCATGGATGTAATAAATTATCGAGTAATCTGCATCTAATGTTTCAACCTCGGGAGACTGTTTTAGTAGTTCAGATGTGGATTTGCAACCTGATAAAATTAATCCCATGAGTACCGGAATGAGAATCCAAACTGTATAAAATGAATTAGAATTGAACATAAATTATCGAAAATGTGTGACTTTTTACCAATAAAAAAAGCAACCCCTTCCAATAGAAAAGGTTGCTTTTATAATAAGATTTATTAGTGATTAATAAATTTTACAACAACAGTAGTATGATAAGGATCAATAGTGCTGTTGTCAGGCCTATAGTAATTGTACGATTTGCCTGCTCAACAAAATCCTGAGAAAAATTTGAGAAATCATCAAGGTCTTCATCCTGAATTTCATCAAACCCATCCAGACCGTTTAATTCGCTCTGTTTTTCAGAAATATCGTTTTTAAACGACACCAACTGGGCAGTTTCATCTTCTGTCAGATTAGCTTCTGATTCGATACGCTCTAAAGTGGTAATCATTTTGGTAAATGATTCATTGAGAATCGCTCGTTTTTCATCAGCACTTTCAGTTTGATGAACTTGCTCAACGGTTTCGTTAAAGTGTTTTTTAAATGTTTCCGTCATGCTTGTCGACTGTGCGACTGCAATCGATTGAACGGCAAACAGTAAAATTATCGAGGTAATTGTTAGTCGTATTGTTCTCATATTGTTCAATGTTATTGGTTAGGGTTATTTTGACATTTAGTTGATTCTTCAACTGTTACAAAATTCACTGAATTCATACTTTCTATAGGCAAATATGCCAATAGAAAGCTAAAGTGGTATTACACATTTATACCTATATGTTACATAACATACAGATTTTTAATAGGGCATTGTTGTTGATCGGCCTCTGATTTTCTATTGCATCGATCATACAAATGTGCAATTACAAATAGATTTTATAAAATTCTCCTTCCTTGAATTACACGCAAAATAATTGCTATAACTGCAATTACCAAAAGTATGTGAATGATCCCTCCGGTACTGTAGCCAACAAATCCAACTAACCAGGCTATGATTAAGATAACTGCAACAAGATATAATAGGTTTCCCATGATGTTGATTTTTAATTATGATTGTTTGTAGTAAAACTTTCAAAGAGATTCATTTTGAATCTTGAGAAATCTTGAACAGTATCGATTGATTTTTCTGGAATTAACAGTCTAATGATTCAGTAAACTTATACGTATAGCTATATTGTCCATTAAACATTAATTATCGATACAGAGAAATGACAACGACATATTTTTCAATCAATGCAATATGTGCAGAAAGAAATGTTTGAATGTTATAAAAATACGTGAAAACCTTACAGATATCACAGATTTTCCAAATATGACTCTCTTTTACTCTTTAGTTCTTTGAAATAAGTTGGAGTCAGGCCGGTTACTTTTTTGAACTGGTTCGACAGATGGGAAACACTGCTGTAGTTTAATTGCCATGCAATTTCAGTGAGAGTTAACTCATCATATAACAACAGTTCTTTTATTCTCTCGATTCTATGTTTTATGATATATTGTTGAATAGCCGTTCCTTTCACTTCAGAAAACACATTCGAGAGATAGGTATAATCGTAATGTAGTTTTTCACTTAAATAATCAGAATCGTTCACATTTGGCAAATCATCTGTTTGATAAACCATCTCTATGATTAAATTCTTAATTTTTTCAACCAGAATGTGTTTTTTATCATCCAGTAGTTCCAATCCCCCTTTTTTCAGGTTCTCTCCGAATGTTTCAAGCTGTTCATCTGTTATTTCATCTTCAAATTCAACAAATCCAAGCTCCACATTAGCATTGTCCAGTCCGATTTTATTCAACTCATCCTTTACGAACATTTTGCACCTAAGGCTAACCATATATTTTATATATAGTTTCATACTGAATTTTCTATCGTTGAAGAATGGTTATCTATGTACACAACAACAAGATGCACAAACTGGGTGTCATTAAATAATTTTAATATTTAATTTGAATCCTGTGAAGTGGAATCTGCAGATAAATTCAACAATTCTTCCAATTCTCTCTCAGACTGTAACAGAAAAGGATCCGTTTCTTCAATGTTTTGGTCCTCTGACTCCTCAGTAGCTTCTTGATTTGACCTAATATACTGAATACCGGTCAGTTGAGTCATCTGGCGCAAAATCCAACGGCTGCGTTCGTAGGCATATGGTGATGGAGGCTGCACTCTCATTCGTTTTGGGCTGGGGAGTACAGCCGCTAATCTGGCCGCTTTATCCGCATCAATTTGTGACACCGGAATACTCCAAAAAACTTCAGCCGCCCTTCCTACTCCAAAGATGCCCGGGCCAAATTCTGCGACATTCAGATAAACTTCGATAATTCGCTCTTTCGGCCAAAAAAGTTCAATCAGAACGGTGATTCCGGCTTCCAGGCCTTTTCTGAATAGGGATTGTGCTGGTGAAAGAAATAAATTTTTTGCAACTTGCTGAGATATAGAACTCGCCCCCCTTGAACGCCTCCCCTCTTGACGATCTTCCCACGCTTCTTGTATCGACTCAACATCAAACCCGTGATGCTCCCAAAATAGTTGATCTTCAGATGCAACAACGGCCCATTTCATATGATCCGGAATCTCATCAGCTTCAACCCAAAAATCCCGCAGGTTATAACGCTCCATCTCCAGAGATTCCCAATCTTCCCTGATTGTAAAACTGGTTACAGACGGATCTACCCACCGAAGTGTGATTACCGTCACCATCAACAATAATAACGGCATTCCAAAAGCAGCGGCGATTACCCATTTGGATATCTTCCATCTCTTGGATGTTGATTCATCAATTTCAGATGACATATCCATATTTATTCTTAACTATGAAATTATTGTTTCTAATGTACCCCATTTTACTCGCTACTTCTGTCGGTTACAAATTATGTTATGGAAAATTTCAACCCTCCAAAATCATGGAATGTAATGAATACAGAAACGATCTCATCATTCTTTTATGATTAACTAACTGATAGATAATTAGTTACAGGGAACAATTTTGCAATAAGATGCGTTATAAATATTGAACAAATAATAATAAAAAGAGAAAAAGTTATGAATGATCTTCAATTAAAAGGCAATTGGAATGTGCTAAAAGGAAAACTCAAACAAAAATATGGGGATCTGACAGATGATGATCTTACATATGTAGAAGGGAAGGAAAATGAACTTTTCGGAACTATTCAGAAAAAGACTGGTAAGACTAAAGATGAGATATCTAAAGAGTTAAAAGAATGGATCGATTCATAAGATAAATTCATCCATTTTTATTTATCTAAATATTTTTAGTCATAGCTGATTAGAAATGTCTTAACTGCAATAAAAATTAATATTAAAAAAGACCAAAAGTATAAATGATTAGTTTAAAATATTTAAAATTAACAACATTCATATTACTCTTGTCGAGTGTCACATTTCTTGTACAGTGTGAAAATGATGGAGATGATGCTTCAAGCACTATCAGCGATGAAAGGCAGGAGTTAGTAAATAACTTTGAAGATGAGAGAGAACAATTGGCAAGTAGGCTGGAAGATCTGCGAGACGATATCGACGACGAATTAAGTGAATTGAGTGCACGTATTGAGGATGCCGGTGATGCTGCTGATGAGGGCCTTGATGAGGCATACAATGAGCTTACTGAAGAACGATCAGACGTTGAGAAGGCATTGGATGAGTTAGAAAATGCAACTGCCGATACGTGGGAAGATGTAAAATCAAGTACGGAAGAAATGTACAATGACATCTCTTCAACACTAAACGATTGGAAAAATGAACTTGATGACCGTACCTGATCAGGCCATGACTTCTGAAAGAATAACTAACTTAAACCAAGGGAAATAACATGAGATCACTTTTATATTTAATAGCTGTCATAATGGTCATAGGTTGGCTTATCGGGTTTATTGGATACTCCTTAGGTGGGTTAATACACGCCCTTCTTGTTATTGCAGTTATTGCAATACTGTTAGACCTGATTCAGGGAAAACGGCCGGTATAGCTTTCTAAAATTCCAACAAAATTAAATGCAGAATCAGTACTTAGATTCTGCATTTTTTTTATTTCTATAAAAACTCACCTTCAAAGAGTATCTAATATTTCATCAATGAATGAAGGAGTGTAAAATTCTCATTTCTCCCCGATCAATCACTCTAAAAACATCGGAACGGCACGTGGCCCCCGTTTCTGTTCAAACGTGTAAGCAATCTCCAGTAACATAGGTTCGCTCCATGCCCGCCCAAAAATGGATAGCCCTACCGGAAGACCATCAATTGTGCCCATGGGCAATGAAATGATAGGATATCCGGCTCTTGCAGATGGAGAGCTGGATGAGAGTTTAAAATTATCTCCTAACGTTAAATCCGTTTTCCAGGCCGGTGAGCCGGTCGGTGAAATAATTGCATCTAATTGATGCTCATCCATTACCCGATCGATCCCCCTCTCACGGCTTTGAGTGAGCATATTATCCAATGCATTTTGATACTCTTCTGAATCCAGCCCACCCATTTCGGAGGCCGTGAAAATCAGGTTCCGGTCGAAACGCTCTCGATCATTTGCTTGTGTCGTTAATTCAGCCAGGTGCTCAATACTCTTGACGGGTGCATCTTCACCCAATGACTCAAAATAGCTGTTTAAACCATCTTTAAATTCAAAAAGAAGAACCTGAAAAGCATCGGATCCTACATTACTCTCAGTAATTTGCTCGATCTCCACAATTTCAGCTCCCAATTCCTCAAAAATTCTCACTGTTTGATACATAAGTGTATCCACACGAAAGAAATTACCCATGGGAGATGTATAGAAACCAATTCGTTTACCACTGATTCCGTTCTCATTTAAATATTGGGTATAGTCAGACTTGATATGTTCGGCCGCACCCTCTGTTTTTGCATCCCTTTCATCTACACCTGCCAGTTCCCCCAACAATATGGCTGCATCCCGTACTGTCCGAACCATGGGGCCGGCACTATCGGTTGTATACGAAATAGGAATGATACCGGACCGACTCCAAAGTCCAACTGTTGGCTTGATACCAACTACGCCATTCGCACCCGATGGACATACAATGGATCCGTTTGTTTCTGTTCCAATCGCAAGAGCTGCCAGATTAGCCGATACAGCACTCCCTGAACCTGAACTGGATCCACATGGATTCCTGCTCAGTTCGTAAGGGTTTTTCACCTGTCCACCGAGGCTGCTCCATCCGCTCGATGAAAAACTGCTATGAAAATTAGCCCACTCACTTAGATTTGCTTTTCCTAGAATAATCGCTCCTTTCTCCCGAAGTAATTCAACAATATGGGCATCCGTGGGTGGAACAGATCCTTCCATAAACCGGGACCCGGCCGTAGTCGGCATATCCGTTGTGTTTATATTGTCTTTTAAGATAATAGGAATCCCATGAAGCATCCCCCGATTCGTTCCATCCTGCAATTCCCTGTCTAATGCCACTGCAATCTCCATTGCATCCGGATTAATCGATAATATAGAGTTTAATGCAGGTCCGTTTTTGTCAATCTCATCAATTCTTGCCAAATAGGCAGCTGTCACCTCCTGAATCGTGAAAGTTCCATCCAGATATCCCGCATGTAATTCATCGACTGTAATTTCTTCTAATTCCAGGCGATCATACTCGGATTGATGTGCCGCTTGCTCACAAGAGAGAAAAGTGAATACTAAGAGTACGAAAGAGAGCAGTTTTTTGTTCATTGCCGGTATAATTTAATGAGTGTTAAACTTTAGAAAACCTATGATTGATATGAATCAGGTACTTTCTAACATACATCGAAAATTCAGATGTTGTTTATTTATTACAAATATAGGCCATAACAATGAGTCTTGGGCACTTATTCATCCATTGTCAATCCGGGCCATTTTATTTGAAAATATAACCGATTTTATGAAAGTCATACTCATTTCAATATTAAACTGATGAGGGTTGTATTAAAATTTCAACTCCAATTGCATTGCACCCAACCCAATCGATTAACCGGCTATTTTATAATTTTGCTCACAAAATTAGGAAGGGCAAATGATCCTGAATGAACATCGGAATTATAATATTTCAGGCTGGCCAATAATTTTGAAACGGATTGAATTCGTTTGATGACATTATTATCCAGTGGTGACTCTCCCATGGATGCCAGACCCATCGACCACATACCTGCAGGATAGAGTGGGATAAAACTTAGATACATTTTGGCTATTGGAAAGAGGTCATCCAGCGCACCAAATACTTTCTTCATACTTGGATGATAGGATTCAACCCAGGGACTTTCTGTTTGGGTAGACAACACTCCTTTAGGGGTTAAAGCGTTTTTACAATATTGATAAAAATCTTTTTCAAAAAGCCCTTCTGCCGGACCTACAGGATCAGATCCATCGATAATAATGACATCATATGGATTTTTTACATTCTGAATAAATGCAATTCCATCTTCATAGAGAACATTTAATTTCGGATTTTCAAAATCACCGACTTTCGGAAAATGTTTTTTTGATGCATCCACAACCGTTTTGTCGATTTCGACCATATCGACATGAATCACAGAGTTATGCTTTAATACTTCTCTTGCCGTACCCCCATCTCCACCACCTATAATCAACACTCTCTTTGGTTTCGGATGAGTAAACATCGGCACATGTGCCAGCATCTCATGATAGACAAATTCATCCCGTTCACTGAGCATCACCATTCCGTCAATGGTCATTAAATTGCCCCAGGTATCCGTTTCATATACTTCAACCAATTGGTATTCAGATTGTTCAGAAAACAGCAGTTTCTTCAACCCGATTGTTAATCCGGTCTGTTCGTTGTAGTATTCGTTATATGATAAGGGCATGATTTAAAAACAATTTCTTTAAAAATTAAGAGGTAGAGGACAAGGTAAATACTATGATTATGTTTTTACGTATTGACGTGTTAAGGTGATAATGTATTATCGTGTTTAGGGCTCATGGTTTCGGGTTTAGTATTGAAAATATAAAAATAACCGTCATCCTGAATTTATTTCAGGATCTCAAAGTGCAGGTCCTAGTCCTAATAAGAATGCCAACATCTCTGCACCTTGTCCCCTGTACCTTGCATCCTGTCACTTGTACCAAAGCACAGCAGCCGCAAAAACAGCCCCGCAGCGCTCCACTTTATGTTCAATTCCGACCGATTTAATCTCTTTTAATTTTCTATTTCTATACTCAAACCCATCCACTACCATCTGCCTGACAATTTCTTCTACATTAGATAGCTGGGCATGATCTTCAAACTCCATAATCACACCGGGTTCACGATCATCTTCGGGGATACCAACAGCAATAGCTGCTGAAATGAGTCGGCCGGGAGTTGTTCCATCGATAGTTGCGTATGCTAATGGAATGAGTCCGCCCTTTGGCAGGACAATATCATTTATTCTGTTTTCTTCTGCAGCAGGTGGTAAAATACTACTCATTCGCATTAAATTCGTGTCACCAACTCCTGCAGCCAGAAGTGCCTTATCAAATGCATTTAATCGTGTACGTCCTTCCGCAGCCCCTTTCACAAGGCAATAGATGTTTGGGGTTTGAACCATCATAACTTAAAATATTTAATCAGTTAGGATTATAATGAAAGGTTCCCGGAATGTTAACAGGAACATATTTAATAAATTCGCAAAGAAATTAGTTGGATTGGAACTCACTATTGGGTTTAAATAAGAGTTTTTGTCCTTCAGGAACTTTGAACATACCTCTTTTCATCTCCATACTTGAGACGTTTTTAGAGTCAAAATTCTCTTTTAAATATTCCTGAATAATCCACGGGTCTATAGTTTCACCACATGTGAAAATATCAACAGCTGCATAGTTGTATTCAGGCCAGGTGTGAATTGCGATATGGGATTCAGCTATAACAACGACTCCACTGATACCATAGGGACTGAATTTATGAAAATTATGAGAGATGAGCGTTGCTCTTGACGCTTTTGCCGCTTGTATTAAAGCCGTTTCTACAAAGCTGACATCATTGATTTTTGACTGATCACAGTCGTAATACTCTACAAGAATTTGTCTTCCAAGTGCTTCCATTTCTTATAAACCCGTATTAATATATTCTATGTTTTTGTTAAGTAACATTGAACCAGATAACTCTTTCTTCTGCCCATATCGTTGTTTTTTTAGTGATACATATCTATTAATGTAATAAAGATCTGAATAGATTCAGATCAACGCGACCCAATTAATTCTATTTCAACTCACATTCTGATTGTAATTCAATGCTTCTGTAATTAGCTTGCATTGAATACAACCAGATATACAATATAAGTTGAATTTATTGGTTTCTACATTCAAATTTCTTTTTTCTAAAAGACAAATAAATTACACAGAAAATTATCATAAATGATAGACCCCATAAAAAAAATTTCAAAGGAAAAAACCCTTGAAATTTACAGGCATTTGCTCCTGCCGAGACTGATAGAAAAAAGAATGTTATCTCTTTTAAGGCAGAATAAAATTGGAAAATGGTTCTCCGGAATTGGACAGGAAGCCATTTCAGTTGCCACTGCTTTAAGTCTTCAAAAAGAGGACTTCATACTGCCCATGCATCGGAATTTGGGAGTTTTTACTACTCGCGGAGTACCTCTTTATGAACTCTTTTGTCAGCTTTTCGGCAAAGCAGACGGATTTACCGGCGGACGTGATCGCTCGTTTCATTTTGGTATTGAAGAGTATAACATATTTGGTATGATATCACACCTGGCAGCCACAATGCCGGTGGCAAACGGTATTGCGCTTGGTTATCAACTTCGCAAAGAGAAACAGGTGGCCGTCAGTTTTTGTGGGGATGGAGCAACCAGTGAGGGTGACTTTCATGAAGCGCTCAATCTTGCTGCCGTCTGGAAATTGCCGGTCATATTTATTATCGAAAATAATGGATATGGACTCTCAACTCCGGTATCACAACAATATTCATGCGAAAATCTAGTTGATCGGGCCATTGGATATGGTATGAAAGGTCTTCTGATTGATGGAAATGACTTTTTTTCAGTACAAAAAGCCGTTACTGATGCCCGTAAAATGGCTATTGCCGGGAATCCCGTTCTAATCGAGGCAAAAACATTCAGAATGAGGGGGCATGAAGAAGCATCCGGCACTTTTTATGTACCGGACGAAGAATTTGAAAAATGGAAACCAAAAGATCCGATTTTTCAATTTGAAGAGTGGATGCTTAAAAAGAAGATCATTTTGAATCGGGAGGAACTTAAACCTATATCTGAATCACTGAAAAAGAGTTTCAAAAATGAACTTGAAAGAGCACTGACAGCAACTGAACCCGAATTTGACGAATCAACCGAAAGAGCCCGAGCCTCTCTGTTGCCCCAGCCATCACCTACCGATTCAACCAAGAATTCTACAAGTTCAGAAAAAAGAGTGATCGATGCCATTCAGCTGGCACATGCCCAGGCTTTTGATGAAGATGAACATTTTGTTCTTATGGGGCAAGACATTGCAGAGTACGGAGGCGTTTTTAAAGTGTCAGAAGGATTCTTAGAGCGTTTCGGGAAAGAGAGGATACGCAACACTCCTATTATAGAGTCCGGGGCTATAGGAGCCGCAATCGGCCTGGCAATGAATGGATATAAACCGGTTGTAGAGATGCAATTTGCGGATTTTATATCCTGTGGTTTTAATCAAATCGTAAATAACCTCTCCAAAGGTAAATATCGTTGGATGCCAAATTTGAACATTACGATCAGAGCACCCCACGGTGGTGGCGTCGGTGCCGGGCCCTTTCATTCTCAATCTCCTGAGAGCTGGTTTATGCAGCTGCCGGGCCTTCGGGTTTTAGTCCCCTCTTCGGTTGAAGATGCTCAAAATATGCTCTATACGGCGCTGTTTGATGAGAACCCTGTTCTTTTCTTTGAACATAAAAAACTTTACCGCAGCTTCCGGGAATTAACAGATGATAAATGCAAAATTGTCGATATCGAAACTGCCAATGTTGTCCGTGAAGGAAAACACCTCTCATTGATCACTTATGGATTAGGAGTTCACTGGGCGTTGGAGATAACGGATGAGTATCAAAGTAAGGGGATTGAATTGGAAATAATTGACCTTCGATCACTTGCTCCCATCGACTGGGAAACAATAGTTGCATCCGTGAAAAAAACCGGACGTGCTCTTTTACTTGAAGAACCCTCAGAAGTTCTGGGACCAATGAGTGAAGTTTCAGCAGGCCTGTCAGAAAAAGCTTTTGAATACCTGGATGCTCCGGTAATACGTTGTTCCTCAATTCATACCCCTATTCCGTTTAGTAAAGAGCTTGAAAAAGGGTATTTGGCGAACTACCGGCTGAAAGATAGGATTGATCAAATGTTGGAATACTGAGAATTTAATAATTACAGATTTAATGTTACCATTTGAATTCTCTGAACTCAAACCCACTTTTTATCGTTAAAGTGGTATATTGTTATAAATATCAAAAAAGCGCTTTTATGGATACCAAAGAGAAATTAGACGCATTCCAGGATAGAATTGACCGAGGCGAAAAAATTGAACCAAAAGATTGGATGCCTGAAAGATATCGGCAGCAATTAATTCGGATGATAAGTCAGCACGCACACTCCGAAATTGTGGGTATGCTGCCTGAAGGGAATTGGATACCCAGAGCTCCATCTCTCAAACGAAAAATGGTTCTGCTTGCCAAGGTGCAGGATGAGGCCGGACACGGACTCTATCTCTATAGCGCCACTGAAACATTGGGTGCACGCAGACAGGATGTAGTCGAAGATTACATCTATGGCAATGCGAAATATTCAAGCATTTTCAACTACCCTACCCTAACCTACGCCGATATCTGTGTAATCGGCTGGCTGGTGGATGGTGCCGCAATTGTAAATCAAACGATGCTTGCCAAGTCTTCATATGGGCCCTATGCCCGTGCAAACCTGAGAATCTGCAGGGAGGAAAGTTTTCACAAAAAACAGGGGTATGAGATGCTGGCTAAAATGGCGAGTGGCACTGATGAGCAGAAAAAAATGGCTCAGGATGCAGTAAATCGGTGGTGGTGGCCAACACTCATGATGTTTGGCCCGCCCGACAGTGATTCACCCAATAGTGCTGAATTGATTAAATGGGGTGTAAAGACCAAAACCAATGATGAACTTAGACAAAGTTATGTGGATCGAATGGTCATGGAAGCAGAGGTGATTGATATAAAACTGCCGGATCCGGATTTGAAGTACAATAAGAAAACAGGTCATTGGGAATTTGGTGAAATCCCATGGGATGAGTTTTGGGCCGTAGTTAAAGGCAATGGCCCCATGAATCGTGAACGCATTAAAGCAAGAAAAAATGCATATGAAGATGGCGAATGGGTACGTGAAGCAGCCATAGCGTATGCAAGAAAACAGAAATTAAAAGAAGGTAAAGCTTCTTGAGAGGCAGAAGGCAGAACGCAAAAGGCAGAAGTGAGACGTGAGACGTGAGACGAATTCATAATTGCGTCATCCTGAATTTATTTCAGGATCTCAAAGCCACTGGGCATAAAAGTTATGATTATACATTTTGATGTTTAGATTCCAGTACCAAAAACATAAACTCATAAACTCATAAACAAACTAGCGTAACACGTGAATAAACGTATAAACTTCTGCCCTCTGCCTTTTCACTTTTTTCAACAACATCAAATTTAAGCTATGAATCAAAACACCGAATGGCCCCTTTGGGAAGTCTTTTATCAACCGGGTAACGGAAAACCATTTGAACATGCCGGAAGTGTGCACGCGCCAGACGCCGAAATGGCACTTCAAAATGGGCGGGATACTTACGCCCGAAGAAATGAAGGGATATCCATGTGGGTTGTTCCCACCGACCAAATAACTGCATCTGCACCGGAAGATGCAGGACCCTTTTTTGACCCTGCTAATGATAAAGCATATCGACATCCCCAATTTTATAGTGTTCCACGAGCTGTAAAAAAAAGAAATTAATATCGAATAGGGATTTCAATCAAAATGGTTGAAAATCCTATACAACAACTTCAATATTTTGAATGAGTACTTTTGACAAAATACCCGAAACAAAAGAAGAAGCATTTCTGGAAGTTCTTCTTCGATTAGCTGATGATCGGCTGATTCACGGACACAGACTATCTGAATGGTGCGGGCACGGCCCTGAACTTGAAGAAGACCTGGCCTTAGCCAATGTGGCACTGGATATGATCGGCCATGCTGCATCACTATATTCGTATGCGGCCCAACTGGAAGGAAAACCAGACGAAGACTATTACGCCTATTTTCGGGATGATATCGATTTTAAAAATATCGCTTTGGTGGAGCTTCCAAAAGGTGATTTTGCATTCACCATATTACGACAGTTTCTGTTCAGTGCATTTAGTTTTTTTAATTACAGAGAATTAATTAAAACGGTGAAAGATGAACAGTTCAATGGAATGCTTCAAAAACATTTTAAAGAGATTAAATATCACCTTCGACACAGCAGGGAATGGGTGTTGCGTTTAGGAGACGGGACGGAGGAGAGTCATCGCCGTATTCAAGAGGCGATTGATGAAATATGGATGTATACCGGTGAATTCTTCCATCTGGATGATATTGATAAAGCGGCAATCTCTTTTAATCTATATACCGATACATCTGCATTCAAAAAAGAGTGGGAATCATTGGTTTTTGGAACTTTTGAAGAGGCAACGCTCCAGAAACCGGATAACGATCAATATATGTTCGAAGGAGCAAGAAGCGGTCGTCATACCGAATATTTGGGCCCACTTTTGGCACAGATGCAGTTTTTAAGACGATCCCACCCGGAAGCGGAGTGGAAGTAGTTTTAATTTCTAAATTGACACCGTTTTTATTTTTTTAGAGAAGAATTTTAAATCTCCGGAGTACAAAATATCACAATGGTAGTTACAACAAAACATACAATCGATGAAATCTGGTCATATCTTGAGGAAGTTATTGATCCGGAAATCCCCGTATTGAATGTTGTTGAGATGGGTATTGTGAGAGATGTAGAATGGAAGAAAGATGAGTGCATCGTCAAGATTACACCTACTTATTCCGGGTGCCCGGCTATGAATGCAATTGAAAATGAAATAAGGAAAAAGCTGGCAGAAAAAGGAGTTCATTCATTTCAGGTTCTCACCGACTTCAAAGAGAGTTGGACGACCGATTGGATGACTGATCACGCTAAGCAAAAATTGAAGGAGTATGGGATCGCGCCCCCTGAAGAAAAAGTAGATAGCGAAGATTTTTTGTTGAATTTAATCGGATCTCAAAAGATTGTCCCTTGCCCATATTGTGATTCCATGGAGACCGTCTTGCAAAGTGAATTTGGATCGACAGCATGTAAATCTCAATACTATTGCAATGAGTGCGAACAACCCTTTGAACATTTTAAATGTATATAAAGCATTTCACTCCGAAGGGTCGGGACGATCGCTATCGCTCTGGTCTGCTTCGTGGATGAATAAGAGGGGCGTTTTAATTTTTCACTTTTCACTTTTCACTTTTCATGAGCCTTATTCTAAAAGAAAATAAAAACAACATTCTAACCATCACGTTAAATCGTCCGGAAAAGTACAATAGCTTTACGGAACCGATGGCTCTTGAATTGCAAGATGCTTTACAATCTGCAGAATCAGATGATGTCAGATGTGTGCTACTGAATGCCGCCGGAAAAGCTTTTTGTGGTGGTCAAGATCTTCCCGAGGTCATTGAAAGAGAAAAAGATACAACTTATACACTTTCCGACACGGTTAATACGAGCTACAATCCGATCATCAAATTGATAAGAGAGTTAAAGAAACCGGTAGTTTGCTCAGTACAAGGTACAGCTGCCGGGGCCGGTGCCAATATTGCCTTTGCCTGTGATATCGTAATTGCATCAAAAGAAGCACTGTTTGTCCAGGCATTCAGCAAAATAGGACTCATCCCGGATAGTGGCGGCACATGGTTCCTCCCCAGGCTTGTTGGCTTTGCCCGGACAAATGCCCTCTATATGCTTGATGATAAAATAACAGCTGACCAAGCTGTTGAATTGGGTTTAATTTATAAATCAGTGGAATCAAATCAACTGACAAATGAAGTTGCCAAAGTAACTTCTCAACTGGCATCCATGCCGACCAAAGGTTTTGCACTTTACAAGGAAGCTATCAACAAAAGCTTTACCAATAACCTGGAACAACAATTACAGCTTGAAGCAACCCTTCAGTCAAAAGCAGGTAAAAGTGATGATTACAAAGAGGGTGTTACGGCATTTTTAGAAAAGAGACGAGCTGAATTTAAAGGCCGCTGAATTAAATTTTATCTGAATTTCGTCTGGCCTGATTTAAAAGAATGTTTGCATAAATGTAGGCTAAATTCATAAAAACGTTTTAGTCACCCTATAAAAGATATCTCTCACTTATGATATTTCCTGATGCATTGCTTATTTTCAGTTTCAATTGTATGAATTTAAAATCATGAGTTTGAATCAATCTACCATAGTCGGGGTTATTGGTGCCGGAACAATGGGATCAGGTATCGCCCAAATCGCTGCTACTCATAAGCATCAAGTCTATCTCTTCGATCCATTTCCGGAACAGTTAAAAAAATCGGAAGAGGGATTAACCGGAATATTACAAAGACAGGTCCAAAAAGAGAGAATGACCCAAAATGAGGGCGATGAGATTCTCTCAAGAATTCACTTTGTAAATCATATCAATGACTTTTCAAAATGTGGAATCGTGTTTGAAGCGATTATTGAGGATCTGCAGACTAAAAAAGACCAGTTTTCACGAGTTGAGGCCATGGTATCAAAAGATACATTATTGGCAACTAATACCTCTTCTCTTTCTATTGCGTCAATCTCTTCCGCTTTGAAAAGGCCGAACCGGTTTTTAGGAATTCATTTTTTTAATCCAGCTCCTCTGATGAAACTTGTTGAAATGATTCCCGGAATATTGACGGATGATCAAATTCTGAATAATGCACGGTCGTTAATTGATTCGTGGGGCAAAACAACAGTACTTGCAAAAGATACACCCGGATTTATTGTAAACAGAGTTGCCCGCCCTTTTTATGGAGAAGCACTTAGAATAATAGAAGAGGGAATTGCGGATCACGCTACAATCGATTGGGCCATGAAAGAGTTGGGCGGATTCAAGATGGGGCCTTTTGAACTCATGGACTTGATCGGTCATGATGTAAACTATGCCGTTACAGAGTCGGTTTTTAAGGAATTCTATTTTGATCCACGTTTCAAACCCTCCTTTACTCAAAAACGACTTGTGGAAGCAGGCATGTTGGGGAAAAAATCAGGAATTGGTTTTTATGACTATCGAGAAAATGCAAAAAATAGAGCCCCTGATCGTGACCATGATCTGGGTATGGTTATTTTAAATCGCATTCTGGTTATGTTAATTAATGAAGCGGCAGATGCCCTTTTTATGAACATTGCTACAGCAAAAGATATTGATCTGGCTATGACCAGTGGAGTAAATTATCCGAAAGGATTATTATTGTGGGCTGACGAAATCGGTCTCCAAAAGGTACTGACACAACTAGAGAATCTGCAGAAACTATATGGTGAGGATAGATACAGGCCTAATCCATTACTGATAAAAAAAGTGAAAGAGAAAAGCACATTTTATTGATCCGATTGTACTAATAAAATCTTTGTTAACTTTTGACGGTCTTTTCCGTAAAGTGTAGAATAACCATCTACTATTTATTATGGCTCTTAAAAACGAAACTCGATCTTCTTACAATACAAAAGCTTTCTACGAAGAGTATGTAAGCGGCATGAACAGCCGGCAGCTTGGCAAACAGTTCCAATCTGACTCAGATCGTGTTAAAAAACTCTATTATGATGCTGTCGAGGAGTTTAATCCAAATACTCCACATTCGGATATACCGGTTTTTCAAAAATGCCTAAGCC
The DNA here is from genome assembly GCA_002359315.1 of Bacteroidetes bacterium UBA2664. GTDB lineage: Bacteria > Bacteroidota > Rhodothermia > Balneolales > Balneolaceae > Rhodohalobacter. The sequence goes on along the minus strand of DEMS01000009.1, from coordinate 12,791 downwards.
TGCTTTCAGCCCTTACCAAAAGATTAAATCCAATCAGACGATTGATATTTGGTGTATCTCTGGTGAGCTTCATAATTTATTACTTCTTCGTGATCATTGGATTTACAGGCCACATTCTGCACCCACTCCTTTTACCCCTCTCTTTCACAGGAATGTTATTAATTTTACTGATTGAGCTGCTTGAAAAATCTGATGTACAGAGAGAACTGGATTTCGCAAGAGATATTCAGTTGAGCCTCCTTCCCCCATCTCACTTAAATTTGAAAGAGATCGAGGTTTATTCATTTGCCGCAACTGCTTTAGAAGTTGGCGGAGATTATGTCGATATCATCAAAACAGAAAAAGGAACATATCTTTTTATTGCTGATGTTTCCGGAAAAGGGATGAGTGCTGCACTATACATGGTCAGAATTCAGGCTTTGGTTCATCTGTTAATTAAAAAGTCAGAACCTTCGCCTAAAGAGCTTTTTCTGGAGTTAAACGATTATCTGAAATCCGGACGCAGAGATAAAACGTTCGTAACGGCCTGTGCCGCATTTTTTCCGAATGAAAAAGATCATTTCATATTCGCAAGAGCCGGGCATAATATACCACTCATCTACAGTCAGGAGCATGACACAACATTTCGTTTGAACACCAACGGTTATGCTTTAGGTATGACATCTACTTCTATTCTGAAAAAAGCGATGGAAGAGAAAAAGTATAAATTCAGGGAAGGTGACAGCTTATTGCTCTATACGGATGGGCTTGTGGAAGCACGGAATAATTTAGGCGAAGAGTATGGTGAAGAGAGACTTGAAGGCCTCTTTTCTATCTACGGTTCTCTTCATGCAAAGACAATCACTCAAAAAGTAAGATCCTCTATAGAGCAGTTTATGGGCGATGAGAAGCCGATCGATGACATCACTTTTACGACTGTCCATAAAAAGGCAATCCTGAAGGAAGATCACATTAAAAACTCTCCTCAATCACCCTAACAGAACTTTCGCTTTTTCGGCTATTTTCTCCGGAGTAAGTCCAAAATGATCATAAACCTGCTCGTAGGGTGCTGAGGCTCCAAATGTATCAATTCCAAGAGCTAGACCCTCACTCCCCAACCAACGGTGCCACCCAAAAGTAGTACCGGCCTCAACGGAGACTCGTTTCTTCACAGATGGAGGAATTACAGAGTCGATGTACTCTTCTGTCTGCTCTTCAAAAAGGTCAATACATGGCATACTGACAACTCGGGTTGAAACCCCTTCCTTTTCAAGCTTCTCAGCAGCTAATAATGTAATATGTACTTCAGATCCCGTCGACATCAACACCAGATCGATACTCTTTCCACTCTCCTTTTTGATAACATATGCACCTTTTTCAACCCCTTTCGCACTTTCGTATTTAGAGCGATCTAGAACAGGAAGTGATTGTCGCGTCAATGCTAAAAGTGAAGGCCCGTTATCTCTTTCAATTGCGCATTTCCAACAGATTGCTGTCTCATTGGCATCGGCCGGCCTGTATAGATGCACATTGGGAGTTGCTCTCATAGCTGCCAAATGTTCAATGGGTTGATGGGTTGGACCATCTTCTCCGAGGCCAATACTGTCGTGAGAAAATACAAATATGGATGGGATTTCTGAGAGTGCCGCAATTCGAATAGATGGTTTGTTATAATCTGAAAAAACCAGGAAGGTACCTCCATATGGGATCACTCCCCCATGAAGTGCCAATCCATTCAGTGCTGCCGCCATTCCGTGCTCTCGAACACCATAGTGGATATATCTTCCTTTTCTGTCTGTTGAATCAAAAATTCCGGAATCCTTAAAATCAGTATTATTGCTCCCGGTAAGATCAGCAGAACCCCCGATTAGATTGGGGATCTCTTTGGAGATACTGTTTAAAACAGCACCGGATGCTTTCCGGGTTGCCATTCCTTTATCATCGGCCTCGAAAAACGGAAGTGTTTTTTCAAAATCAATCTTCAGATCCCTGGTGAAAAACTGTTTAAAAAGAACCCCGTCATTGGGATAGACTTTTTCATAATCATTCAACAAATTCTTCCATTCCGACTCCTCTTGGTCACCGTTCAAAACTGCTTTTTTCATCTCATTGTAAACCTCCTCAGATATAAAAAAGCTCTTGTCCGGATTCAGTCCCAGCCTCTCTTTTGTAAGCTTGATTTCATCCGGCCCCAGTGGTGAACCGTGAGAATCTGCAGTACCTTCCTTATTTGGGCTGCCAAATCCGATGATTGTTTTGCACTCAATGAGTGATGGAGTGTCCGTAGTTTGTGCTTTACGGATTGCTTTTTCAATTTCATCATGATTGTGACCGTCTATAACTTGTACATCCCAACCGTACCCCTCAAAACGTTTTACCGTATTATCACTAAAAGAAAGATCCGTAGATCCGTCAATGGATATTTGATTGGAATCATATAAATAGATCAGCTTTTTTAATTTCAGATGACCGGCCAGAGATGCAGACTCATGTGAAATTCCTTCCATTAAATCACCGTCACTTACAATCGCATATGTAAAATGATCGACAATTTTATGTTCTTTTTTATTAAACGTTGCAGCCATAAATTCCTCTGCAATGGCCATTCCAACACCTGTTCCAAACCCTTGTCCCAATGGGCCGGTTGTAGTTTCTACACCGGGTGTTTGGCCAAATTCAGGATGCCCGGGCGTTTTGCTCTGATACTGGCGAAAGTTTTTAAGCTCTTCCAATGGCAAATCATACCCTGTAAGATGCAAGAGAGAGTAGAGTAACATAGAGCCGTGTCCGGCAGATAGAATGAACCGGTCCCGGTCGAACCATCGCGGATTTTTAGGATTGTGTTTTAAAAATTTTGTCCATAGTACAAATGCGACATCTGCCATCCCCATGGGCATTCCCGGGTGACCGGAGTTTGCAGCCTGTACGGCATCCATTGAGAGAGATCGAATCGTATTTACACAGTTTTTTGCCGTCTGATTTTCTTGATTCATCAAATAAGTAAAAGTTTAAACTCTTTTTTTAAGTACCTAAAAAGATAGGTAAGTTCATTACAAGGCAAAAGAAAAAGCAAAAAAAAAGCCATCCTTTTTAAAAGGGTGGCTTTTATTTTCGTTCAGAAAGAGATCAGATCAAGGAGCGTGTCCTTCACACTTCAATTCAAACTGTAACTCATGGTTTGCCGGTTCTGTAAAGTTACCGTATCTCGCATTTTCAAATGCTGAACATGCTGCTGTGAAATTACCTTGTCCTTTCAGAGCCGTACCCAATTCGAAATAGATTTTGGCTTTGTCAGCGACACCGCCTGTATGAAGTTGGAGTGCTCTTCTTGCACTTGATTCAGCACTACTCCAGTTGCTGCGCATGTTATAAATTTCTGCCAATCTATATTGAGCTTCATCCGAAGCATCATCATAGTCCTCAACTCTTTGAAGAAGTTCAATGGCATCCGCAAATCTTCTTTCATCCGCCAGGTTTACAGCTCTGTAGATTAATTCATCATGCGCGCCTTCTTGTGCATTTTGCAATGTTCTATTGTCATTTACGCGGCTTGCAACTTCAATAGCCATATCATACCATCGCATAAAGCCATCGACATCATCGGGAGTCATCTGCTTTTGAACAATGCCTTTTTGATAATATGCTGCTGCATAATTTGGATTCAAATTGATTGCATTATCCAGATCACTCATTGCAGCTTCCAGATTATCTTGCCGGTAATTCAGGATCGACCTCACATAATACAGCTGAGGGATAGCCATTTGTGCCTGTTGTCGGATTTCCGGATTATTAAATTCTGTAGCTACTTCTTGCGACTCTTTAAAGTAGTCCAGAGCATCATTTACAGACGCCAGTGTCCTTGAACTTTGATACGTTCTGTACGCATTGGATGCTCTGCTGGCATATACACGTGGTAATCTTTCTTCAATTAATTCCACGATATCATCCAATTGATTTTGATTTGCCAGTTCCAGTGTTTGACGATATGCATCAATGGCATCATCAAATTGGTTATTTCCGGCTAATTCCTGAGCCTCATTGTAAAGCAGAACAGCTTGCGCTCTTGCTTCATCTTGTGCATACACACTCTGCGTAACGCTGATCAGCATTACGAACATTAATGAGAGTATTAGTGATATTTTATAAGTTTTCATTCTAACCTCGTTAATTATGGTTCTTTCTGAACTAAACGTGCTTAACTTAATGAAAATTTAAATACAAAATCATTAAGAAATAACGTATTGATGTAAAGTGTTTATTTGATTAAATGTTTCCTAGTAAGAAAAGTTGGGTTGCAGTTTTCTGTTTTTGTAAAAGTCACAAATATACTTAATTGCCAAGTCTGTATCATCAGTCAGGTAAAATAGATCCGGATCTTCTTTGCTGATATACCCTTCTTTTACCAACCTTTCTTCTATCCAATCGGTTAAACCTTTCCAATATTCTTTTCCAATCAACACAATAGGGATTTTTTCGATCTTTTCTGTCTGAATTAGTGTTAATGTTTCAAATAATTCATCTAATGTACCAAAACCGCCCGGAAAAACGATAAAACCCTGTGCATATTTAACAAACATCACTTTCCTGACAAAAAAATATTTAAAATTTATTTCATATTCAGGGGTTACGAATTTATTGACTCCCTGTTCTTTCGGAAGGTCAATACCCAGCCCTACCGATTTTCCTCCATATTGAAATGCTCCTTTATTACCCGCTTCCATGATACCGGGTCCTCCGCCTGTGATCACACCAAACCCATTTTCTGAAACCCCAATCGCTGTTTTAACAGCCATCTCGTAATATTTGGATCCCGGCTTGAGACGGGCAGAGCCAAAAATGGATATACACGGTCCTATTCTAAGCAGTGAATCATATCCATCCACAAACTCACCCATGATCTTGAATACACTCCATAGATCTTTGCTGCTATCTTCATTGAAGGTATTCTGAGGTTTATTCTCTTCTGAAAAATATTTAGGTGATGTCATAATTACTATTTTTTTTGCAGTGATACTTTTAATGATAATCCAGGACTGCCATCTGCTATGATTGCCGGGCCAATCATTGTCCTGGCAGAGAGATCATCAGAGACATCAAAACTTCGCATATGTGCATATACATAGGCATCTAAAATATTTAACCCATACGCCAGCCCCATTACAACGAACATAAAATCCCTTTGATTGTGATAACTATCTCGGACAGACTGTAACTGATTTTGATTTACATTTTGCAGCCTTTCCGGAGTAGGCCCAAATCTAAAATCATTATCCTCCCCTTGATTTGAATTATAGTATGCAGCTCTATAATCCTGATATTGCGAGTTTAAATATCCAGCATAAACTCCGACACCCACAAACATGCCATAGATAATTGGAACCTTCCAAATCTGTCTGTTTTCAATTTGTCCCCATCCCGGTATGATCATTGATTTAAACAACACAGATCGAGGTGTAGGAAATTCCGGATCATCCGACTCTTGATCATTCTGAACCACTGATTTGCTCTCTTCAAATAATCGATGTTCCAATAACAAATAGTCACTCTCGACAAGTTGTATTTGTGAGAAGGATTGCACTGGGGCAGTTATGCAGATCAGTATGAGGATACTAATCAGTCTCATCAAAAAATTGAATCAAACGTTCAAGGTCATCATCAGAATAATACTCTATTCGGATCTCCCCTCCTTTCCCTTTCTCTTTTATACTGACTTTTGTACTCAGTTTATCTCTCAGTTTTTTAGACACACTATTCAGAAAGGGGTCTTGGCCGGATTTTTTTGATTTTTTAGTATTCTGAACTGTTTTTTTATCATATGTGCTGACCATCTCCTCGGTCTGTCGAACAGATAACGACTTGGCTATGATACTTTTTAAAATTTTCTTCTGATCCTCTTCACTCTTTACATTTATCAAAGCTCTGGCGTGTCCGCTCGAAATGCTTTCATCCCGAAGTGCTGCCTGAACAAAATCCGGCAGTTGTAATAATCGAAGCGTATTTGTGACTGTCGTTCGGTTTTTTCCTACCCTATCTGCAACTTCAGATTGGGTATATGTGCACTCATCGATAAGGCGCTGATATCCAAGAGCGATCTCAAGTGGATTCAGGTCTTCTCGCTGAATATTCTCAATGAGTGCAAAAGCGATGATCTCCTCATCGTTTACCTCCCGAACATATGAAGGTATTTCGGGGATTCCTGCAAGTTTTGAAGCTCTTAATCTTCTCTCACCGCTAATAAGTTCGAAGCGTTTCTGCCCCAGGTACCGAACCGTGATCGGCTGTATCAGACCATGTTTAGAGATCGATGATGCCAATTGTTCCAGAGCAACCTCATTAAACTCAGTTCTGGGCTGGTGAGGATTTGGGCGGATGTGTCCGACAGGTATGTTTAATACAACATTTACCCTCTCTGCAGGGTCGATGGGAATCGCAGTTTTTGTCTTTATGGAGGGCTTTTTCGTCTCTCCCGATTCATTCTCATAATCGGGGAAAAAAGCACCTAAACCTCTGCCTAATACTTTTTTACTCATAACGACTCAATAGGAATTACGATTTTGATAAAACTGCACTCGACTTCAGGTACTTCTTGTTGTTGTGGATGATTTCCCGGGCCAGTGAAAGATAATTTTTGGCTCCAACACTGGAAGCATCATAAAGTATAGCCGGTTTTCCAAAGCTGGGGGCTTCAGCAAGTCTGATATTCCTTGCTATAATTGTAGAAAATACTTTTTCATCAAAATATCTCTTTACCTCTTCTACAACCTGATTTGATAATCTTGTTCGGGTATCATACATAGTGAGCAGTACACCTTCTATATCCAACTCCCTATTCAGATGCTGACGAACTATTTTGATGGTATTCAATAGCTGTCCCAATCCTTCAAGCGCATAATATTCACACTGTACCGGAATCAGTACAGAATTTGAAGCAGTCAGTGCATTAATGGTCAGTAAGCCGAGTGATGGAGGGCAATCTATAATGATAAAATCATACTTATCACGTATGTCTCCGATCGCTTTTAGCAGAATTCTCTCCCGCTCATTTCTATCTACCATCTCTATTTCAGCCCCTACAAGATTAATATGCGCCGGAACCAGATCCAGGTAGGGCATCTCGGTCTCCTTTATGGCAGTTTGCATATCAACACCACCCACCATTACTTCATAGATGGAGTTTGTGACTGTTTTTGGTTCAATTCCAAGCCCACTGGTACTGTTGCTCTGAGGATCAATGTCGATAATAAGTGTGGGGTGTTCTATAACCGCCAAACTGGCCGCTAAATTTACAGCAGTCGTCGTTTTACCGACACCCCCCTTCTGATTTGCAATGGATATTATTTTTCCCATTCTTTCTTAAGGAATTTTGATTGATGACACAAAGGAATATAACCCAAGCCCCAAAGGTAACCAAAAGAAGTTATACACATTCCATGGTGGAAAACTTTATTGTATTCCATCCTAAGAATTTATTTTCTATTAATTTAGAGATATGAAACAACTTCTATCTTTGACTTCCTGTCAGATGCAGATTTTGCCTTGCCGTCGGAGATTGAGACGGGTTTGTAATCGGTGTAAGTTTTTGAAAGCTCTGCCTGAAAATCGAGTCAACAGATGAAGCATCACTTCCATAGAGTCCGTCTCGAAAATGCAAAACATCATTATGATCAACCCATGGCATCAATTTGTCCGTTTCAGATGTACTGTTTGCATTCCCCATTGATGCAGGCACTACATTTTGAAAAGTTCCTATGGATGCAGATTCAGATTCAGGCTGGCCGGGCATATCAATTTCGCCTTCTCCGGATAATATAAACCCAACGGTTAAACCGAGCATCAGAACAGCGGCGGCACTAAAGTAAACAAATTTTTGTGATCGTCTGCTTCCGGCTGATTTTCTACTCTCTAAAGAACGCAGTACAGAGTTTACAACGTCATCAGGAGGTTGAATTGTATCCATATCTTGAAGCTTTCTTGAGACTTTTCGAAGCGTCTCAACTTCAATCAACAAGTTTTCATCAACCTTAAGATCCCTTTCAAACTCCACTTTCTCTGAGGGATCCATTTCGTTGTAAAGATATGCTACACTTCTAATATTTTTATCACTCATACACTGTTTGATTCCTTCTCATGTTCTTCATCGAACATTTTACGAAGATTTATCAACGCATATCTCATTCTACCGAGTGCAGTGTTAATAGAGACGTCTGTGAGCTCTGCGATCTCTTTAAAGGGCATTTCATAGTAATGTCGTAACATAACTACCGTTCTCTGCTCTTCCGGTAAATTCGAAATATGTTTCAATAAACTGGATGTAGACTCTTCGAGCTCAAGTTTTTCCTGCTGCCCAATTGAATCCTCATCCGGTAATCTTTCATAAAAGTCCGTTTTTGATTCTTTATCGTATGAGCCTTTAACGTCTACAAACCGTTTTTGTTTTCTGATATGATCAATTGTTGCATTATGTGCAATTCGCATAACCCAGGCGATCCACTTACCCTGTTCATTGTACGTGTCATCCATTTTCGTAATCACCTTGGTAAACGTCTCCTGAAAGATATCATTGGCCGTTTCCCGGTTTTGTATCATGCTAAAGATGTACGAATAGATCTTGGCCTGATGACGATTCATCAGCTCTCTAAAAGCCAGCTGGTCATCCTTTCTTCTGAAAAGATGTACCAAATCTTTATCGGCCATCTGCTCGTAACTACGCGGTATGTGATCTGAGTTCTTAAGTCTCATAGTATGCAATTATATAAATACAGTGTTTAATGTCAAAACATATTTGAAGAAACTACCATTCATTTTAAATAGTAGTCACCAGTTATATGGTTTTACGTAATTATCCCTCGATTGGACTGCACAACAACGTAAACTATGATCTAATCTAAATTAGTTTACCGTATAGTTCTATAACATCTTCATGTTAGATGTTTCACAAAACTATTGCTGAAAATAGTTGTAAACATCCAATCCGGTTTTTTTACCTAAAAAATCCTGGAGTGTTTCAGAATTACTCTCTTTTATTTTTTTTACGGATCCGAATTCTTTGAGAAGTGACTCCGCTTTTTTCTGGCCTATTCCCGGAATCCGGGTTAATTCAGTCTGTAGTGTCCTGCCGGATCGTTTTTGTCGATGATATGTAATTGCGAATCGATGAGCTTCATCACGTGCCTTTTGCAGAAGTTTTAAGGATGGAGATATTTTAGGGATCATCACAGGGTCTTGTTTCCCTGGCAAAAATACCTCCTCCAGTCTTTTTGCCAAACCTGCAACTTCACTGTGCCCCCAGTAATCGATCTCTTTCAGTGCATCAATTGCAGCATTCAGCTGTCCTTTTCCACCATCTACCAGGATAAGATCCGGGGGTTGCAACTTCTCTTTTTTTATTCGTGAATATCTGCGTTTAAGGATCTCTTTCATCGAAGCATAGTCGTCCGGACCCTCAACCGTTTTTATAGCAAATTTTTTATACTCGCTTTTTCGGGGTTTTCCATCCACAAAACAGACCATAGAGGCTACCGGGTCCGTACCATGGGTATTCGAATTATCAAAACACTCAATTCTGCGAGGGAGTCTTTCCAGATGTAAATATTCCTTCAGATCTTTGATCGCTTTTGGTATTCGATCTTTTTCGGCTTTCTCCACCTCGATCAATCGTTCACCCAGTTTGTGCCGGGCATTGGAAATAGCCATCTCCACCAATTGTCTTTTTTCACCTATTTTAGGGATCAAGATCGGCACTTTTTTCCCATGCTGTTCCCATAAAAACTCTTGCAAGGGTTCATCATCGACCATCTCATCGCTCAGATGCACTTCGTCCGGAGTTACCCATGCACCTTTTTGATAAGACCCTGTGTAATAATCCTCAACAAAAGACTGCATCATTGTCTGCTTATCCAGCTCATCAATATTCTTCAAAAAACGATGAAATTTACCAATCAACTTACCCTCCCGTATCCTGAATAATACTCCGCACGCTTCACCCAGATCTCTATCTACATCGATGGCAAACAGGTCCCGATCTAATTTTTTGTGATCTACAATCTTCATTTTTTGATTGTATTTCTGGAGTGATACCAGACTATCTCTCAATGATGCAGCTTGCTCATATTCCAAAGCTTGAGAAGCAATTTCCATCTCCGCTTTGATCTCTTTCATGAGTCCTTCCGTTTTACCACTCAGCAATCTTTCAACTTTTTGAATCGTCTCAATGTATTGATCCCGTTGCCAGTCGCCGGAACAATTTTGTAAATAATCTTCAAAACAGGAGTGCCATTTCGGCATTCCCCTGGACTTATCAATCATTTTTGGGGAGACTGCACATGTGCAGAGGTCAAATGTCTTACGAATCGTATCCAGCATACGCCGCATATGACCAACATGATCGTATGGTCCAAAGTACCTGCTTCCATCATTAACAACTGTTCTGGTTGGATATACCCTCGGTTTGTCATCATCGGTGATACAGATATAGGGATAGGACTTATCATCTCTGTACATGATATTGTAGCGGGGCTGATGGCGTTTGATCAGATGATTTTCCAATATCAATGCCTCAGACTCAGAATCAGTGACGATTACCTCAAGATCAAAAATTTTGCCAACCATCACCCGAATGCGCCCATCATGATTCTTGGATTCCTGAAAATAGGATCTCACCCGATTTCTAAGTTTTTTTGCCTTGCCTACATAGAGAGTTCTTCCCTGTTTATCCTTAAATTGATAAACACCCGGCTGAAGAGGCAGATTTGCAACTTTTTCTTCTAATGATATAGACATAGCTAAATGGTAAGTTTAAGAAGGAGCAAATACAACGGATAAACAGATTTTTGGTGATAAATTCTCAATATATACACACTCAATGAAAACCACAGGTACAAATCCTGATCTGGAGATACTATATGAAGACAATCATCTCCTATCCATCTGCAAACCGGCGGGCGTATTGTCTCAAGAAGACCGGACCGGCGATCCTGATGCCCTGACATTGGGTAAAGAGTATCTGAAAAATGAGTATAACAAACCCGGCAATGTTTTTTTAGGACTTCTACACAGGCTTGACAAACCGGTTTCCGGTGTAATGGTTATGGCTAAAACTTCCAAATCGGCAGCTCGAATCAGTGAACAAATTCGTCAGCGGACCGTTAAAAAAAGTTATCTGGCGGTAGTTAGAGGCGAGCCTGAAGATTTTAATTATCTAACACATTATCTGCTGAAAGATACGGCTTCTAACAGAGTGGCTGTTGTAGAAGACGACCAAAAAGGTGCCAAATGTGCAGAACTCATGTATCAGACACTGGATAGAAAGAATGGATTGGCACTCTTAAAAATTAAATTGATCACCGGGCGTGCCCATCAAATACGGGTTCAACTGACTGAGGTAAACCTACCCATTTTAGGTGATAAAAAATATGGCATAACCGCTCCGGGTCACATTGCTCTTCACGCATTCGAATTTGAGTTTACTCATCCCACTCTCAAAAAACCTATATCAATACAATGTTATCCACCGCCGAAGGAACCTTGGGCATTTTTTAAAATAGAATCATAGTGCAAAAGAGTTCTCTGGCAATGTGTTGAGAATTTATTACAATCCTTACAATTATTATAATCGGCTCGAATGGTTGTGATTCAAAATATGTTTATTTGAATATAACTGAGTAAACTCCGATCAACTGAATGAATTAACACCCGTCAGTATCACTTTAAGATGAAAGATTTAACTAAAAAAGAAGCCCGCTGGATATTACCGGCCGTTATAGATAACGAGGCCAGCCATGAGGAAAGAGTAGCTTTTTTTGATTTCATAAAAAGTGACCCGGAAGTTGAAAAAGAGTACAACGATGCTCTGTTAATTAAAAGAGCATTTTCTGCTGCCAGTATTCGAAAAAAAGCGCCGGATCATCTTAAAAATGTTGTGTTAGAGACAATTGAAAACCTTAAAAAGGAAACTGAGGCTGGCAATGAAAAATCTGAATCGACAATCACACCAATACAAGTATCTGCTCAACCCACAAAATGGTTACGTTACCTAACTGCAGCCGCAGCTGTTTTGTTTATCTCATTGGTAACACTTCAGCTTTTAGATCTATCAACAGGAACTACTCCCGACAATTATGATGTAATTGTTGAAAATATGGCAGCAGAACATTTCATCAAAAGCGGTGGACAACTTATTGAACCCCATTTTAGCACTACTCTGCCTCATGAAGCAGAAGCTTATTTAATGGATCATTTTGGCATGCAAATCACTATACCTACGCTTACAGGTGCTGAATTTGCCGGGATTGTAATGGCCGAATTCGTCGATGATTTTCAGACTCCTCTTCTTGAATACAGTCAGCATAGTATTGGAGAAACAATCTACCTTTTTGCATTTGACATGACCCAAGTAGATCAACATAAGTCATTAATCAGACATGGTGACGCTGCAGAAGCTTGCATCAAGTCTGAAGATTTTTATGTAGCTGAAATCAATGAACACCACGTTGTATCATGGCTTTGGGAGAACACCTGGTATGCCGCCATCTCAAATCACAATGGGTATGATTTAGCAGCACTGGTAGAGCCTTTGAATTATTCTAGGTGAGTTTTTTAAAGCAGAAGGCAGAGGGGTTTCAGTTATCAGCTATCAGTTTTGGATTACACGAATACCGTCACATTGAGCGCAGCTGAGGAGCCGAATGGTAACGAAGCGCTCCTCTTTTATCCCACGAAGCGGAGCGGAGTGAAGTCGAAATGTCCTTGCAACGGCAGTGAGTTCTCGACTTCGTTTGGTCGCTGTCGCTTCCGCACTGCGCTCTTTTAGATTA
>DEMS01000006.1 GCA_002359315.1 Bacteroidetes bacterium UBA2664 | reverse complement strand
GGGTATATTCAGGAAATGAAAAAAATACACCAAGCTGCTTGACAAAGTCATAGTATTCGATGTGACGTAGTTAAGTTATTATTTTTATAAATTATAACAAACGTCGGTTCGATCGCAGTTCAGACGCTTTTTGTCGGGACGCAGTCGAGAACACATTGTGTTAGCGATGAATCGTCTCAAAACCGAAATTCTGCAGCTACAGTTGAATGTGTCGGCATCTCATCTTTTGGGAGCATATACACTTTGCTGCCTCTTTTAAACCCGGTGATGGATAACCAGTTCAGCAACTCTACATCATCATTATTTCCGTTATTGCTATACTGCACGGTATGGTTCTCTTCATCATAAAAACCCCATTTCTGTTCATCTTTTGCGATAAAAATAGTATTTGATTTTCCCATAACCGTTGCTTCAACGATTTCACCCAAGTTATTTGAATACATCTCTTTTGAGGATTCGCTGTAATTTTCAAGCGAACGGTACATATCCGCTAAAAAATGATCTTTAATAATATCCCACGCCTTGTCTCTTAACGTTTTTTCTGATAACTCATCGGGGTGAGTCTGGATATCACTGTCGAGAAGCCGGTTGTAGCTATTTATTTTTCTGTAAAGATTAACGTTCTCTGCCAGCCCTATCAGAATTAGTGGATTTTGGGTTTGATTTAGAATCGGAGTGATCTCATTTTCAACTTCACGAAGATATTGTTCAACTACAATCATTTTATCCTCTTCATTTGCATTGTGTCCAAAATAGACGGCCTTCTGCCCTTTGGATCCGGAGTGGAATTGAAGTTGTTTCTCAGGATCAATTTCCAGATAATCGTCCACAGAGGTTGAAATATTATCAGGCGTAATATCGGTTACGTCATTCCGGGTACACTGTAGCAGCCGCAATTTTTGACGACTGACCGTAAGGAGGTTGAAGATGCCATCCATACTGGTCATAGGCAGTAATGGAGTGATCAAAAAATGATCATTTACAAATACCTGTTCCTTAACAGAATAAGGAAGCTTGTACACACGAAAAGAATTTTCAGTAATGTACACAGCCAACCCCCGGTCCAGATGTGACCAGTAGAGTGGCTTTTCCAGAAGTTCTCTTGCTGGTTGAAGTAGCTTTTCAATATTTCCATTTCCGGATATTTTCCCCTCCAATTTCCGGCCGGCTTCGTTCAATAAATTTTTGAATCGTATTGGATCTTGTTTTGATTCTTCTCCTTTTTTATGAGTTGGAAGTGCAATGGTTACGAAAATTTCACCATCTTGATTGATCAATTCATTTATTGTTTTTTCACTTACCATCCTGACTCGTCTTTATTTAATGTTATGATGTGCTCTATTTATTATAAAGAAATCTGCAGATAAAAGGTTCCAAAATCTTTACAATCGGTTGTAAATAAGCCATTTTTAAACGAATTTGTCGATCGTGCAGTGGCGGCTATCAATCCTTCAATAAATGCAATCAACGGGACTATGGAGAATATTTCGCTGAAAGGGATTAAAAACAGTCTTGGGCCGGGTTTAATCATGGCAGCAGCAGCCATAGGAGTCTCCCATTTGGTACAATCGACCCGGGCGGGGGCAGAATTTGGATTTGCCCTGGTCTGGGCAGTGATACTGGCCAATTTATTTAAATATCCATTTCTTGAATTTGGCCCTCGTTATGCGCTGGCAACCGGTAAAAATATGATTGAAGGATATTCCAAAATGAGCCGATGGGCACTATGGATCTTTATCATTTTTACTCTCTCCACCATGTTTGCTGTTCACGCTGTCGTTACGATGGTGACCGCAAGTTTAGCGAGTAATTTAACCGGTATAGAACTATCCATTCAGGTTTGGAGTGCAATCATTTTAGTGCTTTGTATACTCTATCTGGTGAAAAATACCTATGCACTTCTGGATATCGCTATAAAAGTGTTGATGGTAATCCTGGCGTTATCAACGGTTGCAGCGATGATACTTGCATTTTGGAATGTCGGTTATCAAATGCAACCGGATATCCTGACACCGGAACTGTGGACGGTATCCGGGGTCGCATTTTTAATCGCCCTGATGGGTTGGATGCCTATACCGATCGACGCCTCTACATGGCAATCCATATGGACAATTGAACGAATGAAACAGACGGGGTACAAACCCAAACTCAACGAAGTCCTTTTTGATTTTAACTTGGGTTATATCGGTGCGGCAGTCATAGCTCTCTGTTTTTTGGTATTGGGTGCTTTGGTGATGTATGGCTCGGGCGAGCCCTTCGCTACCAGCGCCGCCGGTTTCTCGAATCAGCTGATTGAACTTTATACTGTAGCTCTGGGTAACTGGGCTTATTATATCATTGTAATCTGTGCTTTCACAACAATGTTTACAACCACACTTACCGTTACGGATACCTATCCCCGATTGCTCACTCATTTTATTCTCATTTTGCAGAATGATAAATCAAAAAAACCCAAAAAAATCCCGGTACATTCAGGAATATTGATCGGCGTCAGTATGGGAACGCTTATAATTCTGATCTTTTTTGGCAATCAATTTAGGTTTTTAATTGACCTGGCCACCACGATGTCATTCCTGGCAGCTCCAGTATTGGCTTTTATGAATCACAAACTGATTCACCAGCCTGAAGTGGCCGAGGAGTTCCGTCCCAAAAGATGGTTATACTGGTTAAGTATATCCGGTATTCTATTTCTCTCAATATTTGCATTCATATATCTATACTGGATGTTCATTCAGTAAAAAATTCAGTCTCTGTCAATATCAATCCGATCAGTAAAAGATGACCACAATACGATTTATTGGTTTGACCCTCTTGGTACTGTTGGTATCACTGCCGGTACAGGCTCAGCTTTATCAGACTCAATATCGGTTGCCGGGACAAAATTGGATGGAGATCAAATCGGAGCGGTTTCGCGTAATCTATCCGGAGAGATATCGGTCTGAAGCGATTCGTGCGATGACTATTTTGGAAAGTGATTACCCCGAAATCAAAGAGTTGGTGGGAGGTTCAGTTCAAAATTTTCCTATAATCATCAATCCGGAAAACGATCGTTCCAATGGGTTTGTATCACCAATTAACTTTAGATCAGAAGTGGAGTTATCACCGATCATCGGGAAGACGATGAATCCGCGTTCAGGGGATTGGTTTGAATTGGTTTTACCCCATGAATTGGTTCATGTAATGCATTTTAGTGTGAATCCGCCCTCTTTCACAAGAGTATTGGGACTTTTTTCACCGGATGTGAGAAGGTCAGTTCACGGTGCGGCACCGGCCGGCGTGTTTGAGGGGATTGCGGTCCATCACGAAAGTCACGGTTCAATTTCAAATTCTGGCAGAGGGAATCACCCATACTTTAGAAATCAGTTTAATGCTCTCATCAATTCGGATCAGGAGTGGTCGATGGGGCAGCTTTTACATATATCTGATTACACCCCTCCCTTCGACCGTCACTATATTGGAGGCTATGAAATCACCCATTGGCTGTTGAATCGCTATGGTGAAAAGGTGATCAGGGAATCAATTAAAACCCACTACAAATACCCATTTTTAGGATATGGAGTAGCACTTCGTATGACCACAGGAGAGTGGCCCGGCAAACTTTATAAGGATTTTAGCGCAAATAGATCCGAAGAAGAGAGAGAGCGAAGGTCCAACCTGACTGAGGATCCGCTTGCGCAATCGGAAGAAATTCTGTTTGATGCTGATTGTAAAAGGCTCAATCGCCCCATCTGGCTGGATAATCAAAACCTGATTTTTTATGGGCACAGCTGCAACAGATCTCCGGGATTTTATCAATACAATCTTGAGGATGGAAAATCCCGGCTTCTTCATGAAGTACTCCTTTCCAGGGATCACATCTATTCGATGGACAAGGATAAAACCTTTATCTACTACTCAAGACTTCATTCAGACAGAAAATATGACAATCTGTTCCGTGGTGATATTGAACGGTTTGATATGGAACAACAATCAGCACAAAGGGTGACTCATCAAATGAGACTGTTTTCACCCGAATGGACAGATAAGGAGATTTTAGCGCTTCAGATTGATGGTACCGAAATGAATTTGGTGAGTGTAAACCCGGACGATGGGGCTATAGCAGATCGTTTTGAAAAACCTGAAAACTCTTCAGTGGTTCAGATTGCTGAGAATCCTCATAGAGTGGGGCGTTATGCTGTGATCGGAAGAATAAAAAGTGTTCAGGGGATTTGGCTGACAGATCTGAATGTTCGGGAACCTCTGTTTTCAACGAATCCGGATATTGTTTTTACAGATGGATCCGTGTACGATGTGTCATGGCATCCAACAGAAGAGAAATTGCTCTTTGTATCGGATCACACCGGTGTGATGAATTTGTACGAGTATGATTTGGAGGCGAATGTGATTTTGCAGATCACGGATAGCAGGTTTAATGCATTTGAAGGATCCTATTCACCGAGTGGTGATAAAGTTGCCTATATCAGTCAGGATGGAAATGAGCAAAAACTTTTTGTGATGGATCGATCCAACAGCACCGGTGATCTGTTAAGCAGTGAGGAGTGGGCATTTAACAGTCAGATTGAAGATCAGATGGATCGGCCACTGATGAATCGGGAAATGAACCGGGATTTTGACAGTGAAGATTGGGAAATGAATCGATATCGCACCGGCGCCGGGTGGTTAAAACCAAGATTCTGGATACCAACATATGAAAAAGAAAATGGATTGGATCGGCTGGGCCTTCGTTTTGAAAGTGTAGATGTGATGAACAGCCAGAGTTATCAGGTAGAGGTGAATCACTATGCGGACCGGATATGGTACGATACTGAGTATGTGAACCGGACTTATTTTCCGGGGTTTCGGTTGGAGCTGTATAACAGCCCGATTTTCACAACGCTTCGAAGGGAGATCGATGGAGAAGAGTTCAGGCTGGAGGCCATCCAGCAATCGAGGGGCGGGGCGGTTAAGGTGCCGATACGATATCGACTCGAAAGTAATGCACGATTCAGCTCTTTTTTGATTGAACCGCAATACTTTTTGAGCCAGATTCGATTTTTGGATCGAAATAATCCCACGGATACGTTGTCGGAATTTGGAACAAGGCATACAGTTGGACTGCGATCCGTACTCAATTACAGAATCAGGCAGTTTACCCGCGATGTTCAACCCAATAGCGGGGTTGTATTTTTTGCTGAAGCCAGGGTTGGATTAAACTGTGATGAGTTTACAATCAGGGATAGCCGGGCAAATATTGATGCGGTTCTGACGCAAAGAAAAGGAATTCGGGCAGGATTCATAGGTTTTATCGCACCTTTCTCTAAATGGAATCAATCCTTGAGATTGGATGCGTCGGTTTACAGCCAGACAGAGATTCCGGTCTTTAATGTCCGATCTGAATTTTCAGAACTTTTCAGCGGGACACCTTTTCTGGGGTCCGCTAACGTTGGGATTTTTAATACCCGATACACGATTCCTTTGGTTTATCCGGATGAAGGGGGTTTGCTGCTGCCGGGATATCTATCGAATGTTTATCTGGTTCTTTTCACTCAAACAATTTCCAACTTCGATTCCGGAGTTCAAATTGCGGATTCAAGAACGATACTGGGAGCCGGGATTCGCTCAAGATTTCGCATAAGTAATCTGGCGTTTGATGTTGGAATTTCAGTTGGCTGGGAGCCGGCGCGAAATGAGATTACCTGGAATGCCGGATCGTTTTGAGAGCTCTTGAAATTGAGGAATTGTCAAGCTGAAAATCAAATTGCGTCAGATCAGCCACAGTTAATGATGCCGGAATAATACGGATCATCCCTCAAGATTTTCCGATGAAACCTTTATAGAATCAGGAAAATTTGTATAATAGGAATAGGCTATAATCCCATGAGAGTTACGGCATTTTGAAAGAATGAAATTCAGGAAGTGGATTTATTCTTTGATAAGAATCCGGTATTCGGAATAAATCCGGATAAATATATTTATTGATGTTGGTTTGTGCGGGGTGATACCCCCTTACCTCTTAAATGATAATAAAACGGAACATAAAATATGTCGTACCGATGGGTCTATCCAAACACCCTGAAGGAGAAGGATCTCTCTTTGTTGCAGGAGCAGCTCAATATCCCGCTGGAGATTGCTCAACTGCTTACGCTTCGGGGTATCACCAGCTTCGATCAGGCAAAAATATTCTTCAGGCCTGAAGAGGAAGAACTTCACGATCCTTTTTTAATGGAAGATATGGAGGCGGCGGCATGCCGACTTTCCACGGCAATCAGGAACAGAGAGAAAGTCGTTATATACGGTGATTATGATGTAGACGGGACCACCGCAGTCAGTATACTCTATTTTTTTCTGAAAGGCTTTGGCCTGGATGTGGAATACTATATACCGGATCGTTTTAAAGAGGGTTATGGCATAAATGAAGATGGAATTCATTTTGCTATTCAAAAAAAAGCTGACTTGATTGTTTCAGTAGATTGTGGAATAACTGCCATTGATGAAGCCAAATATATAAAAGAACAGGGGATGGATCTGATCATCTGTGATCATCACACAGTCGGCAGTTCACTCCCGGATGCAGTTGCCGTTTTAGATCCCAAAAGGCCGGATTGTAACTATCCGTTTGATGGATTATCCGGCGCCGGCGTCGGGTTTAAGCTGGTTCAGGGGACAGTGCAAAAGCTGGGATTGCCGCCTACCCTTCCGGAGGCATTTTTAGACCTGGTCGCTATATCGATCGCATCTGATATCGTCCCGATTGTCGATGAAAACCGGACGTTGATGAGACTTGGTTTAAAGAAAATTAATCTGGATCCCCGGCCGGGGATTAAAGCACTGCTGGACCTGACCAATATCCAGTCGGGTTCTATTACAACATCACAGATAGTTTTTTCCATTGGCCCAAGGATTAATGCTGCCGGACGAATGGGCGATGCCACAATCGCTGTGCAGCTGCTGATCGCTGAAGATGCAATCACTGCGGACCGGTATGCTCGTCAATTGGAGGAAATCAACATCAAACGGAGAAGTACCGATTCTGAGACAATGGATGAAGCCATGGAGATGCTGGAAAACCAATTTGACATGAGTGAAACTTCTGCAATGGTTCTGCATCATCCGGATTGGCATTTAGGGGTAATTGGAATCGTTGCGTCTCGGTTGGTTGATGCGCATTACCGTCCGGCAATCATGTTGAGTACGGTTGATGGCATGATCAAAGGCTCGGCGCGATCGATTAAAGGGTTTAATATTTATGATGCGTTAAAAGAGTGCGAAGATCTTCTGGTTCAGTTTGGCGGGCATGAATTTGCGGCCGGATTAACGATGGACATTCAACATTTGGATGAGTTTCGAAACAGGATCAATGATATTGCCTGTGCGATGCTATCGGAGAATGATTTTAAGCCGGAATTGGAAATATCTGCTATTCTGGACCTGAAAAAAGTGAACACCAAATTTTTGAAGTTATTAACTCAGTTTGAGCCATTCGGCCCGGAAAACCGTCAGCCGGTTTTTGTGAGCTGGGATGTATCGATACAAGGTGTTCCCACGATTGTCGGAAATGGCCATCTGAAAATGAGAGTGAAACAGAACGGTTCGGCCGTGTTTGAAGCGATTGGGTTTAATATGCACGATTATGAACCGTTATTGCGCAACTGTAAACAAGACAAAGTTGATATTGCGTATATGCTTGAGGAGAACAATTGGAATGGGAGAAGAACGATTCAGATGAGGTTGAAGGATATTCATGTTAACGCAGAAGGCAGAGGGCAGAAGGCAGAAGGATTTTAACAAGAGGCTGGGTTTTAAGAGTTGGTTTAATGGGTTTGGTTTATGATGTCAGAAATTGGAAATAAAAATATTTTTAAGGTTGTAAGTATAATATTTTAAATCATTTAGGAAATAACGGAGGGACTTCTGCCCTCTGCCCTCTGCCATCTGCCTCATTTAACTTTTCACTTTTAACTCAAAATTCCCTTATCTTAACTTTTCTGTGAGGGACTGTAGCTCAGTCGGTAGAGCAATGGACTGAAAATCCATGTGTCGGCGGTTCGATTCCGCCCGGTCCCACGCAATAGAAAGCCCTGCAACGCATAGAGATATGATGTTGTGGGGCTTTTTTGTTTTCAACTTATCAATGAGAAGCAGTCAATTTTCTGATTTTAAGCTCACTATTGACTCCGGCGCCGGTTCGACCTTTCACATCATGGGTTGTGCGGAATTGTAATAATTCTCAATTAATTATCTAAAAAATGAATGAATTCGTGTTAAAAAATGTAATTAATTGTGTATATCGAAAATATTCTAATAAATATACATAAATAATTAAATTATAATATATAAATCATTAATGTTAATGCTATGGAGTACGCAAAAATAATGAAATATATACTTTTAATTATAATTGGAGTGTTAATCAACAGTACAGCTTTAGCACAGAACACAAGCTTCGAGGATTGGGATCAAGATGATGACGGTCTCATTGAACGCCATGAATTTGTCGATAAGTTTGTAGATGAATATTTTCAGGCTTGGAATCCTGAAAATGAACATGGTATACTTGAAGAGGGCTTTTTTCAAGAAAGCTTCGCCGGTCTGGATACCGATGGTGACAGGCTACTGTCTGATGAAGAGTGGTTAATCGGATATAATTACTTCTTTAGAGATTACCTTGTTTATGATGACATTGTCAGTGTCGATTCAGATGGAGACGGTCAAGTTGAATACGTGGAATATTTTGATTCATTATATGAAACATCATATTTCACTGATATTGATTTAGATTCAGATAACTATATCAGTGAGTTTGAATTAGCCAACTATGTTTTTGATAATTGGGATACAAACGATAGTGGCTTAATCAATAGATCTGAATTCAATCAATTTGATGAGTATTATCTTGATATATAAGAAGCAGCAGAATATTTAGCTAAAAGCTAAAAGCTAAAAGCTAAAAGCTAAAAGCTAAAAGCTAAAAGCTAAAAATAGACTTGGGCAGACTCAATGAATCATTGAGTCTGTCTTTTTTTATAAACATTATTTTAGAAAGGCATTATTGGAATGCAGAGTATTTTAATATAATTCACCCACAGCGAACAATTAAGGTTTTTTAGATGAAGAAGATATAAAATACTCTGCATTTCATTCATGCTGAACCGCATTCAGAAATCAGACTTTCTTATCTCAAAACAAATCACGATACTCCGTCAATGTTGGAATAAGAAAATAATTCATGAGCAGAGACGTTTTCCAAATGGAGTTTTCCGGAATCAAGGTGGATGTGATTCGCAAAAATATCAAGAATATCAATTTGGTAGTTTATAGATCCTCCGGAAAGGTGCGGGTATCCATGCCGAAATACATTTCTACCCGGTTGGTAAAAGAATTTATTTCAAAACGAGTTGGATGGATCAAAAAACACCTTCAAATAGTTGAGTCACGCCCGAGACGAATTGTTCCGAAATATCAACAGGGTGAAACGCATTTCTTATTTGGAGAACCCTACACTATGGTTATCAAGGTTGCCAATCAGAAACCGTTTATCCAGTTACAAGGTGGAGAAATCATCATGACTCTCAGGCCCGGAAGTGATGTTGTAGCCCGTGAAAAAGTAATGAGGGAGTGGTACAGAAAAGAACTTAAAAAGAGAATTCCTGCATTGATTGAAAAGTGGGAAAGTAGCCTTGGAGTGAAAGTAAAGGAGTGGAACGTAAAAAAGATGAAAACTCGCTGGGGGACATGCAACACTCGCGCAGCACGTATCTGGCTGAGTCTTGAATTGGCAAAAAAACCGATCCACTTTCTGGATTATGTGGTACTGCATGAAATAGCTCATTTAATAGAGAGATCCCATAATGCTCGTTTTAAGAGTATTTTATCTGAAAAAATGCCAAATTGGAAGGCAGTTGAGCAGGAAATGAATCATAAAGTCTGATAGATGCTTTTTTCGGAAAAGATATGTTGGTTATACATTGGATTTTTGAGATCTTAACTAAATATTAAAATAATTTAATATTTATTGAAGTGTTGTGTTGCTAATTATGTTGCAAGAGAGATCAATTTAAAGTAGTCCTGTTTAGTGTAGCCCGGCTTAGTGTAGTTCGAATATATGATCAAGTAGTATGATAAAAACGCTCAAAAAAATTGTAGAAGATTCTACGGACTTGGTCTGCGCTCTGGATGCAAAGGGGAAAATTTTATGGGTTAATAATGCATCAAAAGAGGTTCTGGGCCTCTCTCCTTCTAAATTAAAAGGAAAGCTATACAGTGAACTGGTTCATGAAAAAGATGTAAAAAAATGGGAAAATGCTACTTCAAAAGAGAGTTCAGATGAGAAACTTTCCAATAAAAAGATCCGGCATATTCATAAAGACGGACATGATATTCTCATAGAGTGTTCAGTAAATTGGGATTCAAAAGAAAAAATTTTCTATGTAGTTGGCAAAACCATTCCCGAGAGGACTGAACCAAAAGATGAGTTAAAGGACTCAGACAAAATGTATCAAATCCTATTTGATCTAAGTCCGGTTCCGAAATATGTTTATGACCTGAAGACACTGCAAATAGTGGAAGTGAATCAGGCGGCCATTGATCATTACGGGTATTCAAAGGATGAATTTCTCAATATGAAAATTCAGGAATTGAGAATTGAAAGTGATATTCCTGAATTAATGAAGGCAATCAAAAAGTATAAGACATCTGAAGGAATTATTCGTTTTGGAGTCTATAGACATCGCAAGAAAAATGGATCCATCGTTGAAATGGATATTTCAGGCCAGAAGTTTGATTTTGATGGCCAAACTCGTGTGATGATTGTTAGTCATGATGTAACCGGCCAGCAAAATGATTTAAAAAGAAAAAAATTCTTGGCTGACATCCGGCAGATTTTTAGTCAAGAGAAAGTCTTGAAGAGAACTCTGAAGGATCTACTGGCATATGTAGTAGATACCGGAGAGTTCCATTTGGGAGAAATTTGGTTAACCAGTCGAGATCATAGGTTGTTAAGTTTAACCACCGCTTATCCGAAGAGTGATTTGACGTCTGTTTTTTATGAAAAGAGCAGTGAGTTAAAAGTATTTAAAAAAGGGATTGGATTACCGGGATCAGTTTGGAAGGGTAAGAAAACAGAGATATGGGATCGCATTGGAAAACTCAAAAAATTTATCAGAAAAGAGGCCGCGAAAGAGGTTGGATTGAACTCGGCCATGGGTATCCCAATTGTCTATAATGATGAGGTTTTGGGAGTTTTGCTTTTAGGGTCCAGGCACGATGCACAAATTCTTGATAATTTTAAACAGTTGTATTCAGATTTAGAGGCCATTATCGGGTCTGAATTAAAGAGAAAGCAGCTGGAGGAAGATTATAATCAAATTTTTAAAACGGCTCCGGATATTATCTGCATCATAGATTTTGAGAGCAGTTTTAAACGGATAAATCCGGCCGGATGTAAGCTATTGGGATACAGTGAAGATGAACTATTAAATATGCCCTATGAGGAGCTTGTATTTCCGGATGATCGAATGAAATTTCAGACCCAGATTGAAGAATATTCTGAAGGGGATACAGTCACAGATTTTGTGCATCGTGTAGTAACAAGATCCGGTGATATCGTATGGCTGGATTGGAACCTGAGTAAAGACAGGGAAGAAGGACTTAGCTACGGGGTGGCTAAAAATATTACTGAACAGAATGAGCTCCAGAAACTTCTGGATAGTGCAACGGATTTAGCAAAAATAGGAGGCTGGGAAGTAGATCTCATAACAGACACAGTCTACTGGTCACCCATGACAAAAAGATTGCATGAAGTGGATCAAGATTATGAACCGGACCTGGAATCCGCACTCAATTTCTACCGGGATGATGTAAGGGAAAACGTTCAGAATTTTGTGAATAGAGCCATTGAGACAGGAGAGTCTTTCGATTTTGAGCTTCCTATTATCACTGCAAAAGGCCACGAAAGATGGATCAAAAGTATTGGAAAAGTTGAATATAAAAACAATACTCCCGGCCGGATCATAGGCAGTTTTCAGGATATTCATGATCGAAAAGTCACAGAATTAAGGCTTCAAAACATTTCTGATAATATCCCCGGAGCCATTTTTCAATATATTTTACACCCGGATGGTACAGACCGGATTGCATACCTCTCAAAAGGAGCTGAATTGCTGTGGGGACATTCAGCGGATGAGTGTATGGAGAATATTGATGTGATATGGAATCAAACCCGCAATGGCGGGGATTTTGAGAAGGTTCAGAATAGCATACTGAGATCCGCTGAAACGATGGAGCCGTGGTACTGTCAGTATAGAAGCATGATGCCCGATGGAAATTTGATATGGCATGAAGGCCACGGCAGGCCCCGAAAGCTGGCAGATGGTAGCATCATCTGGGATTCATTGATTATTGATATAACGGATCAGAAAGAGATGGAGAGCCTGTTGGCTCGTGCCAGTAAAATGGCAAAAATAGGGAGCTGGGAGATGGATCTGCGTCAAGAGGGCACAGACAGCATGTACTGGTCACCCATGACCCGCCGAATTTTAGAAGTCGATGAGTCTTATAACCCCAGTTTAAGCGGAGGGTTTGAATTTTATAGTGAAGAAAGTAAAAAGGAGATTGAAACAGCAGTAGAAAATTTAATAAATAGGGGTGAAAAATTTGACCTGGAACTACTTATCACCACCAGGAAGAGTCAGGAAAAATGGATTCGATGCATCGGTGAAGGAGAATATGCCAATAATAATTTAGTCAAAATCTATGGCAGTTTTCAGGATATAACCATGAGGAAAACGGCAGAATTAGCAGCTCAGAAAGCGTTGATTGAGCGAAATACCATTCTGGAAAGTATTTCGGATGCATTTTTTGCCGTAGATTTAGAATGGAAGGTTACCTATTGGAATCGCGAAGCCGAAGAGCTATTAGACACAAAAAGTTCAGAAATTGTCGGCAAAAATTTATGGGATGTATTTCCTGATGCCGTTGAATTGGAGTTTTATACACAATATCATCGTGCAATGGACACCGGAGAAACGGTTTCTTTTGAAACGTACTATCCAGGTACTGAAATGTGGTTTGAAGTTTCAGCATATCCCTCAGACAGCGGTTTATCCGTCTATTTCAAAGATGTTACACAGAGAAGAATTTCCAATGAAAAAATACGTCAATCCAATGAACGATTTGAAAAAGTAGCCAAAGCCACGAATGATGCTATTTATGATTGGAATATAGAGCAAAATGAACTGTTTTTAGGTGAAGGTTTTAACACTTTATTTGGCCATGATATAAAAAATGAAACTCACTCCGTAGATTCATGGACTAAAAACCTTCACCCGGATGATAAAGAAAAGGCATTGGACGAGTTCAATTCTGCTTTACAAAATAGGAATGAATTTAACTTATACTCTGAGTACAGGTATTTAAAGGCAGATGGAACTTATGCGTATGTGATCAATAGAGGTAATATTACTCGGGATGAATCCGGTGAAGCCCAACGAATGGTTGGCGCCATTGCAGACATCACCCAGAGAAAAAATTATGAAGAATCGCTTCAAAGGCTCAATGAAAATTTAGAACAACACGCCAAAGAGCTGGCTATATCTAACAGAGAATTGGAACAATTTGCTTTTGTAACGTCCCACGATTTGCAGGAACCATTGAGAATGATCAGTAGTTTTCTAACTCAACTTGAACGAAAATATGGTGATCAATTGGATGAGAAAGCCAATAAGTATATCTACTTTGCAGTGGATGGGGCAAAACGAATGCGGCAAATCATTTTGGACCTTCTGGACTTTTCAACCATTGGAAAAAGTGTTGATCTTAAGGAGGAGGTAGATATTAATGAGATTGTTGATGAGACTTGTTTACTTCAAAGAAAGGCGATTGAAGAGACGGGCACTGATATTGTGAAAGAAAATTTGCCTAAAATACTGGCTCAGCGAGCGGTTATTGCACAAATATTTCAGAATTTAATTGGAAATGCGGTCAAGTTTATTCACAAAGAAGGGTCTCCAAAAATTGTGATTTCAGCATCAGAATCGGAAGAGGAGTGGACATTTTCAGTAAAAGACAACGGTATTGGAATCGAAGAAGAGTATTTCGATAAAATATTCACCATTTTTCAGAAACTACATCAAAATGAGCAGTATGAGGGCACGGGCATGGGATTGGCAATCGTGAAAAAGAGTGTTGAAAATTTAGGAGGCAGTATTTGGGTTGAATCAACCCCGGGTGAAGGAAGTAATTTTATATTCACAATAAAAAAAGTAAAAACATAGTACCCCAAATCATTAATTAATAAATGAAAAGCAGTAAAACCCAGTTCGGTTCACTGCAATGACTATGAAATGCGTATTTGTTTTTATAGTTTTGTCTTCAAATATGATCCGGCAGTAGGTTTAAGAGTCATCGATTGGAAGTAGTATTGTTCAACAAATAGGGGGGGAATAACTTATGATGGAACCATCAATGAATAAAATGAGTATAAGTACAGGAACAAAAATTATTTTTTTAGATTTTTAAATTGATTTTTCATCATGAAACAGGTTCATATACTTTTAGTAGAAGATAATGAAGGTGATATCTTGCTTACCACAGAGGCATTAGAGGAGGGAAAAATTGCCAACGACCTCAGTGTCGTTAAGAATGGCAAAGACGCAGTGGATTTTTTATTCAAAAAAGGTGAATTCAAAGATGCGAAGAGTCCCGATCTTATTCTGTTGGATATCAACCTTCCCCTTAAAAATGGCCATGAAGTTCTGGAAGTTATCAAGACAAACGATAATACAAAACACATTCCGGTGATCATGTTGACTACGTCATCGTCGGAAAATGACATCATACTGGCATATAAGCATCACGCAAACTGCTATATAACGAAACCGGTTGAAGTGGAGGATTTTATTAAAGCGGTCAGTTCAATCGAAGAATTTTGGTTTAATCTGGTACTTCTGCCAAAAGAATAATAGATGGAAAAAGATAAAAAAGAGTACAAAATATTAGTTGTAGAGGATAATCCCGGTGATTATTTATTGGTTGAGGATTATTTGGAAGACCATATCCTTAGCCCCCAATTGGTGAATGCAAAAAGTTTTCACGAAACCAAAGAGGTCCTTGCTGAAAAAAATAATAAGTTTGATATCATTCTATTAGATCTCACACTCCCCGACATGAGCGGGGAAGGGCTTATCAATAAAATCAAAGCCATTGTGGATGGCATTCCCATTATTGTTTTAACCGGTTATAGTGATGTAAGCTTTGCCGTTCGGTCCCTATCACTGGGAGTTGCGGATTATTTGCTGAAAGATAGTATCAACTCTATTGCACTGTATAAAAGTGTCGTATACAATATAGAGCGGTTTAAATTCATCAAATCAATACAAGATTCAGAGAAAAAATATAGTGATCTTTTTCAATTGAGCCCGCTTCCAATTTGGGTTTATGATCTGGAGACGCTCAAATTTTTGGACATCAATAAAGCGGCGATCCATCAATATGGATATTCAAGAGAAGAGTTTTTATCCATGACCATTGAGGATATCCGGCCGAAAGAGGATATGCCAAAACTCAAAGAAGCGATTGAACTATCCAAAGGCAAGGATACCTTCTATTTCGAGGGTTTGTTCAGACACATTAAAAAAAATGGGGATCTGATATATGTAGATGTTCGAAGTAATATCGTGACAAGGGATGGAAAGAAAGCCGAAATCGTGCTTGCAAATGATGTTACAGAGCGTGTTAAGCACATGGAAACAATCGAAAAGCAAAATGAGAAGCTGAAAGAAATTGCCTGGTTACAATCACATGTGGTTCGGGCACCCCTTTCAAGGATGATGGCATTAATAAAAGAGATTGAGAATGAATCCCTATCGAGTGATGAAAAGAAACTCTACCTTTCATACGTATTGGAATCTGCAAATGAACTGGATCATATTGTAAAGGATGTTGTAAGTAAATCACAACAAATCATTACACTTGAGAGCAAATCATAAATTTATTTGTAAAATGCTACAAAAGTGGATTCATTGTTCATAATCTTTGCTATTTTTAACCCTGTATTGAAACAACCTCTATAGTGTTTTAGTGTATATACCTGATTCATAATCCAAAAATTTATTTCTAATTTTGAAAGAAGTATTTTCTGTATTTATTGGAAGTTTAACGTCTTTTCATGTCGTAATCGTCCTGCTATTTACTCTATCTGCCTGTAGCAGTGTGGCACCCTTATCGGACTCCCCTACTGATAGTGAGGCGGCTCCTGATTCTGTAAGCAGTGATTATTCAGATCTGGAAGAGCTCTACTGGTCACGAATTGAGAGTTCAAGAATGTCATTTGTCCGGGCAGACATTGATTTTATGACCGATATGATATCCCATCATTCCCAGGCATTGATTATGTCAAATCTCGCACCGAAGAATGACGCGAGTCGGGCTGTTCAAACGCTTGCATCCCGGATTCATAATGCGCAACAAGATGAAATTGCTACGATGCAAAAATGGCTTAGAGACCGAAACCAACCGGTGCCCAAGGTTCATATAGATGGATTAATGTTAATGGTAACCATTGAAGACGAGTCTGGGGAAATGGATCATGGGTTGATGGATCATGGGTTGATGGATCATGAAGCAATGGATCATGATCGCATGGATCATGAAGCGATGGATCATGAATCGATGGGGCATCAGAGTGGCCAAAACGGAGATAAGGAGTCAGATGGTGAAATGGAATCAACTGATCATGATATGTCCGGACACTCCATGAATCACCATGATATGCCGGGGATGTTAACACAAGCGCAGCTGGAAGAACTGGCAGCGGCAAAGGGGTTAGAGTTTGACAGGAAATTTTTAACCTTTATGATTGAGCACCATTTGGGAGCTGTTTTTATGGTAAATGAACTGTTTGGTGCAGATGGGGCCGCAAATGATAATGAAATTTTTGACTTGGCATCCGGAATCCATGCTGAACAGATTACGGAGATTGAACGTATGAAGCAGATGCTGGAAGAGCTTGATACAGAGTAGAAAGGTTTAAAATTAATGATAAACAATAACTGTGAATGAGATAAGTATGAGTAATAATAAATTGAACATATTAAAAAGGCCAGCCATCGCCGGCCCTGTTAACATTGTCAGAAACTTGTTGCTGATGAGTGTCCTGATGGTAGGGGTTAGTTGTGTCTCGTCAGAGGTCACACATGAAGAGCCATTAGCTGAAGAACTCACATCGACCCTGCTTCCTGTCACGGAGTTGCAGCATCCGGATCGGGATCCGAGGGTCGGGCTTTCACCCGGCCTGTTTGATGCAGAAGAGGCTATCTGGAATTTGAACTTAATTACAAACGTAATCCCTCCGGATAATTTTATTGGCTCTTGGAGTACAGATTTAGCCTTTAAAGATAATTATGCGATTCAGGGAAACTATAACGGATTTATCGTTTGGGATATCTCAGACTTCGCAAATCCGAAGCT
This sequence comes from Bacteroidetes bacterium UBA2664, assembly GCA_002359315.1. GTDB lineage: Bacteria > Bacteroidota > Rhodothermia > Balneolales > Balneolaceae > Rhodohalobacter. Next base: position 47,838 of record DEMS01000006.1, on the reverse strand, counting down.
TGTAATTGATTATTTATGCCCCGCGTCTCAAAGTGATGTGTCTATTTATCAAAATTTACTTTTTGTATCGGGTGAAGGGACAGGCGGTAGATTGGACTGCGGAACAGAAGGGGTTGCAACTTCAGTGAGTGATGAGAGATTAAGAGGGATTCGTATTTTTGACATCAGCGATATCAAAAATCCGGAATATGTATCGAATGTTCAAACCTGCAGAGGATCTCACACGCACTCTGTATTGGTAGACCCAAATGACGATGAAAATGTGTTTGTATATGTATCCGGCTCCGCACCGGTCAGGCCGGAGGAGGAGTTGCCGGGTTGTGTTTCTGCACTTCCGGATGAGGATCCAAATAGTGCACTCTTTAGAATAGAAGTGATTCAAGTGCCACTTGCGAATCCGGAACAGGCCGCAATTGTTACATCACCCAGGATCTTTGAAGGGTTACAAGCTCCGCCCCGACATGGTTTGGCACCGGAAGAACTTGCTGTGGTTGAGCAAGCCAGAGAGGCAGGGCGTTATGTTGCAGATTATATGGATCAGCCAAGGATCGTGAGTGACGGACTTGTAAGGCTATTTTTAGGACAGATCGTTGAGGAGAGAGGAGGTTCGGGCGATGCAACCGCTGCAGACAGCCTTGCTCTGCGAAATCAGATAAGTGACCGATATTCATCATGGATGGATGAAAGATTGGCACAACGAGGGCGGGGTGCAGATTTAGGGCCCAATCAGTGTCATGATATCACACTCTACCCTGAAGCAGGACTGGCGGGCGGTGCATGTGAAGGGTACGGGCTGCTTCTGGACATTACAGATCCCATTAACCCGGTTCGTATTGATGCTGTCGCAGATTCCAATTTTGCATACTGGCATTCGGCAACATTCAACAATGATGGAACCACGGTAATTTTTACCGATGAATGGGGTGGCGGAACACAGGCAAAATGCCGTGATACCGATCCGTATGAGTGGGGAGCAAATGCAATCTATTCCATCAAAGATGGTAAAATGAATTTTGAGAGCTATTTCAAAATGCCGGCTCCGCAGACAAACAGTGAAAATTGTGTCGCACATAACGGATCGATTGTACCGGTACCCGGACGCGATATTATGGTACAGGGCTGGTATCAGGGAGGAATTAATGTGTTTGATTTTACAGATCCGGCCAACCCGGTGGAGATTGCATTTCATGACCGTGGACCCATCAGTGTTGATCGCCGTGAAACGGGTGGAAGCTGGTCTGTGTATTGGTACAACGGTGCATTGGTTAACTCTGAAATAACACGCGGGCTGGATATTTTTGAGCTGATACCGAGTGAATACATAACACAAAACGAAATTGATGCATCAAATACTGTAGAATTGGACTATTTGAATGCACAGGGACAGCCGATGTTTGTCTGGCCTTCCACATATTCATTGGCCGTTGCATATCTGGATCAGCTTGAGCGGAACAGAGAGCTGGATCTTGAGAATATTTCGATGATCAGAAGTGGATTAGAGGTGGCTCAGAATGGTGCAAATTCAGATGCACTGACGGATCTTGCTTCTCAAGTTAGAATCCTGGCCGAATATTCCTCGAATCAATCAAAAATGATGAAATTGGCCGATGTTCTGGACGATCTCGGAAATGGAGTTTAAATGATGGGTTGAAGTGGCAAGCAATAAGTTTGCCACTTCAATTATTTATTTCGAATTGCCCACATCAATTCGACTCTTTTCTTCCCGGCTTGCCGGCAACGCACCGTCAAGAGTTGTTCTTAAAAGGGATCTCTGTCCAATCGTTTTTACTTTAATTATTTTCTGCGCCATTGTTGATCCATTCACGAATCTGATCAATTCTGGCATTTGTGAGAGGCGAGCCTCCTTCCGGCATCCGGACTCCAAATTGCGGATCAGGTTCTATTTTATCAATCAGCGGACTTGTGTCAGCACTGCCGGGATCAACAATCTCTCTACCGTACTGAACCCCAACACTGTTCATGAGATTCTCATAGGTGTTTACACGCACACCGCTCTCCTGCCGGGACGTGTGACAATCGCCGCAACTGCCTGCCAATATCTGCCCTACATTTTCAAAAGTTGGAGCCGTGCCGATCGTATTGCTTCCACCCCCTCCTCCATTTCCGGATCCGTTCGAATTGTCGTCTGTGCCGGTACCGCTATCTGAACATGAATAGAGGATCATGGACGCAGAAAGTGTTAACCATAAATAAAAGAGAATAGATACGAATGATTTTTTGGTTTGATGGGATGTGAAACGGGAGCTATTCATAATATTTTTGATTAATCGTTTGGGATTTGAATTAATTTGGCCGGGTTACATTTGGAAGTTGAGGGATACAAACCCGCCCATTGAATAAAACCGAACATCCCCCCAGCCAACTCCACTTATGGGTAGGTGAATGAATGGTTCGGTTCGGATCGTCATGTTTGGGGTCAGGTCATATTCATATCCGAATGAGAGGTTGAGATGATTCAGCAGATGTTTGGAGCCATTGTTGATTTTTATATTTTCGGGACGATCCACATATTCTGTTGAATATTTAAAACTGTATTCCTCATTGAGCATGAAGTATGAGGAGAGTGCTGCTGTTGAAAAAAATCTTGAATTATTGAAATTGAGCAGATTGTATTTTAAACCAATCGGAATGTCCAAAATCATACAGATAGCATTGGTTTCGTCCGGTACGCTGCCGGAATTCCAATACTCCGGTGGATTGTACTGTTGACTTGAAGCCGTGTAGTGAACTTTGGATACGAGCAGGCCGGCCTGCAGGAATAAATGCTTAGATATTTGATATTCTCCCTTAAATCCTAAACGATATCCGGTTCTGTTCCCCGGAGAAGAAAAATTTGATCGGCTAAAATCTGGTGAATAGGCGAAACCCAGTGATAGATTGGGGGTTTGATTTTCTGAATAAACAGTGTAATGGGCCCCTTCAAATGGGCCGGAGGATTGTTCTTCGTCCAGAGAGGTAAAAAAGTCAGATTGTTCAAACATTGAAGTTGGGATCATCAATCTCAATTCTATGAATTCAGATGGAAGATCAAGAGGCAAACTGGCGGGTGAAACCGGGATATGATGTAAATTTGTTAATAATTGAGACAGATGTGGATCCCGGGCCCGGAAATCGCCGTCTTGTTGAAGCATTGCAAATTCCGGCCGATCCTCCAGAGTTAATTTTTCAAGCCTGTTGGGAGGTGATTCCAAAACCTGATCTGTGTCTTGAGTGCTGTTTTCTGAAAATTGAGATAGTGATTGCGGGCTGTCTTGGGGAGAAATATTCGAAGATTCATTCGGATTGGGTTCTTGGGGTGTAACATCCTGAATCTGTTCAGCGAGCTTGTTTAGCCTGTTATTATGATCGAACGTGACATATCCTACGGTGGAAATAATCAATATCAGTGCGGCAACAGCGAGCCGGAACTTAACCCGATAAGCAATCTGCATATCATGGAGTTCCAGGCGTTTTTCCAGGCGGTTCCAATCCTCTTCCCGAAAGGGAATTTGATATTCTTCGGACTTCTTTTGAAATAACCGTTCAATTGAGTCGGGATTTTTATCTTCGTCTTGCATAAAATAGGCTCTAAATTAGATTTTTTTCAAGGAGTGATCTCAGATTACGTTTTGCTTTAGACAGATTGGATTTAGAAGTACCAATTGAAATCCCAAGTATTTCAGCGATCTCTTCATGTTTAAATCCCTCAATCACATACAGATTGAATACGGTTCTGTATGAAGGGGAGAGCTGTTGTACCATTTCAATGATTTCATCATACTGTATTCCGCTTAGTGCCATTGATTCAGTCGAAAGTTTATCGTTTGATTCTTCCAGGTACTCCCATTTGTCCAACCGGCTGATTTTGTGATAGTGGTTAATAGCGGTGTTTACGATTATTTTCCGGAGCCAGGGTTTGAATGGTTGGTGCTCATTGTAGGTTCGAATGTTTGTAAATACTTTCATAAATGCATCGTTTAAAATGTCGACCGCTTCTTCCCTGGAGTTTGCATATCGAAGAGTAATGCTCATACCATAGGCATAGAACATTTCATAAAGCTCTTTTTGGTCCTTACGCCATCGCTTGCGGCACCCTTTAATAATATCTTTGAACAAGGCTTACGGGTTTTAAATCATTGTTCCATGGTGAAACGGCTATGTTGTTCAATTGAATACCTCTAACTGTCTGTACAAGAGAACACTGGGAATGGTTGCCTCCAATTATGAAATAATATAATCGTGACGCCCATCCGAAAGAAGAAACATTACGTACTATCTATTGTAAGATGAGATAAGCAGAGTAAGAGAGCAATTATTCTAAATATTAAAATTTTTTAATAATTCGTTTGTTTAATTAAAATTTATTAATATCTTGTTGAAGAACCTAAGCATGAGGGTGTTATGAACGATCTGAAAATTAAACAACGGACAGTATTTATTATCGAAGACAATCTTGTATTGTCAATGATCATCAATCGGCTTGTGACCAGTTTAGGTTATGAAGTTCTTGGGGATGCAAAATCAGGTGAAGATGCGATTGAGAAGATTAAAATATTAAAACCTGAAATTGTACTCACAGACGTGCGCCTCGACGGGGTTATGAATGGAATCGAAACCGTCAAAACCGCAAGAATGCATTCTGATTTTCAAACCATTTTTATCTCAGGAAGTGCTGATGACAGCGAAAGATTGAAAGCGGAAAAAGTGGGTTATATTGAATACTTATTAAAACCGGTTCGGAAAGTAGATTTGGCCAATGCTCTGCAGAAAACAGAAATGTATCTGCGTAGAAAAATGGGTAAAAGTGCTATGAAACTGGTAGTTGAATAACAACTTTTCCAATTTGTTGAGCATTCTGCATTTTTCTGATTTCATCAGGCAATTCCAAAAGAGTTATAAATTTACAAATCTGTTCTTTGTTGAATTGCCACTCTCCGGACAGTTTATTCCAAACTGACAATCGGTCCGCCATTCTGGCAATTCCGCTATCTATTCCATGCAAGCTTACCCCCCTCAATATGAAAGGATAGATACTGGTATTTAATCTGTCTCCTGCTACATTGCCGCAGCAAGTGATCATGCCATTATGGGCAGTTTGACGCAGAATATAGTCCAATAAATCTCCTCCGACACAATCCACGCCGGCAATCCATTTTGAAGAAAGGAGTGGCCGGGCTTTTTGTAAGTCGAGATCAAAACGACTAACAATTTTATCAGCACCAATGGAATGAAGAAATGTGCTTTCATCTGTTTTTCCGGTAATGGCCGTTACTTTGAAACCGAGTTTAGACAACAGGGCAATGGCAAAACTACCGACAGCTCCGGTAGAACCGGTTACGACCACTTCTCCATCTGACGGTTGAATGCCCTGATTCAAGATCTTGTGAACCCCCATAGCCGCTGTGAGTCCGGACGTTCCAATCATCATGCTTTCTCTTAAGCTTAAATGTTCAGGAAGAGGTACAATCCAATCTCCCGGGACAGAAATGAAGTTTCCAAAACCTCCTGGAGTATTCATTCCTAAATCATAGCTGGTCACAATGACCTTATCTCCCTCTTTAAAGCGCTTATCACTGCTTTTAAAAACAATGCCTGATGCATCGATGCCGGGTGTCAATGGATATTGATCTGTGATTCCGGGTTGTCCGGTTGCAGATAACATATCCTTGTAATTTAAAGAGGAATAATGAACTTGAATCAACACATCATGATCCGGCAGTTGGGAGGATGATACTGTTTGAATGGATTGTGTAAACTCACCCTTAATCTCTTCTGCAACTAATGCCTTAAACGTGAATGGAGTCATAACGAAATTTCTATTTGTTAAGAAAAAAGTCGTTTAAACCAGGTGATAATTTTATCGTCATAAGGCGGATAGCGCAGATCAGGGTCGGGCCAATAACTTTTATAGAGTATAGATTGTTCTCTGCTAAACGTATCAAAACTATATTTTCCGTGATATGAACCCATCCCGCTCTTTCCTACCCCGCCAAATGGCAGATGATGATTTGCAAGATAACTGACTGTTTCGTTGACGCATCCCCCGCCAAAAGGGACATGAGTGATAATATCCTTCTGAAATTGCTCATCCTCCGTAAACAGATAGAGAGCTAATGGGGATGGCATATCTTGTAGTTTTTGCATCACTTCTTCCGGTTTACTAAATGTGATCAATGGTAAAAGTGGGCCGAAAATTTCCTCTTGCATGATAAAATCATCCCATTCAGCTTCCATCAAAGTGGGTTCAATAAATCGGGTGTCGGGGTCGGTATTCCCTCCTGCTATTATCTTTCCTGTCTGTAAAAGATGAGTGAGTCGTTCATAATGAGATGTATTTACTATTTGAGTGTAATTACTTCCTATGATATAATCGTTATTAAAAAAATTAAGAAGTGTTTTTTTAGACTCTTCAATAAACTCTGCCTTTTTTGATTCATGAATGGCAACAAAATCCGGCGCTACACAGGTTTGCCCGGCATTTAATGTTTTCCCCCACCATATTCGATTGGAAGATACCGTAATATCTGCATCTTTATGTATGATTGCAGGACTCTTCCCGCCCAGTTCAAGCGTGACAGGCGTTAAATGCTCTGCGGCTGCTTTCATCACAATTTTACCAACATGAGTGCTGCCGGTAAAAAATATTTTATCAAAGGGCTCTTTGAGCAATTTGGTAGAGGTATCCGCACCCCCCTCATGCACAGAGATGAAATCAGGCTCAAAATAATACCGAAATAGTTTTGCCAAAAGAGAAGATGTATTCGGAGCTAATTCGGAGGGTTTAAGCGCGATTGTATTGCCGGCTGAAATTGCCCCGATCAATGGCATTAATGTTAGGTGAATGGGGTAATTCCAGGCACCAATGATCAAAACCACACCAAGAGGCTGACTATATATTTTACTTTTAGATGGAAAAGTAAAATAAGAATTACCGGTCGCCCGTACTTTGGCCCACTGTTTGACATTTTTTAGATGAACATCAATTTCATTTAAGACGGTGATAATTTCAGTGGTGTAGACTTCAAATTCAGGTTTCCCAAGATCTTTTTGAAGCGCTTCATAAAAAAGGGACTCATTATCCTGAACTAACTCTCTCAAAGTTGAAAGATGTTTCATCCGAGTGGATAAAGGACGATTTATTCCTTTAAAAAAGGAAGACTTTTGATTTGCAATTTGTTGAGAGAGGGTCATATTTACTCTTTGCTCCTTCCTTTAAAAGATGTCATTGAATTGTATACACCAAACACATTTCCGGCCAGCCAATCAAATAAAGAAGAGGGTAAAATTGCTTTTAATAAGGGGATGAAATGCACAATCAAAGGAGCTTTAATTTGCTCTGATCCTTTTGCAATCCCGGTGGCCATCCGTTCTACTATAGTATCCGTTTCCAAAATGGGTGTCAACAGTGGCGGTTTTACCCCTTCAAACATACCGGTATTTATATAACTTGGAATAACAGTGGTGACCTGTATTCCTGTTTTTAACTGCTTCATCTCAATACGAAGTGATTCACTCCATCCTAAAATTGCCCATTTACTGGCTGCATACACACTCATACGCGGATTTCCGATATAACCGGATGCGGACCCTAAGTTCACAATGCTGCCACTGCCTCTTTTGATCATATCACTTAAAAAAGCATGCGTTACCCACATACTACCGGTCGTATTGATCTGCATGGTTTTTTCAATCTCTAATGAAGAGTGCTCGTGGAAAAGTTTTCCCACCACAATACCGGCACAATTTATGATTACATCCGGCAGAAAATTCTGTTTAATTAATCGATCAGCTTCTAATGATATTCGATTTGGATCTGAAATATCAATATCACAAACAAAAACTTCACAGTTCGACTCAAGCTGTTGTTTTATGATTTTCAATTGATCCGGATTTCGATCCCATAACAAGAGTGTAACACCCGAATAACGTGAAATACGCTCCGCGAATCGTTTCCCTATTCCACTGGCAGCACCGGTAATTAAGAGAGTCTTGTTTTGGTAGAAATCATTGATCTTTGACATATATAAATCATACGAAAAAAGAGTGGGTTAGTGAAATATATTAATGTTGAAATGAGTCTTGCCGGTTCGGGTTTAATACTATTCAATTTGTACCTGATAGACTGAAACGGTAATTTTAGATTCCGATTTTAACTAATAATGATTCAATGAAAAAATTATCAATTTTTTGTGCGTTTATATGGTTTGCTGCTTGTCAGCCAGCTGTAGATATGGAAGAAGCAGAGCAATCAATAACAGAGACCTCACTATTAAATCATATTGAAACACTCTCATCCGATGAATTTGAAGGAAGAGCCCCAGCCACTCACGGAGAAGATTTAACAGTCGATTACCTGATTGGTCAATTGGAAGAGATCGGTGTAGAGCCCGGAATGCCGGACGGATCGTATATCCAGGAAGTTCCGCTTTTGAGTCAGCGTGTTGACAGGTCCACAGCTTTAATCAGCATTAAGAAGAATGGGACAGTGGTCGAAGAATTGGATTATTTCACTGAATTTATGGCTTGGCCAAGTAATGAAGCTGAGGAAGTACGTATTCGGGATGCAGAGGTCGTATATGTCGGTTTTGGAATTCAAGCCCCTGAATATGATTGGGATGATTACAAAGGAGTTGATGTTACCGGTAAAATAGTCGTATTCAAAAATAGTGATCCCTCTCATGACCCTGAAATATTTGAGGGGAATGCACGACTCTACTATGGCCGATGGAGCTATAAGTTTGAAAAAGCAGAAGAGATGGGTGCATTGGGTGCAATTATTATTCATACAACTCCAACTGCAGGGTATGAATGGTCAGTCGTTGCCAACAGCTGGGGCAGGGAGAGATTTTCTCTTAAAAGCGGAGAATCTACCGATGGAAATAAACCTGAATTTAACAGCTGGTTAACCGAACAGAGCAGTTCCACTCTTTTGGAACAAGCCGGATTAGAATTAAGTGAAACGCTGGAAGCCGCTGATTCGAGAGATTTTACGCCTATCCTATTAGATGGCGTTACCGTTGACGTTAATTTAAATGCTGAATACGGTAATCTGTCATCAAAGAATGTGATTGGCAAAATTGAGGGATCCGATCGTTCTTTACGAGATGAATATGTGATTTTTTCAGCTCATCATGACCATCTGGGGGTTACCTCACCCGTAAATGGGGATTCCATAAATAATGGTGCACAAGATAATGCAAGTGGTGTAAGTGCTGTATTGGAGACAGCAAAGGCGTTAAAAATGGTTGAAGGTGAATTGCGACGCAGTGTGAAATTTATGTTCGTCGGGGCAGAAGAGATGGGATTGCTGGGATCACTTTATTGGTCAAGAAATCCAACCGTTGATCCCGGGAAGGTGTCAGCCAATATAAACCTGGACAGTATGCAGATTTTTGGGGAGACAAACGACATGGTCCTCATCGGATATGGACGGAACAGTCTCACGGATATATTCAAACAGCATATTGAACAAGCCGATCGGGTTGCTGTTCGAGATCTGCGGCCGGAACAGGGGATTTTTTATCGGTCAGATCACTTCTCTTTTGCAAGGATTGGTATTCCGGCCATTTACCTCAATGGCGGAAACGATTATATAGACAAACCTGACGATTATGCAGCTGTGGTCGATAGTGTTCGATCGGCAAATTATCACTCTGTATCAGATGAAATCAATGAGTACTGGGATATGGCTGGAATGGAGAGTGACGTAAGGCTCATATTTCGTGCTTCGTTTGATATAATCAACAGTGATGAAATGATGAGCTGGACTCCGGGTGATGAATTTGAAGCGATTCGAAATATGTATTTACAGGAATTGGATTAAAACACAATGATTAAACTTCTTGCAATTTCAATTACTGCATTTTTTATAACAGTGCTAAACTTAAATGCTGAGAAACCTGCTTATATAATTTATACAGGGCAAGGTGACACTGTTTTATATTCAGAATTACTGAAAGAAATAAAGAGTCACGATCTCATATTTTTTGGTGAGCTTCATAACGACCCGATAGCACATTGGCTTCAATTTGAAATAGCTAAAGAACTGATTGAGGATCCATCACGGCAAACTCATATTGGAATGGAGATGTTTGAAGCGGATCAGCAGATACTTATTGATGAATATTTCAGTAATCAAATAAGTCAGAGCAGCTTTGAGAGTGAAGCACGGTTATGGAATAACTACGACACGGATTATAAACCCATTTTGGAGCTGGCGAAAGAGAATAATGCTCAGCTGATTGCTACAAATATCCCAAGACGTTATGCATCGTCTGTTTTTAGAGATGGACTGGAAGCTCTGGACTCTTTAAGCAACGAAGCTAAACAGTGGATGGCTCCACTGCCAATCGATATCGATATCACGATTCCAAGTTATGTTAGCATAGCAGAGGCGGCGGGTGGACACGGGGGCGATAATCTCATCTATGCACAAGCAGTAAAAGACGCTACAATGGCGCATTTTATTCTACTGAATATGGGACTTGATGACCAACTGTTCCATTTGAACGGCTCTTACCATTCGAACAATTGGGAGGGAATTATCTGGTTCATTGAAGATCAAGTAAGCGGGTATGAAATCATAAGTATCAATACTATTTTGGCTGATGATCCCAATGATGTGGATTTGGAGGAATTAGCTGCAGCAGATTTTACGATCGTTATTCCCCGATCGATGACACGAACTTATTAAGTTAAAATTATGAGCAGATCAGATTTTCCATATGCCCGGGGACGCCGACTTCGCAAGAGTGAAAATATCAGAAGAATGGTGTCGGAGCACAACGTTGGAGCCGCTGATTTTATAGCTCCGCTGTTTGTCGTAGAAGGTAAAAATGTAAAAAGTGAGATTGCGTCGATGCCGGGCTATCATCGATTTTCCATCGATCTACTGATGAGAGAGGTAGAAGAGATTCAATCCCTGGGTATCCCGTCGGTTTTACTGTTTGCAAAAGTACCGGATGATAAAAAAGATAATGAGGGTACGGAAGCACTGAACCCTGAGGGGTTGATGCAAAAAACGGTCAAAGCGATTAAAAAAGAGTTCCCTGAGATGGTTGTGATGACGGACGTTGCTCTGGATCCTTACAGCATTTATGGCCATGATGGCATTGTTCAAAATGACAAGATTGTAAATGACGAAAGTGCGGAACTACTTGCCAAAATGGCGGTGAGTCATGCAGAAGCCGGCGCCGATTTTGTAGCTCCCTCAGATATGATGGATGGCAGAATTTTGTTGATGCGTGAGGCTCTTGAAGAAAACGGTTTCTATGATACAGGGATTATGGCTTATAGTGCTAAATATGCCTCTTCTTTCTACGGCCCTTTCAGAGATGCATTGGATTCGGCACCCGGATTTGGGGATAAAAAAACCTATCAAATGGACCCCGCAAACGTGAATGAAGCTGTGAGAGAGGCTATTTTAGATGAAAAAGAGGGCGCGGATATCATCATGGTAAAACCGGGCCTGCCCTATCTGGATGTGGTACGAGCTGTTAAAGAGTCGGTGAACTTGCCGGTCTCCGTCTATAATGTTTCAGGAGAGTATGCAATGATCAAAGCAGCTGCAAAAATGGGCTGGCTCAATGAGGAAGAGGCAATGATGGAAACATTAATATCGTTCAAAAGAGCAGGGACAGACTTGATTGCCACCTATTTTGCGAAAGATGCGGCACGATTGTTGTAATATATTTCGTTAAAGATGTGGCATGATTGTAGTAATTTGTTTCGCTAAAGATGTGGCACAATTGTAGTAATCTGTTAAATAGACTTTGATAAATTAATCTTCAGCCATTTAGATCTAAATGGTATGAATAAATTTAGTGTTAATAATTCATGTGAGATGGTTTCGACTTCATTCCGCTTCGATACATGGGATAAAAGAGGAGCGTCCCGACTAAAAGCAGTCGGAACTGCGCTCAACCTGACGATTTTATTCAATTTTTATTCTGAACTCAAAATAACTAAGTAACATAGAGAAAAATGAAAAGAGTACTTCTATTTTTAGGTACAAACTTGGCCATCATTGTGGTGGCAAGTATTACATTAAACCTTCTGGGCGTCGGATCCTTTCTGGATGAATCCGGGACGAACCTGAATCTGCAGGCTCTCCTGATCTTCTGTTTTGTATTTGGAATGGCGGGGTCTGTAATTTCACTCCTTCTATCCAAGAAGATCGCCAAGTGGTCGATGAAGGTGCAAATCATCGACAAACCACGAAATTCATCAGAAGAGTGGCTGTTCAGAACGATTGAGCGCCAATCCAAGGAAGCCGGTATCGGCATGCCGGAAATTGGTATTTTTGAAGCGCAGCAAGCCAATGCATTTGCAACAGGCGCCAATCGGAACAAGGCGTTGGTTGCGGTGAGCAGCGGCATGATGCAGCGGTTCAATAAAGATGAGATAGAGGCGGTTTTGGGTCATGAAGTGGGTCACGTAGCCAATGGGGATATGATTACACTGGCACTGATCCAGGGTGTTGTGAACACGTTTGTGATGTTCCTGGCCAGAGTGGTTGGGTTTGTTGTGGACCGTGTTGTTCTCAAGAATGAGCAGGGTCTTGGGATTGGATATTTTATCACGACCATTGCAGCTGAAATCGTCTTGGCAATTTTAGCATCCACGATCGTTTTTTGGTTCTCTAGAAGAAGAGAGTTTGTTGCCGACAGGGACGGAGCCAGATTGGGGAGCCGTTTGGGGATGATCAATGCCCTTCAGCGGCTTAAAGCGGAGTCACAGGTACCCAATCAGCTTCCGGAATCGATGCGGGCTTTTGGAATTACGGGTGGCAAACGAAGTGGCTTTAAAGCTCTGTTCATGACACACCCGCCTCTTGAAGATCGTATTGCTGCTCTTCAAAATATGAGCGATTAATTTTTGATATAAATCATGGAAATTGAGAATCGATCTCATGATCTGTGATTTAGGAGTTTAGGCAATGATTACATGCTATTAAAAAGTGAATTTTTATTTGATCGGGCACAGAAATTTATACCGGGTGGCGTAAACTCGCCGGCGAGGGCATTTAAATCTGTAGGCGGTGTCCCCGTATTTTTTAAGAGTGCAAAAGGATCATTAATTACAGACGAGGATGGCAATGTCTATATCGACTATGTAGGCTCCTGGGGGCCTATGATATTGGGTCATGCTTATCCGGCTGTGATCAAAGCGGTTCAGGATGCATCGTTTAACTCCACATCTTTTGGGGCTCCTACAGAGATCGAAATCGATATGGCCGAGCTGGTTCAAAAGATGGTGCCGAATGTGGACAGAGTGCGCATGGTGAACTCCGGAACCGAGGCGTGTATGAGCGCCATTCGGGTTGCCAGAGGGTACACCGGAAGAGATAAAATTATCAAGTTTGAAGGGAACTATCATGGTCATGCCGACTCATTCCTGATCCGGGCCGGCAGCGGTGCATTAACGCTGGGCAAACCGAGCAGCCCCGGTGTAACAAAGGGAACCGCCAAGGATACACTGAATGCTGACTACAACGATCTTGAGAGTGTTGAAAAACTGCTGAAAAAAAATAAAGATAAGGTTGCCGCAATCATTGTAGAACCGGTGGCAGGGAATATGGGGTGTATTCCTCCGGAACCGGGGTTTCTGGAAGGGTTGAGAAAACTGTGTGACGAACATCAAGCGGTACTGATTTTTGATGAAGTGATGACCGGTTTTCGGTTGGCCCGGGGCGGCGCACAGGAGAGGTATGATGTGTGGGCTGATCTGGTGACATTTGGGAAGATCATTGGCGGCGGCCTTCCGGTCGGGGCTTTTGGGGGTAAAAAAGAGATCATGGATGTGATCTCACCGGTAGGCCCTGTTTATCAGGCCGGAACCCTATCCGGGAACCCGCTTGCGATGAGTGCGGGGTTTGCCCAATTGAGCACACTTGAAAAACATCTGGAGCTATATGTGGAACTGGAAGAGAAAACGGATTACCTGGAGAAAGGTTTACGTGAGGTGTTGGGTGAAAAAGGTGTTCCGTTTCAGATCAATCGGGTGGGATCCATGATCAGTGTCTTTTTCACAAAAGAGAAGGTTTCAGGATTTAAAACCGCCTCAAAAACAGATCAGGAATTTTTTAAACAATTCTTCCATGAAATGCTGAAACGTGGAATTTACCTGCCTCCCTCTCCATTTGAAAGTTGGTTTTTGGCGACTTCATTGACGTATAATATGTTGGATAAAACGATTCATGCAGTGAAGGAATCGTTAGATGTTATAAAGTGAGAAGGCAGAAGGCAGAAGTGAAAAGTAGAGAAGTGAGATGCTGCCAATCCGTGAGGGATTGGTGCTGTGCTCTGATCGATACTCTTTTATTCCCTGAAGTGAAAAGTGAGACGTGCTCACCAATGCGTCATCCTGAATTTATTTCAGGGTTCTGCCTGGAGCGTAGCGTCAGTCCCGAAACATCGGTAACGCAGGGTTCAGGGAGGGCTATGCTGCACCTGCATTGCCCCCAACTTTCCCATAAATTTATTTGGCAGTGGGTCCAATTTCTATCACCATAAATGTTAACTCATTAATTCAACAACCCTTCAATAGAAATATCTTCATTCAGAGTTTCCCAGTGAATTCCAATACCATCTCCGATAAACCGCCATTGATGCAGATCCTCAGCAGATGCATTTTGTAAATTTGGAAACCAATCCAAAGGCACACCAATTTCCCTGCCATCATTGAGAAGAACAAATAGTTTATGATCCGAAAACCACAGATTCGTTGCTTTGGCTGGTTTATGTTTGATTGAAGTATTCATTCCAGGAATTTTCGATTTTTGTTGAATGTTCTTCAACTAACTTTTTGATTCTATTTAGTTCTGAAGAGTTGTATCCGCTTGAGATCGCAAGAATTGTCGGATTAACCCAATATTTGCAGTAACCATCTCCACTTTCAACGTGTATATGAATCGGTTCATTACCCTCATTGCTAAAGAAAAATAAGCGATAACCATCAATTCTCAATATTGTTGGCATTATCTCACTGAATATATCAAATTTTATTGATGTAAATGATTTCTGTATTACTCTTGATGTATGAACCATTAAACTTTAAAACCTTACAACCTTATAGATGTCGATGGGCACGAGTTTTCCCCAATTATTTATGACATTGGTTACATGAGTTCAATTAAAGAAAAACTGGCCGATTACCTTGAGAAGCAGAAAGATCTTGCTGTTGCTTATCTATTTGGTTCACAATCAACCGGAACTATGCATCGGAGAGGTTACCACTACAGCTTTTATCTACTCTTCTATATCAATCTGTATAGATTCCGGACGTAAATCAGGCTTAAATTGCTCTCCAAACCCGGCCGGATTAGGATCATACTCTCCGATGATATCAGCATCCAATCCGGATTCCGGTATTTGATCTTCTAGTCCCATCGCCCAGAAGATTCCCTGAATGGATAGTCGACGCATATTTTGGTTATAGAAATCTTCGGGGTGTCCCAATGTCGTAAAAAAGACCCTGGAAGTTCCATTGTTGCCTTGGTAGTTATGCAACCAGGCTACTGTTTGAGGATCGCCAAAATGTTCTCCTCCTGGTTCAGCACCTTCAACGGCACGACCCGTCAGAAGTGGTTCAGATCGTTCGTGAAGAGTGGTGGCGTGATAGAGCCAACTTCGGGCATGAAATGGATTGATACCTCGTAGAATTGGATGGCTGGAATTTTCTTCGTAGATCGTTACATCCGTAGAGTTTTCTCCTCCATGATGGCTAATCCAGGGTAAGCCAAAAACTTCCTGCGGCCAGTCAAAATCGAGGTGGTGGTTGAGGTGATCTTCACCATACTGAAAAGTATGGGTTGCTGTGCGAAAACCGGCCATCGGTTTTCCAGATTCTGCAAAATCAAGAATGTGTTGTAGCTGATGATCCGGCAACTTACGAAACCGCGTAAACATGACCATCATATCTGCTTCAGCTAAAACCTCAAGCCCGGGGATATTATCCAGACGGTTTGGATCAATAAACTCATCACTAATTGCATATACAACTGTTACATCAAATCCATATCTATTTTTTAAAATACGCGCAAGCATCGGCATGCTTTCTTCGGATCGATACTCTTCATCACCGGTTACAAATACGATATGTTTGGAGCTGTTTGACGCGTCGCCGGACGGTTCCGTTTCACATTGGCATCCAATGGTTGTACTGAGTGATAATAGCAGAATTAGTTTTATGATCATCGTTAACGAGTCTGAATTATTTGTAATCTCTGATAGCTCAACTACGCCGTCTACTTCGCCGAGGCTACGTAGAGCAAGCTGATAGCTGAAGCCTGATTGCCTGTTTAGAATTCTATAGTAACCACATAAAGAAAATCATTCAACAACCTCCATTACGCCTCGCATTAACTCTCCATGGCCTGGAAATGAACAGAGAAACGGATAGGTACCGGGTTCCGTCGGTGCATCAAACAATAACAGCTGCTCTTCATTGTGTCGTAACAATTGGGTCGCATGAAGCACATCCGGGCTTTCGGGCACAAAATGTAATTCAAATCCATCCCCGCCCAGATCGATGGCCATTTGATAGACCTCATCCGCTTTATCCGGTTCCGTGATGATCAGATTGTGTGGCATAAAATCAGGATTTTCGACATTTAATCTGACTTGCTGATCAGTACGCACTGTAAACTTAACCACATCAAAACGCATCTGCTCAATGACAGCCCTGATGGAAAGGATAGCAACCGTATCGTCTGAAAGATCGAGCTCCAGTCCGGCGCGTTCAAAAGAGTCCTCAGCGGGTGTTTCTGTGACATGCTTGAGGTGATCTGCAACCAATTGCGGATCTCTCTCCTTCCAAAACCATCGTACTTTCTCTGCAGCAATGCGTGCATTGGGTTCGGGTGATTGCAATAGCTGCTCAAGCAATCCGTCATTCACTACATTGTGCTGTTGGTGCAGCCATAACCCCTCCAGCAGAGGATGAGCGTGCTCCGGCAGGTTAGGATCAAATTGTTCCAGCCAAACCTCAAGCCGATCCATCACATCATCGGTATCTCTGCCACTCAGTTCAACCCGGGCCCTGTGACGAATACCATTATCGGGATGTTTCAAGAGTTCGAGTAGGTGATCGATGGATTCACCGTGAATGGAAACCGGATCCATAAGGGGCCGATCTTTTGCGGTGATCCTGTATATCCTGCCATGTTTGTTGTCGCGCATCGGATCACGAAGATTGTGCTGCATGTGACCGATAATAGCGTTGTGCCAGTCACTGACATAGAGTGCTCCATCATTGCCAATTTCACCATCGGTCGGACGAAAATTCGGATCATCCGAGTAGATCAGATCACCCGCTTCGGTTCCCCAGACGCTGCCATCATCAATTTCCAGATCGTATCTTTTGATGCCCAAAAAACCAATCACGTTAAAGATCAAAAAGTTATCCCGGTACTTTTCAGGAAAATGACTGCTGGAAAGTACCTGATTGCCGGGCACCGGACGCACGGTATGATCCAGGAGCGGGCGTTTCTCAAACCGATTTCCGTCCAGATAGACCTGATGAGCCGTGCCCATCGTACCGTCGGTGATAAATAGATTGCCCCACTTGTCAAAACTGATTCCGTGTGGATTGTAGATGTTTTCAACAACAAATTCGAATTCAAAGGTCCTCGGATTAAACCGATAAAGGCCTGAGATATTGGACTCAATATTTTTCCGCCAGGGGGTTTCGACATTGTTGAGGTGGAAAACACCCCGTTGATAGTAGATCCATCCGTCAGGGCCATAAATTACATTATTGGCGGTATGATGCGTATCTGCGGAGTCGATCGCACCCATCAGGCGGATCTGCACGTCGGCCTTGTCATCGCCGGTCGTATCTTTTAAAAAGAGAATATCCGGCGCGGAGACAACGATCACCCCGCCATTCCAAAACTCAAACCCGGTTGGGTTATGAATTTGTGCAAAGGTAGTTGATTTATCAGCAACGCCATCGTTGTCAGTATCTTCCAGGATCATGAGCCGGTCGCTCATCTCTCCCATCGGCTCCCATTTGGGATATGTTGACCAGGCAGCCACCCAGATACGCCCTTTTGAATCGACCTGCATCTGAACCGGATTGATCAGCTCCGGAAACATCTCTTCTGAAGCAAAAAGATTCACCTCGAGCCCTTCTTCGAGCGTCATTTTTTCCATAGCTTCTTCACCGCCCAGGTAGACCGGATTGCCGGTAAAGTTAGTGATCACTTCTTGTGCGGGGGGAACGTTACTGTCATCGGGTTGAGCATCCTCTCCCTGGAGCTGCCTCCAAATGACCCGGTCCCTGTTTGAGGTCATTACATCAAGCATCAGCAGTTCATGCTGCAGAGTTTCCCGATTGCCGTGAAGTTCGGCCCGGCTTCCCCAGACATCGTTACCGCTTGTTGCACGATATCGATTAAACCAGTGCCAGTTTTTATCCAGTACCGCCTCTCTGACACCCGCTGCCTGATCGGCCAGATGCCTTGGATCCTTGCCATACAGTTCATAAATAATGTATTCCGCGATAAGTTTGTTTCCATATTCATTCAGGTGGACTCCGTTGATTGTAAGCGGTTCTTTTGAGCGAGAATAGAGGCGGGCGGATTCACTGAAAAGATCCACAAAGGGAACGTTCATATCGACGGCCACTTCCTCCATGGCATCCGTGTATGCTTTCAGACGACGATTATTTTCTTCTCCGGCCGGCAGATTCGGATCGTTCAGATCTTCATGAGAAATGGGTGAAAAGAGAACTATTTTTGGCGTGGACACGCCGTCGTACTGTTGATTTTGCGTATGCTCAATCCAAACGCGAAGATGAGCTTTAAACTCTTCGGGACGATCATCAAACGATTCATTATAACCGAAAAAAGCAAAGATGATATTGGCATTCACATTGTTGAGATGATGATCGGAATCACCAAATTCGGGATGCGCGCGAGGCCGGTGATGGATCTGATCGCCGGTAAAGGCCAGATTTCTGATGACCAATTCATGGTCCGGATTAGCAGCATGCAGGTAACTTTCGAGCCAGCCATCATGCTGCATTCTGTCGGCAAGGCCACTGCCTATGATTGCAATTCTGTCACCGGATGCCGTCTCAATCGTTGAAGTTCGGGAACAACTTACGATTATCAGTGAAAGTACCATCCATGAGATGAGTACCAAAAGTACAGAGCCGTTACATATTTTATTCATAGGAATTTCCAATTATGTCACATGTTTATACCTCACTCGTCAGTTCGAGCGCAATCCCGACATCTTTTCGTCGGGACGCAGTCGAGAACTCATTGCCAATGCAAAGACATTTCGCTACGCGTTCAAAAAATGAGCGATACACTCCGTCGCATTCACTCCGCTTCGCTTCGTGGGATAAAAGAGGAGCGGCTCCTACGTTGCTCAATGTGACGTGTCGAGGTGTTTTTAGAAAAAACACCACCAATCCGTCGCCCTGAGATCCTGAAATAAATTCAGGATGACAATGATTTGAGATTAATGATTAAAAGTTGATCCATCAACTATTTTTTCAGGATTCATTTACTTCATGGAATGTTTATATCAAGGAGTTATCTTAGCGATCTCCTCTGTTATAAGTGGAAAGCATAAAATTTGTGAATAGTTAGGATGAATAAATCTGCACTTGCGACTGTCTTTTTGGTAGTGATGATCGATCTTTTGGGTTTTGGGATCGTATTACCGCTGCTGCCTTTTTATGCTCAGGAATTTGCGGCTTCTGCGGTCATGATCGGCCTGTTGTACAGTGTCTACTCCTTTATGCAGCTCATTTTTTCTCCGATATGGGGAAGCTGGTCAGACCGTATAGGCAGACGTCCCATTATGCTGCTGAGTACGTTCGGCGCGGTGATTGCCTACATCCTTTTTGGATTGGCAGAGTCGTTAAGCCTGCTCTTCTTCTCCCGAATCGTCGCCGGCACGATGGGCGGGAATATATCGACGGCTCAGGCTTACATTGCGGATGTAACAGATTCTGAAAACAGGGTAAGAGGGATGGGGCTGATTGGCGCTGCATTTGGAATCGGTTTTGTGATTGGTCCGGCGCTGGCTACTGCATTAATCCATCCGGCATTTCATGAATTTGTTGCAAACAGAGGTTTGGTTCAATTTGCCGGATGGATGAGCGATAACCGATTTGCATTGCCCGGTTTTTTTGCCGCATTTTTATCCTTCTGCAGTTTTCTGATGGTCCTTTTGAAGCTGCCTGAGACGGTCGATACAACAAAAAAACGAGAGGCGGTGTACCGTCGACCGAGCGTTTTCACTCTTAAATTCTGGAGATTGTTATCCGAACAGAAGGGTAAATCGGTAAGGGGCTATCTGATACCACTGATTATTGGTTTTTTCCTTCTTTCATTTGGCGAGTCCAGTTTATACAGTGCTTTCCCACTTTTTGCAGAGGCGGAATTGGGGATGACAGCCGAAGAGGTTGGAATTCAATTTTTCTACATCGGAATCATCGCCGTCATAGTCCAGGGATTCCTGATCAAACCGTTAACGAATATCTTCGCAGAAGAGAAGCTCTTTATGGTGGGAAATATTTTGATGGTTATCGGACTCGGGCTCATCCCGCTGGCTCAAAGTACATTAACACTGGCTCTTTTTCTCGGGTTGATGGCGCTCGGCAAAAGTTTAAATACACCGACGATCACCAGTTTGATTTCGAAGGAAGCAGATGAGGAGAATATGGGGGCGGTAATGGGAGCTTCACAAGGATTATCCGGATTGGGCCGCATGATTGGCCCCACCTGGGGCGGAGCCCTTTTTTCGGTTTATTTTGGCCTGCCATTCGCAGCAACCGCACTCATTGTGGCGACCACGATCTGGATTGCAATGGGCCTGATCTCAAAAGAAAAAATCCGGCTGGCAAAGAAATCGTAGAAGAAATGAACTCTGACGGATAATACACAGCAGAGCGGCGCCCTGACACAAATTTCAACGTATAGATACTCTCAGATAAACAAATCTTAGCCACAATACTCTCTGTCAAATTTCAATTTATCGCTGAACTGTCAAATTCGATCACGATATTTCGATTTGATCATTTCATACGATTCTATTTCGGGATTATTCCCACTTTCTTTACCTTTCAAAAAGAGAAAAAAAGAGAAAAAAAGAGATAAAAACGGAGACTATCATGATCGTTACAATTGCAGATAAACTACCTGAACAAGCCATTCAACAACTTAAAAATCTGGGTTTAAAAGTACATTCAGAGGCGCAATTAACCCAATCCGAATTAGACAAAGGGTTGCCGGATTCGCAGATATTGATTGTACGATCCACGGTTGTGAGCGAATCGTGTATCAAAAACAGCCCTAATTTGAGTTTGATCATCCGGGCCGGTGCGGGGGTTAATAATATTGATATTAAATCTGCCAGCAGCCTGGGGATCTATGTTGCAAATTGTCCGGGCAAGAATGCCATTGCAGTGGCTGAACTGACCATCGGGCTGATATTGTCGCTTGATCGTTTTCTGGCCGATAACGTATCTGATTTCAGAAAAGGATCCTGGAACAAAGCGGTTTATAGCAAAGCGGACGGACTCTACGGAAAAACATTAGGAGTTGTAGGAGCGGGTCAGATTGGACAGGAAGTGATTAAAAGAGGAAAAGCATTTGGACTTGAGATCGTTGCGTGGTCCCGATCCCTGACTCCGGACATAGCGGAGGAGATGGACATAGAGTATGCAGAAAGTGTATTGGATGTCGCAAAACAGTGTGATATCCTCACTGTTCACCTGGCGCTGAATGCGGATACAAAAGGGATTATATCCAGGGAGATATTAGCTGCAATGAAAGATGGGGCGCTTTTTATCAATACATCCAGAGATGGGATTGTGGATGAAGAGGCACTTTATGAAGAACTTAAAAGCGGTAGAATACGGGCCGGGCTGGATGTTTTCAGTGATGAGCCGGAAGGCAAACAGGGAACATTCACAAGCCGGTTTCAGGAACTGGATAATGTTTACATTTCTCATCATATCGGTGCAAGCACAGAACAGGCTCAGCTTGCCGTGGCTGAAGATGCCGTTGATATTGTAAGAGGGTATGTACAGCAAGGACATGTTCGGAATTGGCTGAACCGATGCGAACAGACGGAGGCCCCCTGGCAACTGGTGGTCCGCCACTTCGACAAACCGGGGGTTATTGCCAATGTAATGAGTGAATTGAAACAGGCGAAGATCAATGCGCAAGAGCTGACAAATGTGATCTTTGAAGGGAAAAAAACAGCTTGTTGTACTATTCAGATCGATACAAAACCGAGTGATGATATTATGACGAGCATACGCACCAGACAGGATGAAGTGATCAGTGCGACTTTAATTGAACGTTAGAGTACACGATTAAAGTTCACGATCAGGGATTTGCTCGTTGAAGCCAACGTTCTGGATCAGCATTCTGACTTCCATCCCTCACTAAAAAGAAAAGGATCGATCCCATCACGGAGTCTTGATCGCCGGACAGTCCGATTACATCTCCTTGTTGAAGAACCTGATTTCTTCGAACATATATCTCGCTCAAATTTCCATAGCCGGTGATGAAACTGCCATGGTTTACAAACACAATTTCGCCATATCCTTGCAATGGCTGTACCCCGGATACGTATCCTTCACTAACCACACGGACTGTAGATCGTGGAACCGCTGATATATCTACTCCAAGATTGGGTACTCGGGTATTGTGTACGGGGTGTACTCTGAAACCAAATCGCTGAGTGATCGTCCCATTTTCAACAGGCCATGGAAGCTGCCCCCGTTGTTCCCTGAACCGGGTTCCAAATGCAGAGATCTCAGTCTCAGAAAGATTCAGCTCTCTTCGAACGGCTACCTCTCCTGCTGGCGCGGATTCGGCCCGACGTAGCCTTTCTTCTTCACGGATCAGATTTTCAAGAGTGGATTCCAGGCTCTCTCTCTGCTGTTGTTGTCGAGTCCTCTGCTCTTCCATACTTTCAATATCACTTTGAAGTCTTTCCACAAGAATCCCCTGCTGTCTCTGTTGTTCTTCAAGGGTATTGGTTTCCGATCGTATTTCAGCCAATACCGCCTGGTTTCGTTCACGGGACGTCTCCAGGTCTGCCCGGGACAGGAGAAGCTGTTGCTGAGTCTCTTCAATTTCATCCACTTGTTCCTGAACATGGTTATTAAACATGCTCAAATAGTAAGAGCGAATCATGAGCTGGTTGAGAGAACTGGATGTAATCATCAGTGCCAGCTCTGTTGTTCGGCCGTGTTTATAGAGATAGGTCAGCGTTGATTTATACTCATTAAGAAGCATTCGCAGATGCTCTTCAAGATCACGTAAATTTCTTTCAATCAGTTGAATCTCTTCTTGAATCGCCCGCTGTTCCCGATTCGTCTGCCGTAATCTCTCCTGCTGCAATGAAATTAACCTGTCAAGTTCTTGATACCGCCTGTAGAGCTGCTCATACTCCTCTGTAGTTTCAGTGAGCTGAGCTGTATAATTGGCGATTTGTCGATCGATATTTTCTATCTGTGAGCGTGTATTCTGCTGTCTTTCAATCATTTGAGACCGAAGATAATCATAAGATGATTGCGCCATAACGGAAGGCACAATCCCAAAGAGCAGACAGTTTAAGAGTATATAAAAATGTTTGATCATGGCCTTTTCAGTATAATATCATCGGGGAGGTCAATCCCAAGTTCCGGCAGCTCAATATTGAGTTCCAGTTGCTGTACTAACAGTGCCGCCCTGGAGTTCCCATCTGTACTGTAAATAGTGATTCTTCTGGGCAGTTGAAATGAATTTATCTCAGCATAACCATCATAATCAATTCTGCTGTAAGGGGCAGATCGTTCGTTATTTGCATGTACAACGTTTTGTATAAAACCACTTCTTTTAATCACCCTGATCAGCGATTGATTGGTTAAAAGCACTACAAATTGGTCATCATCGTCATAGATCCGGTCAATTTCTGAGGCATCAAACGTAAAATTAAAAAGTTCAATAAAATTTACAGATGCTAATGAACCAACGCTTGACAAGTTGCCGTGTTGCAGAGATACTTTTTCTGCGATTTTGTCAATTCGATTATAGATTGTAAGTGAATCGCTATCGACGTAGATTTGTCCGCCCTCAATTCCTGCACTGTTTCTAACATTGATCAAGCCCTCATCGCGATTTGCCTGAAACCGGATGGTTACGCGGTCGCTGTTACCGGGTTCACTTACGATGGCCCGCCCCCTTCCGCTGAGGGTGAACAGATCATTGCTGTAGTCGGGGATTAAATTTGTTAATTCCTCAGCGGTTATATCAGCAAATTCGAGCCCTTCAATACCGGTAAGCGGTTCTGTAGTACTACATGCTGAAAGCAAAAAAAGAGTCAATATTGCCGTTATAATTTTAGATCTGATTTTTGAATTCATCACAGTTGATCCATCAAATGAGTTTTTTCCGGGTCTAATTCAAAAGCTTTTTCCCATGAAATTCTGGCATTATTCAACTCTCCCAATGCTTCATAAACATCCCCTAAATGCTCATATACTTCAGCACTTGCATTTCCTGTAGCCACGGCTTGCTGAATGTATTCAAGTGCCTGTTCAAAATCACCTTTTTTATAATAAATCCATCCAAGTGTATCCAGATAAGATGCATTTTGAGGTTCCATCTCGACAGCTCGTTTTGACATTTCAAGGGCCTCATCCATATTTTCATTTCGCAGAGAGAGGTAATATGCGTAATTATTCAGGGCATTGTGATTGTTTCGATCCAGCCGCAACGCATTTTGAAAAGAATCAACGCTCTCGTCCCACTTACCGAGTTCATTTTTCACATCTCCCAATGTGCCGTAGATTACGGATCGGAAGGTTCTTTGTGATGGAGAGAGGGTGGCATTCTGAAGCCACTCCTCAGCCTCCTCATATTGATGGGTCAACATGTAAGCGGCACCGGTAAAAAATTGGATGAAAGAATTGTCGGGAGCATAATTACTGGCGGACTCGGACAGTGAGATCACTTCTTCATACCGGCTGAGAGTAAATAGAAGTTGAATTCTCTGCCCCCAGGCTTCTGATTGATCCGGCATGGTTCTGTTTACCCGTTCTAATACCTCAAGTGCGGTTTCAAACTCATTTCTTTGAAGAAAATAGTCTGCGGCAATAAGTTGTGCGGGGCCGTAATCCGGTTCATTTTCACTTAAGGCCAGGATGATCTGTTCCGATTGTTGTTGTAAGACCTCTTCTTCAGGGTAATTCAGGCTTTGAGCGAATACAAATCGGGCCAGTTCTATTTTTTGGTCCGGGCCGATCATGGGATCTTCGATCATCTCCATGAAGGCACGGCCTAACTTCTCCCATTCTCGGTTTTGAGTATAAATTTCAGCCAGTAATAAAAGGGTTGTCGGTTCACCGGGTTTTCGTTCCCTGGCTTCCATCAAAATCGATTCTGCGCCCTCCAGATCATCCGCTTCCAGGTAGTATTGGCTGATGGTGTGTAAGGTTGTCAAGTTACCGGGGTTCAGTTCCCGAATTTTTTCCAATTCAGAAAGCGCGTTTTCGTTCTGGCCAAGTGCATTATAATTTTGAAATTTTCGAATATGTAACTCAAACATACCCCCGGTGATGTTGATTAGTTTATCGAGAACATCATTGGACTTTTCAAGTTCTCCAAACTCAAGATAACTTTCAGAGAGTGTATAAAGTACATCCTGATCATTGGGGTATATTTCCAGTACTCTCTGAAGTGTTTCAACGGCTAATTCATTTCTGCCGGATGCGCGATAAACATCAGCCAGATGGAGCAAATACCACTTATTTTCGGGTTCAAGATCAGTAGCTATTTGTCCGTAGTAAGCGGCATTCACAAAATCACCGACTGCAGCGTAAACATCAGACAGAGCGTAATTGATGCCTGCATCTTCAGAAAAAAGTAGCTGGGCTGCAATCAGCTTATCCAGGGCTTCTTCATAATCCTGATTTTCAAAGTCATTGATCCCATCGATAAAATATTCAAGTGCTTTGGTCACACTTGATTCCAGCCTTTCTGTGTCCTGGGCATGTGCTGAGGGATTCCAGATAAACAGGGCGAATAATAGCAGTAAAAAAGATCTAACCATTTACGAGTGCAAAGTGAAAAATTAAAAAGGCCGGTCGTATTAAGTTACGTTTCAGATTGAATCTAATTATAATACTAACCTTAAATCAGCAAAAAAGTTCACCATTTATTTCAGGAACAATTCATCGTTAAGATTGTAAATCTATAGTGATTCCACGTAGTAGTTGATATTCTGATAAAATAGGTAAAAACCAAAATACAGATTTTTTGGGAAGAGATTTGAATACTATATTCTTAGACGTGAGACGTGAGACGTGAGACGTGAGACGTGAGACGTGAGACGTGAGACGTGAGACGTGAGACGTGAGACGTGAGACGCCTCTAATTCGTCGTCAGCTACGTTATTTACTACGCCAAGGCTTCCTGAATCAAGAAGGCTACATAGACCAAGAAAGCTATGTAGATCAAGGAGGCTTCGTAGAGCAGGGAGAAGCCGGATCGGCAGTGTAGTGAAGCAGAGCGACAGTCCCGGCCCCTTGAAATGAGAGGCCTCTACGATGATGTCTCCAAAACCGTGACTACAGAGGCCAAGAAAGCACTGTCGGGCAGTGAAAATCGAGAAGTCAAAAGAGTAATTAATAATTAACGATTCCGAGTAGAGTGAAAGAGAGAATTAAATTTCTGTTTCTTATAACCGGTAGTTTTTTATTCAGCCTTATGTTGATTGATGATGGAAGGTCTCAGCAGGTTCGTCTGAATGAGGTGATGTCATCAAACAATACATTCGTTGTTGATGAAGACGGGGATTATAGTGACTGGATAGAGCTATATAATCCGGGGGATCATCCGATTTCACTGGATGGGTACGGTTTGTCGGATGATTATGATACCCCATTCAAGTGGGTTTTTCCGGTTATGACACTGGATGCGGGCGAATATCTCATAATATGGGCCAGCAATAAAGATCGTACCTCTCCGGAAGGGCAGCTTCATACAAACTTTGCCATACAAGCGGCGGGTGAGGAGGTGATTCTGACCCACCCGAATGGTGAAAGAATCGATGAACTGGAGCCCACAGAGATCCCAACGGATTTTTCTATTGGACGAAAACCGGATGGAACGGGTGATTGGCTGTTTTTTGATAATCCGACTCCCGGCTGGTCTAACTCAACAGAACCTTTAGGGGGAATATTGGAGCCACCGGTTTTTTCACATGACCCCGGGTTTTATCGTGAAGAGTTTGAGCTGCAAATATCTCATCCGCAAGAGGATGTCATTATATATTACACGCTGGATGGCTCTAAACCCACAGTGAACTCATTGGTTTATGATGGCCCCATCACCGTTCGGGATCGAAATTCAGAGCCAAATGGAATATCGACCATCCCAACAAATTACCTGGAGGATTTTAGAAAATCGGTTCCCCCCAGAACAACGATCAAAAAAGGGACGGTAATCCGAATATTAACTGTAAAACAGGGATTCGAACCCGAAACCTCAACAAACAGCTATTTTGTATCTCCTCTGGGTTTAAATAATCATCAATTACCGGTAATTTCCATTTCAACTGACAACAAAAACCTGTTTGATGATGAAATAGGGATTTTGGTACCGGGGAATAGATACGAAGAGGGAGATCCGGAAACCGGCAATTATTACGGACGGGGAATAGGATGGGAAAGAGAAGCCTCATTTGAATTTTTTGAGGAATCCGGTGAGTTTGCTTTTGGCCAAAATGTGGGAATACGAATTCATGGAGGGTTTACCAGGCGTTTTACGCAAAAGAGTTTCAGAATATATGCCAGAAATGAATATGGAAAAAGCAGGATGGATTATCCGATTTTCCCTGATCAACCCTACGACTCCTACAAACGACTTATAATCCGAAACTCGGGAAATGACCAGGCCTTTTCAATGCTTCGTGATGCGATCGCACACCGATTGGTCAGTCATTTCAATATGGATACACAAGCTTACAGGCCGGCTATTGTTTATATCAACGGAGAATATTGGGGCCTTCATAATATCAGAGAGAGATTGGATAAGCACTATCTGGAGAGAAAATATGGAGTGGATCCGGAACGCCTGGATATCCTGACCAGGCTTTGGGAGGTTGTAGAAGGCAGCAATCAGCAATTTGCTGCCTTATTGACGGTTATTAAAGATCGAAATTTGGGGCATAATCCTCATTATGAGTATGTAAAAACCCGAATGGATATCGATAATTACCTGGATTATTTCAGCGCTCAGATCTTTTTTGCAAATACGGACTGGCCACATAGCAACATTGATTTTTGGCGGTTAAGAACTTCCTATAACCCGGAAGCGCCTAAGGGTCATGATGGACGATGGCGATGGATGTTTTATGATTTGGATTACACACTGGGTTTGGTTCAAGACCCTGACTATGATATGCTCGGCTGGGTCACACAAGAATTTGGAAAAGATGGCCAGGATTGGCCGAATCAGGTTTTCCGAAATTTACTGGAGAACGAATCATTTAGAATAGATTTTATCAACAGAATGGCGGATCATCTGAATACGGCATTTCTTCCGGATAGAATGGTGAGGATCATCACAGAAATGAAAGAAGTTATTGAGCCGGAAATGCATGATTTTGGCAATCGTTGGAGATATCCTCAAAGTGTTGATATCTGGAATAATACGATCAATAAATTGATCGATTGGTCACAGCAGAGATATGTAAACCATTGGCAAAATATTCTGGATCATTTTAACATATCATCGACAGAAAATATAACCCTTACGGTTAATGATGATTCCCGTGGATATATAAAATTAAATTCAATTGATATCCTGCCGGATACACCCGGTATTCCTCAAAATCCCTACCCTTGGACCGGCACCTATTTTTCCGGGATTCCTGTAACTCTTTCAGCCGCTCCTCAAGGAGAGTATGTTTTTTCACACTGGGAAATTGATAATCAAATTTTTACAGCACCTACACTCACCCTATTAGCGGATACTACAGAATCTATCCAGCTGTTTCTTGAAGAAGTCACAACATCAGAACCTGAACCATTTTTCCTGACAGAAGAAGATTATTTATTTGAGGATTTTTCAGCGGATACGCCACGCGGAGAATATCCAGAAGCGATGAGATTTGTCTATATGAGTGATTCTGATCCGACATTAGAGGCAGATGTTGCGGGTTTTACTACCGGTAGTTACAACCTATCTTCACGCACGCGAATCAATGGATTAGGGGAAAACGGATTTTCATTTATAAACACATCAAATCCGGATGGAAATCCGGGTTACCCCGGGGGGAAATTGGGTGGGGCAATATTGTATCTCAATACAGTAGAGAGATCAAACATCGAAATTGAGTGGAATGCGGGTACCATGCAACCCAATTCGCGGATTTATAACATTCGGCTACAGTATCGGGTTGGCGCGGAGGGAGTTTTTAAAAACGTTCTGGATGAGTCGGGCGAACCGGTTGAATATAAAAGGAATGAGGAAATGGGGCATGAGGAGTCGATGGTACCGGTTATTTTGCCCACTGAGGCAGAAGATCAACCTCATGTTGAGGTCTTATGGCGATACTACTATAGCGGAGAAAGCGTAGATGAGGAGAGCGGACAGAGATCGCAGCTTCATATCTCTAAAATATCAGTTACGTCGAAGCCTTTAGGATTTGTTGAAAATCCGGAACCCCCTGAACCGGAACCTCCGGTTCCCAATGAATTTAAATTGTATCAAAATTATCCGAACCCATTTCATCCGACCAGTACGATTCAGTATGATCTGCCCAAGGATCAGCATGTGAAACTGGAGATTTACTCCGTATCCGGACAATTTATTAAAACCGTGATAGATCGTCCGGTTCAGGCGGGCAGACATTCGCTAATAATCGATGCATCCGGTTTAGCAAGTGGAGTCTATCTTTACAGGATTACGACAAATGAATTTACTGAAACGCTTAGAATGAGTGCTATTAAATAGCAGAATTGTAATTTATTATATTTACTTAATGTATTGGCCATTTCAATTAATTGAGTAAACTTTTTTATATTTTACAAGACACAATTATTGTTAGTAAGTAAAGCAGCAGTAATAAATTAGCCGTTATTATGTGGACTGATATTTCATGTCAGTAATGGATCCACATTGTCAGGAGTTTAAATTAAATGGAAAAATTACAAAGACAGAGGTTTGAGCTGAAATACATGATTTCTGAAGCCAAAGCTCAGCAGATCAGGTTTTTTGTTCAAAACTATCTACCATGTGATCCCTATGGAATCACACAGCCGGACCTGTCTTATAAAGTAAACAGTCTCTATTTAGATTCTAATGATTTAAAAACCTATCAGGATACAATCAATGGTGATCGTAATCGATACAAACTTCGAATTCGATATTATGATTATAAAGATTCCCCTGTATATTTTGAGATTAAACGTCGCTATGACAAAGTAATTCGAAAAAAAAGAGCTCGGGTACACCGTTGGGCTGTAGATGAATTACTGGATGGCCATTATCCAACCATGGATCACTTGGTTCATCATAGTGTAGAGCAGAAAAATGTATTAGATGAGTTTTCCTACCTGCAAAATCTGTTGATAACCAAGCCTACTATCCATGTTTCATATAAAAGAGAAGCATATGAGCCGTTAGACAACAACACAGTAAGAGTTACATTTGACAGACAAGTTAGAAGTAAAGAAGTTTACGGAAAATGTATTCTCTCTGAAGAATCAGGAAGTTTTGACGTATTTGGCGACAATGTAATATTGGAACTTAAGTTTACCGATCGGTTCCCAATTTGGATGCAAGAGATGACACAGTATTTCCATCTCCGCAAGGAATCAGCAGCGAAGTATGTAGATAGTATCGAAGGATTGAGATTTAAACGAATTGAGATGGTTTAACCGGGGTTTTAACTAATATTTAACTGAGAACTTATTGAATATGGATAATTGGTTACAATTTGGAGACACAGCGCCGCTGCCGACTGATCTGCCTACTTTGATTATGGCACTGCTGCTGGCATTTATGTGCGGACAGCTATTGGCATGGGTCTATATGCACACACACAGCGGACTCTCCTATTCCCGTAATTTTGTAAGCTCGATCATCGTGATTCCAATGATGGTTGCAATGGTAATGATGGTGCTTGATAATAATCTCGTAACTGCTTTTGGCCTGTTAGCTGTTTTTGCAATAGTGAGATTTCGTAATATCCTGCGAGATACATTGGACACAGTTTATATCTTAGCCGTCATTGTAGTTGGTATGGCTTGTGGTACTCAAAAATTTACTACAGCTATGGTTGGGGTACTGATGGCCTCTTCAGTCCTGGTGTTTATCTGGTTTACAAATTTTGGAGCACGCCAGCGTTATGATTTAATTTTAAACCTAAAGTGGGCAGAACCTTTATCAAATCTGGAAGAACTGCAAGCTTTTTTCAAAAGACATGCATTAAAAATAACTCTCGCATCACAACGATCTGAACAAGGCGTTGATGAAACTCACTTGTCGTACCGATTGCTATTGCGTGATCCGGATCGTGTTGATCTGCTGCTGAATGAGATTAATGAGATTAAAGGCGTATCAGGTGTTAGCAGCCTGAGAGCAGAAGATGAGTTGGAGATATAGCAATGAACAAATATGAACCAATCCCCATACCAAGGAAGCAGAAACTACGTGAATTACGCGTTAAAGTCCTGCCTATAATTGTATTTGTAGTTTCCGGGCTTATCATAGCATCATTGTGGAACAGTCAGGTAAGCACACCCGGAATGATTGGGGAAGTGGTGTCCGATTCCTCAAATGTTGTAAGCCCGGATGATGGGACATTAATTAATTTCTTTTACGAGCCTTATGATTACGTCGAAAGCGGCCAGCTTTTGGGTCAGATTTATCGATCGGACTCACTTTTGGTAAACGCAATGATCAATGAAGTACGAGCTGAAATCGAATTGATCAGCGAGAGCCTTGATTTGACTTCCGGTGAACAGCGTACTAGAATGGATTTGGAAGGGTTAAAAATTGATGAAATTAACACTCGTATTTCTCTGGCTGAAACTGAACTGACCCGGTCGCGAGTCCGGTCGGAGTTTAACCGGGTATCTGAATTGAGGGAACGGGACCTGATTTCAGAACAGGAATATGAGATGATAGAAACAGAGCTTGAGCTGCTCAATGTTCAGGTGAGAGAATATGAAGATCTGATCTCATATCTGAATGAAAGAATTGAGGAACTGGAAGAATTTACAGGATATCATACCAGAGGCGACCGTGACCCTGTGATGGCTGCAATTAAAATACAGGAGCAGCGAATACAGTCGATTCTGGCAGAATATGCCCCGATTCCTCTCTATGCATCACTGAGCGGGGTGATCAGCAGAGTAAATTTCATTTCCGGTGATTTTGTGCAGATGGGGGATGAAATTTTGAAAATTGAATCACAGGAGCCAAACTATATCGTTGGTTATTTGAGACAACCGTTCACTGTTGACCCGGTTCCGGGGTTGGAAGTGGAAGTGAGAACCCGTCGGGCCGGACGAGCATTTTTTAACTCAACGATTCAAGAGGTAGGAGGACACATTCGTTTGGTTGAACCGCATCTGCAAAGACCCGGTGCAATATTTGAAACCGGGTTGCCGGTCAGAATATCTGTTGCTAACAGAGGTGATATTAACTTAAATCCGGGTGAAATTGTTGATATTGTTGTCAAACGATAGTAAAGACACTGAGTAATACGCTTAATAATGTGATTATTTGTGAACAGAGATTGAACGTATATAATTTACCAAATTGTGTAATCGTTAGTTTAAGCCCCTTCTGAAACGATTCAAATGCCGGAATGAACGTAGCATTCTTGATCCGTACCAGCTGAACCATTCGCCGTTTACAAGCAAAATATCTGATCCGGAACAGGCTTCCCCGACCTCTTTGATATGCTTCTTTTTAAAGGGATATGGCTCACTGCTAAGAAGAATAAGATCCGGTTTATTCATAGAGATCTCAGACAGTGATGTTTTTGGATATCGGGTTTTATCGGAAAAGATATTGTGTAATTGGTAATGCTCCAGTACCGAATGAATATAAGTATCCCTTCCGATACTCATCCAGGGATCTTTCCAGATCAAGTATGCAACCGTTCTTTCGGGAAAGGAGTGAGTTTTTGCAATCTCATCTTGAATATTCTGAATAAGGGTTTTTGCTTTTTTCTGAACACCACAAGTCCAGCCGATATCATGAATCACAAAAAGAGCTTCTTCAATGGTACCGATCTCCGTAACCATCACATTGTATCCCTCATCCTGAAGCTGCAGGATATCTACTTCCCGATTCTCTTCCTTGTTGGCGATAATCAAATCGGGATCGATGGCCCGAATTTTGTCAAGATTGGGATTTTTGGTCCCGCCAACAATGGGTACACTGTCGATGGACTCTTTTGGATGTATACAGAATCGGGTACGGCCAACAATGAGTTCGCTTAATCCAAGATCAAAGAGTAACTCGGTGAGTGAAGGCACCAAACTTAAGATTTTAGATGCCGGTATAGGTGTTCTTTCATCGGCTTTCTCATCTTTCATACGACTCATCGGACGATCAATATTGAAGATTGAATTAGTGCTCATCAATCACTTTATCTGTCATGGATAAGTTCAGCTCATCAGAGGCAGGATTAGCATCGTTGGTTACATTATGCGCAGCCCATTTTAATATTTGCATATACATCGTTGTGTTCGTTTCATAAACACCCTCTATAGTATGGATCTTATTATGCATTAATTTTAAAAGAGCCGTGTTATCCCGGCATGTCACATTGATCTCTAAATCATAATTACCTGTAGTTAATGCGACAAAACTGACTTCAGGGATCTCCACCAGTTTTTCCGCCACTTTACTGATCAACTCCGTGGGGCGCACTTTCAGCACGACTCTTGAATAGGCATTCATCCCATTTTTGACAGGGTCTGACCACCCTATGATGTGCAAAACACCTTCATCAACCAATCGCTTGTATCGGTTACGTACCATACCGACAGAAACACCCAATTCCTGAGCTAAATCAGTAAATGATTTTCTCCCATCCCTTCCCAATGAATTTAAAATGTAAATATCTGCTTTATCCAGTCCGTTTCCTGATGACATAATTCTTTAACAGATTTTAAAATTGTAAGAGTAAATTAAAAATTTTATAATCTACAATCCAAATAATTACAAATTTTGCAATTTAGTGAAGGAATAATATAAAAAAATATATCGAACATAATCATGAATATGAATCGATTCTTTGTCATAGCTCTATTAATAGGATTTAGCTTTACCTTTTCTTGTAACTCTGATCCATCAGAATCATATGAAAACAATGAGAGTGAAACGGAAATGGATCAGGCGTTGTCAGGCCCGCTTCAAAATGTATTTGATCAACATGGATTGATGGGTTTGTCAGTTGTACTGATTGCAGATAATGAAATTGCATATGAAGGGTACTTTGGTCAAGCAGTCCATGAGCCGTCTAAAGAGCTGAACAGAGATTCGGTTTTTCGCATTGCTTCAATAACAAAAACCATAGTAACCGTAGCATTGATGCAACTGGTTGAACAGGGGTTGGTAGATCTGGATCAGGATGTGAGCCATGTTCTCGGGTGGGAACTTCGAAATCCGAATCAACCGGATGAGGTGATTACACTCAGACATCTATTGGGACATACTTCTGGAATTCGAGACGGTGAAGGGTATGGTAATTTTGTGAGTGACATGGTTGAAGATCAGTTATCGATCCGGGATCTTTTTGAATCGGATGGATCTCATTTTACGGATGATATGTTTGCCGGCCACTCTCCGGGCGAATATTTTTCTTACAGTAATTCCGCATGGTCGTTGGTGGCATCCGTTATCGAATTGATCTCGAATCAGCGTCTGGATCAATATGCAATGGAGCATATTTTTGAACCACTTGGCATGAATGCGTCATTTAATGTGACCGATTTTGAGTCGGACGAATTTGCTGCCCTTTACCGGATTCAGGAGGGTGTTTGGACGCCACAAGTCGATTATTATGTTATAGAAGATCCAGAGGAGAGGGCATATGAAGGTTATGTTCCGGGACATAACGGCCTTCTATACGGACCTCAGGGAAATCTTCGTATGGATACAAAATCGCTGACGATTCTTGCGCTCACGCTAATGAATGGCGGTGAAAAGGATGGAGTCAGGATTCTTGATAGCGCAACCGTTGATGAGATGACCCGCCCGATTTGGCAATATGACGGATCGAATGGAGATACCTGGGAAAATTTCTGGTTGTCGTACGGACTTGGAATACATCAGATTACCAATCGACCGGGAATGGATATCATTTTCCCCGACCGAACAATGTGGGGGCACGCGGGCATCGCATACGGTCTGCTCAGTGATATGTATGTTGACCCGGAGACGAAAGCGGGTGTTATTTTTATCACAAATGGCAGCAGCAGGGAGTTTGTATATGCTGAAGAGTCCTCATTTTATTCTGTCGAGCAAGACGTTTTTGAAGTGCTCTACCCTTATCTGATAGAAATTGAAGAGAACTGATTGATGGAGCACTCAATCCGGAATCATGGTTACATGCCATGCAACAACTTTCCACTCATTCATCTCCTTAATAAATGTACCGGTGTTGTAATATTTATAGTGTTCACTTCCACCTGATTCCAGTGGGATATCAGCATTAAGCCGAAAGGCAACAATTGCAGTATCTCCGTAAATCTGAATCTCAATTTCATCCCCATAATAATCGGGCAGCAGGCTGTCGGGCTGCTCAACAGCGTCTTCATAGGAGCTAAGGATATCCTCCTTGCCAAAGCGCTCCGCTGTTGCACTGGTGTAGATTAAATCATCAGACCAAAAACGGATATGTGCATTTACATCATTCTCAGACGCTCCCTGTAGAAATTCATGTAACATAGATTCCAGGATCTCTTCTTCTTGATCTTGTGCAATAACGGTGAAAGGCAGAATTAGGACGATAGGTATAATTTTGAGAAGTTTTATCATAGTATAATGGCGTGTTAAAAAATGGTTAATGAGCATCTTATAGAGCTGAAAGTAGTGCAATACAGATTAAAGTAATAAAAAGAACTCGTTTTAATGATATAATATTTATTCAATTCGATTGTTTGAAATTTATCTAGTTTGTACAATACATTAAATCAATTTGAAGTGGGTTCTAAGTTTAAATAGGAGGGATTGTAATATGAAAACGAAAAGTATTATTGCGTTCTTATCTGTGGGTATTTGGATTCTGTTCGGTCTGCTTCCGATGGATATTTTTGCCCAAACATATACACCAAGAAGCTTGCACAATGGCCCGGCATGGGCACCGAATGGAATACAAATTGCATTTTCTGCTGCATATGAGGAGAATTTTGATATTTATACGATTGATATTTGGAGTGGTGATCGCCAACAGATTTCATCGCATCCTGCAAATGACCTCTATCCGGCATGGTCGCCAAACGGACAAAATCTGGCTTTCTATTCTGACAGGCCCAATACAATCGGACCTTTTCCTCCGGACACGGTCATTTATAAAGTGAAAGGACTGTATGAAACGTATGCACGTGATGGGTACCGGCCCTCCTGGTCGCGGGATGGGCGAACGATAGCAGCGCATTTCAGGAGTGAGAAGGGAAATTTTGAGATCTATTTGATGAACAGGGAGGGCAGAGATCGCAGGCCGATAACAGATAATGATGCAACCGATGTACATCCCAAATTTTCGCCGGACGGTAAAATGATTGCATTTGTATCAGACAGAGATTATCAGCCGGAAATTTATGTAATGAATTCGGATGGCAGTGACCAGTACCGTCTTACCTATTCTCCCTCATTTGATCTGGACCCCGTTTGGTCGCCGGATAGTGAAAAATTAGCGTTTATATCCAACAGAGAGGGATTTTTTGATATCTATACAATGAACAAGGATGGGAGTAATAAAATAAGATTAACAAATTCGCCTTCGATTGATATTGCCCCGGTATGGTCACCCAATGGGAGACAGATTCTTTTCTCTTCGAACCGGCATGGTTATTTTGATATTTTTGTGATGGATTCTGATGGGTCGAATCTGCAAAGGCTGACGGATGGTGAATACCATGAGTACTACGGATCATGGTCGCCGAAGGGAAGTCGCATTGCTTATTTATCAACGGAAACCGGGTCTCCGCATCTCTTTGTCATGAATTCAAATGGCAGGCGTAAAAGGCATCTTACCCGTTAGTATAGTCTCTATTTTTTCAGTTGAAAAAACCAAAAAGAAAAACTGAACAGAAATCAGAATAAGGGGTATACCGGGTGAATTAGATGTAGCAAATGGATGTCTAATTCAGATATAGTTCTGCTCTGAACCGGGGTTCATTATGTCTCTCCAGGCCATAAACAAATATACCGTTCTCCAGATCCATCTCCATTCTCCATTCGTTGGTAGTCGCCTCCGGCAACATTTCCGCTGTGGCTTCATCCGCAGGAAAATATTGAGCAAATTCATTACCGCGATCATCTGCAAATCCTCCATAACCGGTGAGAGGTTCTTCACCTTCGGGATACTCTTTTTCACCGATGTGATCGTGATAGAGATGCAGCCCATCTTCTTTCTCAGAAACGATCCAGGTTGCATGCCAGGTGTCACCATCTCGATATAAATCAATTTGAACGAGACCTTCTTCGCAACGAGAGATATGAGCTCGTAATTCAGTATCTACAAGTGCATT
The DNA here is from genome assembly GCA_002359315.1 of Bacteroidetes bacterium UBA2664. Taxonomy (GTDB): domain Bacteria; phylum Bacteroidota; class Rhodothermia; order Balneolales; family Balneolaceae; genus Rhodohalobacter. The sequence goes on along the minus strand of DEMS01000006.1, from coordinate 10,098 downwards.
TTCCGGATTGTCAGGAAATGTGGAAGCACCGATAAATGTTTCACCACAGAGTGAACCCAGATTCGTTATAAAGGCCTGATGCGGCGTTTCCGGCTCAACTACAGGCTCTTCCTCATTGCTGCATGCTGTAAAAGTTAAGAGTAGTGCCAAAGATAGAGTTAAGATCGTTTTCATGAATGATATTTTGGTTTATTTGTGTTGTTTTAAAATCATCATTCAATCTGTTAATAACAAAAAATGTATCTTATCTGAGTAAAAAAAATATCTGTAAATATGAGTAAAGAGATTGAGTCTTATAAACTGGGGGATATTCAGGTCACAATTACAGAAACGGACGACCCAAACCGTTATCTTGTTGACTGTAATGACGGGTATTTTCATTCTGAGTTTAAAGTGCGGATTTATGAGTATCAAAACTATAAACGACACTTGAATCAAACCATTACCAAAGGATATCAAAAGCAGTATGACGAAGAAGAAAAAGAGAAATAGCCGTTCAAATAACGATGACGGTTTATTCCCTATAAAAGAAGCATGGCATCACCAAATGAATAGAATCGATATTGCTGATCGATTGCATGGTTGTAAATTCTTCTGGTCACTTCATATCCCGCAAATGCGGAGATAAGCATTAAAAGAGTGCTTTTCGGAAGATGAAAGTTGGTAATGAGATGATCCACAGCTTTAAATTTGTAACCGGGCATGATAAAAATATCTGTCTCTCCACTGCAAGAATTATATTTTCCGTTGGGCCCGATTGCTGATTCGAGTACCCGAACACTTGTTGTCCCTACTGCTGTAATGCTTTTTGATTGATTCAGGGCGGCTGCTTCCTCCGGTGAAATCTGATACCACTCACTGTGCATGATATGATCTTCAATCTTATCAGATTTAACTGGAGCAAATGTGCCGAGGCCGACATGTAGCGTGACTTCCTTTTTCTCAATTCCCAGGTTTTTCAGACTGGTTAATAGTTCCGGAGTGAAGTGGAGTCCGGCCGTGGGAGCTGCTTTGCTGCCTGTGTCTTTAGCAAAAACGGTTTGATATCGATCGGAAAGGGATTCATCACTCTCAATGTAGGGTGGAAAGGGAGTATGTCTGAATGGCTGAAAAATTGGATCATTCAATGAATGGCTGAGTTCGACTGTTCGGATACCATCGTCTGAAATAGAAATTGTTTTGACGCTGAGTTCATCGGTCAGTTTAGTTTCTTTTCCAACTTTGAATTTTTTTCCCGGTCTTACCAGTGCTTCTGCCACACGGTCATTTACAGCTTTGGTGATAAACAGTTCAATCTTTCCTTCATTAAAGAGAAGCCTGCACTTTTCAACTTTACTATTGTTTACGACCAGTGATGTATCGTGAGGCAGGTATTGCCCGATGTTATAGAAATAATCATCCGTAATGATACCGGAGGATCTGTCATAGATAAGAAGCCTGGAATGGTCTCTTGGAATAACCGGAGTTTGAGCAATCAGCTCCTTTGGGAGATCGTAATCGAACTGATCTAACGAATAGTTCATGCAATTACTCTTTGACGGGGACACCCAGAGATTTTTTAACTTCGTCAATAATGCCGTCCGGACCGATTCCCACCTCATCATGCAATTCCCTTTGAGTGCCATGTTCGATGATAATATCGGGAGTACCCATTATTTTAACGGGGATAGCGACACCTTTGGATGCGATATACTCAGCAACGGCAGACCCAAAACCGCCTAATTTGGATCCATCTTCAATTGTAATGATGGAATCATATCTGAGTAGAATATCATCAATCAGGTCAGTATCAAGGGGTTTGGCGTAACGCATATCGAAATGCCCTATTTCAATCTCCTCAAGTTCCAATTTTTCAGAGGCTTCAATCACATATTTTCCTATTGGCCCAAAACTGAGAACGGCTACTTTATCGCCCTCTTTGATGATTCTGCCTTTTCCAATAGCTGTTTTTTCAAAACCGTCGCGTATAGCCATGCCGGTTGCGCGTCCTCTGGGATAACGGATTGCCCAGGCAGCATCTTCATAAATAGATGCAGTAAAGAGCATATCGCGCAATTCCTGTTCATTCATTGGGGATGAAACAACCATGTTTGGAACGGTTCTCAAATAAGCAACATCATATAGGCCATGATGAGTCGGCCCGTCGGCCCCTGCAACACCGGCGCGGTCGATACAGAATACCACAGGGAGTTTTTGGATGGCTACATCATGGATTACCTGATCATAACCGCGTTGCAAAAAAGTAGAATAGAGCGCAGCAAAGGCTTTTTTACCTTGTGTGGCGAGTCCGGCAGCAAATGTAACGGCGTGTTGCTCAGCGATACTCACGTCAAAAGCGCGTTCCGGGAAAGTGTTCATCATAGGCCATAGACTCGAACCGCTTGGCATTGCGGGTGTGATTGCAACGATATCCTCATTCTGAGCAGCCAATTCAACGAGTGCTTCACCAAAAACATCTTGATATTTTGGTGGCTGATTTTTGTTATTTGAGGGAGGGGCCAGGGATTTTCCGGTAATTTTATCGAATGGGCTGCTTTGTGCGTGCCATTTAGTTTGTTCTCTTTCAGCCGGAGCAAAGCCTTTTCCCTTAACGGTGACAATATGTAGTAATTTTGGCCCGGATACGGTTCTGAGATCTTCTAAATGCCTGCGCAGCGCGTCCACATTATGTCCGTCAACAGGGCCGTAGTATTTAAAGCCAAGTGCCTGAAACAGTGCTCCGGGAGTGATGGCAGCCGTCATTGCCCGCTCAAGTTTCGAGGCTATCTTACGCATTTTTTCACCTGCCGACTTAAAATGTCCGAGCAGATCATAAATTTCATCGCGCATTTTGTTGAAGGTTTTGCTGGTAGTGATTTCAGCAAGATATTCTTTAAGAGCCCCTACGTTCGGGTCGATAGACATATTATTGTCATTTAAAATGACCAGGATGTCTGATTTTAATGCACCGGCATTATTCATAGCTTCAAATGCCATACCGCCTGTCATAGCGCCATCTCCGATGATTGAGACTATTTTTTTATCACTCTTGTCCAAATCGCGTGCAACAGCCATTCCCAATCCGGCCGATATGGAAGTACTGGAGTGTCCGACTCCAAAAGCATCATAATCACTTTCAGTGCGTTTCGGAAATCCGGACAGGCCTCTATACTTTCGGTTTGTGTGAAATTCTTTTCTTCTGCCGGTTAGGATTTTATGGCCATAAGCCTGGTGGCCTACATCCCAAATAATTTGATCACCTGGCGTTTTATAGACGTATTGAAGAGCAACGGTTAATTCAACGACACCTAAACTGGCTCCAAAATGGCCCCCATGAACAGATACGGTATCGATAATATATTCACGCAGTTCATCGCAGACTTGCTGCAGCTGATCGGGTTTTAATTTCTTTAAATCGTCCGGGGAGTCGATATTTTTAAGTAGTGGACCCGGTTTAGGAATGTAAACATCCATAATTATAAATTGGCTTCTTCTTTGTCGCTGTTATTACGTTGGTCGATCTGTTCGATTTTAAGAGTAGCATTTTCCAGAGTCTCAGCACAAAATTTAGAAAGACTCAAGCCCTCCTCATAAAGTTCAACAGATGTTTCAAGAGTAATCGATTGATCACCAAGCTGGTTCACAATCATTTCCAACTTCTCTAAAGCTTCTTCGAACGTCGGTCGTTCCTTTTTGGTCATAATTTGTTGATTTTGAATTCAACTGAGCGAGAAATGAAGCAATACACTTAAATCTTTCCGTTTCATCCCTAATAATAATGAAGTTTACGCGAAAAATGGATTTTAATTCTTTATCGGTTTTGGTCAAAAATGTTTCGTTGAGAAATAACTTGATAAAAAATGGGGATTGAGAGGAGTTAATCACTCAAAATGTTCCCACAGTTCGGTTTACTTAAATCGAATGACGAAGAAGTTAAAATTTTTTTTGTAAGGAGTTTCAAATATTAAGTTCATATAAGTAAAGTGGAATAGTTTGGAAGAATTTGAATTGCATAAATTTGTTGGGAGAAGTGTACGCGAAATGCCAGTTACAGAGCAGCCCCGCGAAAAATTACTGACATATGGAGCTGAGACATTGTCGGAGGCAGAACTGATAGCCATATTGCTTCGAACCGGGTCAAAAGGATTCAATGTACTGGATACATCCAGGGCGTTGATTGCTCATTTTGGAAGTCTGAGGCAGCTGTCGAAGCAGAGCTGGCAGTCGATGAAAGTGATTCCCGGAATTGCAAAAGTGAAAGCGATAACACTTGAATCTGTATTTGAGTTATCCAGGAGAGTGCAGGTCGCATCCCTTGGTGAGGAGGTAATTATGATTACACCTGAAATTGCAGCGGCATATTTCATACCGAAATTACGGGATTTGTCGCATGAAGAATTTTATGTTGCATTCTTGAATAACTCAAAAAGGTTATTGGGAATAAAAAAAATCAGTTCAGGAGGAAGTACTTCAACGATTGTTGAACCTGCAGAAGTCATGCGACAGGCTATATTAAACCAGGCAAATAGTATTATACTGGTGCACAATCACCCCTCGGGTTATTTAAAAGAGTCAAAAGCAGATATCATGCTCACAAAAAGGCTGGCTGAGTCGGGGAAGTTACTTAATATACCGGTGATTGATCATATTATAATTGCCGGTAACGATTTTATTAGCTTAAAAAGCAAGAATCTGATGTAGGAAATGATTTTGATGATGTAAAAGTGGAAATGGATGTAGTGAAAGTAGATAGATTTGCTCTGTTTTATTAGAGAATGGAAATCTGAAGTCCGCTATAAGGTGAATTACAAATAGGGTGATAGATAGTAAAATATCGAGGGGTTTTTCATGGATTATTCAGAGTTAGTTGTGGCCATAAATGAAGAAGACATGAAGACGGCGAATCGTCTTTGCGGGGATATACTGCCGATACTAAAAAAATATCTAATTGCAACGGTAGGGGCGAAACCGGAAGATGCCGAAGATGCGGTGCAGAGGATGTTTGAGTATGTAATTCCAAAAATTCAAAACAATGAAATAAAGAGTCCCTCCGGACTGCTCGCTTATATGTTAACAGCAGCACGACACAGTTATTTCAAGATTAGAAAGGAGTATGATTCTCATAAATTTGAAGTGATTGATGAAAATTTAGTTGCTGAACTGGAACAACCGTGGGGGTTATTGGACAAAGATCAGGAGACGATACTAAAAAAGTGTATAAAAGAATTGAAAGGCCACTACAAGAAACTTATCCGGTTTCTCTTCGATTATCCAAATGCAGATTCAGAAGACATTGCTGAATTTTTTGATATTTCTGTAAGTAATGCATGGATTCGAAAGCACAGAATGATTCAGAAATTAAATGAATGTGTTAAAAAAAAATTTAAATAAAATTGTAAGGAATTATAAAAAAAGAGCTCATACATATAAATAGAAGATTTCATTGAGCTATTAAAACCCTAGATTTCGAATAAAACCCAATCCGATGAAGAATAAAGAAGCGATTGAAGTTTCCAAGCAGATAGATGCCTATATACGCGGTAAGCTTTCAACGAAAGAGATAGATGAACTTTGGCTCCTGTTTCTGAAGAACCCCAATTATTATGAGTTATTTGAAACGGAGTTACATCTTAGAAATTTGATTCAGAAAAACCGGCATGCCGGTGGTGCGATAATTGAAAAAAGGGCCCGCAAAATGAGAATGTACCGGTGGGTAGTTGCAGCTGCTGCTATGGTAATTGTGGTATTGACCCTTCAGTTTTATGTGATAGAGAGTACTCCCGGTTTGGATACTTTGGCACTAAACACCATATCATACAGTGAAATGGCTGCAGGTAATGTGGATAGGTCAGATGAGGAGTATGTAATAAATTTTGAAACGGAGTTTAACCGGGCAACGGCTGCGGCTTATATGTTAAAAAAGGATGAATCAATTGAAATGTTCATTGAGCTTAAAAGATCTGTAATAAACGAATCACAGAGGGGCCGGATCGAATTTAACCTGGCTATTCTATACTATAACAGTTCCGAATTTGAATTAGCAAGAGATTCGTTTATCACCGTTACAAACTTTGAAGAACTGGATGAAATCTATATTGAACGAGCATGGTGGTTCCTGGCAAACACATATCTGAAGTTAAATGATCAAGAAAATGCGATCGAAGCAATACGAATGGTTAAACTTCTGGATGGCAATAATCGTGAGATAGCTACCCGGCTTCTCGACACACTAAATGACAGGGGACAATGACCATCGCCTGTTCTGAACGATGATGCAACCGTATGCGTCCCAAACAGTATTAGCTTTTTGGAATCGGCTCTGATACACGTTTTGTATGTTCCATAAAGTATTGATGAGAAGCGATCTTCATTTCCCCCTTCTTTCTCTTCACTTTTACATACTTCTTTTTTGAGTTCAATATCCATCTCTGTTGGTTATCTTTCAGATAAATATTGAGCATAAACTGCAGATACTTTTTCAAGTTTGGATTTTCTATCGGAACCAATACCTCTACTCTCGCATCCAGATTTCTATGCATCCAATCCGCTGATCCCACATAATAGAGCTGTTCCCCTTTATGGTGAAAGTAAAAACATCGGGAGTGTTCTAAAAATCGTCCGATCACAGAATGCACTCGAATATTTTCACTCAGATCTTTCTTTTGTGGAATCAACCTGCATACACCTCTTACAATCAGATCAATTGATACTCCGGCTTGTGATGCTTCATACAATTTTTGAATAATCAATGGATCCTCAAGACTATTCATTTTTCCTATGATACGAGCATCTCTGCCGGAGGAGGCTTCTTCAATTTCAGTATCAATCAAACGGATAATATTATTCCGGAGATGTTTGGGCGCCACAAACGCCTTTTTAAATGTTTGATCCGGTGCATAACCCGTTAATAGATTAAATACATCCGTGATGTCAGACCCAAGTTTCTCATCACAGGTAAACAAGCCTAAATCTTCATACAGCTGAGCAGTATCGGGATGATAATTTCCGGTACCAATATGCACATACCTTCTCAATCCGCCCTGCTCTTCTCTGACAACAATGGTGAGTTTAGAGTGAATTTTTAATCCGGCTATACCGTAGGAAACATGAACCCCGGCTTTTTCGAGCCGGTTTGCCCATGAAATATTTCTCTCTTCATCAAATCGAGCCTTTAATTCGATCAAAATAGCAACCTGCTTGTCATCTTCTGCCGCTTTGATCAGAGCGTGCATAATCGGTGAATCACTGGAAGTTCTGTAGAGGGTCTGTTTGATCGCCAACACATTCGGATCATTTGCGGCCTCCTCAATAAATCGCTGCGTTGATGTTTCAAAACTGTGATAGGGATGGTGAACCATGAAATCACCTTTTCGAATCACCTGAAAGATGCTTGGGGTTTCTTCATCCAGCGGATGGCGAAGCACCGGGTGTAATGTGGGTATCCACTGTTTCTCTTTTAGTTGGTTAAATCCCTGAATTTTATATAGTTGTGTAACATCAGAAAGGCCGATCGGGCCATTCATTTCAAATACATATTGTTTCTCAATTTTTAAATGATTCAGCAGATACTGTTTCACTTTTGCCGGGGTATTTTTATCTATTTCCAGCCTGACAATCTCTGCGAATCGCCGTTCCCGCAACTCATCTTCAATCATTTCCAGCAGATCATCTGCTTCCTCTTCATTGCGCTCGATATCCGCATTTCTGGTAACGCGAAAAACATTGGCACTCAGAATTTCCACGCCCGGAAAAAAGCGATCAATTTTTGCAATGATTAAATCTTTCGTTGATATGAGGGTTGCGGACTCCTCTGTTCGTCCAAGTTCAATCCATCTGGGCCGGTTTGCTGGTATTTTGATTCGTGCAAATAGTAACTCTCCGGATTTCTGCTTTTTTAACTGAATCGCCAGTGAGCGGCTTTTATTGGAGATAAATGGAAACGGATGTGCTTCATCAACAGCCAGTGGGGTAATGATGGGATACAACTGTGAATCGAAGTATTGATCAGCCACTTCTTTGAGTGAATCTGAAAGTTCATCATATGATTTTATATGAATTCCATTTTTCCGCAGACCGGGTTCAATGTCATCTAAAAAACAACTTCTGTAGCTATTGATCATTTTCAACACCTCACGCCGAATGTCTGCAAGTTGTTCTTCGGGTGATTTTCCATCAATTGAGAGCTCAGATACCCCTGCGTGCAACTGTCGTTTCAATCCGCCCACACGCTTCTGAAAAAACTCATCCAAATTTGAGCAGACAATTCCGATAAACTTTGCTCTTTCAAGCAAGGGAAGGCTTTTGCTTTGCGCTTCAGACAATACCCGCCAGTTAAATTTTAACCAACTCAATTCATAATTATCAAAATAATCACTGCCAAAAATTTTCAATTCACTCGGACTCAGATCCTTTTTTAAACCTTTATTTTTCAAAACTTCATTCTTTAAAGGATTTGCGTCCTTTTTCTTGAACTTCTTATTTAATAAGTTCACCGACTCAAATTTTCGATTCACTTCATTTCCTGATGATTTCGACATGTGTAAATAATGATTTAATTTGGGCTCAAATGATTACTTTCAAGTGGTAACCGATTTAATGTACGATCTGACGTAAAGCGGAATATTTTTTCAAATCTGACGAATTATTATTTTCAAGGTCAGTATTCTAACGTCAAGTTAAGTATAATAAGATAAATTTAGTGTTAACTCATTTATAACAGTTTTTTGAACAATCCATTGCTTAATCCGGAAGAGAAAGATTTACAGATCGAAGAGACGCTGCGCCCTTCTTCTATTCAGGAATTTATCGGTCAAAAGAAAGTGATCAATAACTTGTCGATTTTTATTAAAGCGGCTAAAAAGAGAGGAGAAGCGCTGGATCATGTCATCATATCGGGTCCGCCGGGGCTGGGGAAAACGACTCTTGCCCATATTATTTCCCGTGAAATGGGTGTTCAGATTAAACCCACAACAGGCCCTGTTTTGGAGAAACCGGGTGATTTAGCCGGCCTTTTGACCAATCTGGAGAAGGGTGATGTACTTTTTATTGATGAAATCCACCGACTGAATCCCATTGTTGAGGAGTATCTGTACTCCGCGATGGAAGATTACAAACTGGACATTGTGATCGATTCGGGTCCCAACGCACGGAGCGTACAGATCGACCTAAATCAGTTTACCCTTGTGGGAGCTACCACCCGAAAGGGGCTTCTAACAGCCCCGCTGCGTGCCCGGTTCGGCATCGACATGCGCCTCGATTATTATGATACAGAACTGCTGCAGAGGATTGCCCTCCGAACCGCCAACATTCTGGAATTTGGTATCACAGAGAAGGGGGCATTTGAAATTGCCCGCCGGAGCCGGGGAACACCACGAATTGTGAATAAACTGCTTCGGAGAACCCGCGACTTTGCACAGGTTGAAGATCTGACGTCAATTGATGATGCAATTGCTGACAAAGCATTAAATGCACTGGATGTAGATAAAAATGGTCTGGATGATATGGATGTTCGAATACTCAAAGCGATCATCGAAAATTACAAAGGGGGTCCGGTTGGATTGGGAACCCTTGCAGTTGCTGTTGGTGAAGACAAAGGAACCATTGAAGAGGTATACGAGCCCTTTCTTATCAAGGAGGGGTTTATTCAGAGAACACCTAAGGGGCGAATTGTAACCCTTAAATCGTATCAATACTTAAAGATCGATCCGGGTAAATCGGGCAAAGATTCAAACAGCCCGGGTCTCTTCTAATTCTCATCCATTGTATATTAGATTCAATCAAATCAATGAATTCATCACCTGAAATCAATGAATCCGTCACCTTGAGCGCACATCGAGCACAGCGTAAGCGGAGTCGAGATGGAAGTCGAAAGGAAACGGGTTCTCACTCATATAAAGTGATTTCATGATTTATGGAGTTCTCGACTTTACTACACCCCGATTCACTCCACTGCGTGGTAAAAAGGAGGAGCATTTAGTAGCGTCCACTCCTGTACTTTGCTCCCCGAGGTGCCGAGGACTTTTTTTAAAAATTGGTATACCAAAATCAGGTTTAAAGAGGGAAATTTTCTTACCTTTTCACCCTTAACGAAACCCCCTATTGAACAAGACAAACAGATGA
>DEMS01000008.1 GCA_002359315.1 Bacteroidetes bacterium UBA2664 | reverse complement strand
ACAAACATAGGATGACGCATGACGGGTACCCTGCCCTGACGCATCACGGGTACCTTGACCTGACGCATGAGATGTGACGAATATTATTTTGTTAACTAAACAAAAATCAACCCGTCAGTTCGAGCGCAGTCCCGACGCTTTTTGGAGGGATGCAGTCGAGAACTCTCTACCATAGCTAAAACGTCCAGAACTATTTAGGAATCGGCTGAATCAGTTTTGGGTCGTTATTTTTGGGGTCGTTTACTTTTTTGGATACACGCAGGACAGAGAAATCTGTCAATAGCAGTGGATCCTTATACTCTGTTAAAAATTTCGTCGGATTACCATTCAGCTGCAGCCAATCTTCTGTCGCCTTACTGTTCAAAACAATTGGCATTTTTTCACTCATTGGATGAATTAATGGATTTGAATCCGTGATCACCATACTGCAGTATTCATCTTCTCCGGTAATATAACCTGCAATCGTCATGATCGGGTTGTTTAGCATCCTCACAAAAAATGGATGTTCATTTTCCCGCTCCTTTTTCCAAACATAAAAACCGCTCAATAAAATCAAACAGGGGTTTGTTTTCTTATTTTTAATCAAATCCCACACCTTCTCTTTCTCCAAAGTGGTTCTGTCGTCGTTTTTATTTCCGCCCGCTCCCCAGCGAATTTTTTTCGGTTTAAGGCCGTTTTCGCTATCCATTTTTACCAGAGTGGGCACATATTCGCCCGGTGTGATATTGTAGTTCGGATCCAGCAAAACATCCGATTTAATCTGAATCGATAATTGCTCTTCAAAATCTTTTTTATCCGCAAAAAAAGCTGCTCGTGAAATCATAATTTATTTTGTGTGATGAATACTTTTTACTCATTAACAGTCTGCAAAGTTCCCTGAAAGTAACCCTCCACCGATAATTTAACATATCAGTAATAAAATTATTGACAAAACCTGCTCTCTGTTTTTATTATGATTAATTAAGTATGTTTAAGTAGGTTGTGTTGTTAGCAATCAAACTGTTAAATCTTTTGAAAACGGTTACTGTCAAATGTCCGATATGAATAGGTATCGTACTCTGAATAGACAGTAATAACCACCCGGGATGGTACAATAAGCTATAATGATCTATACGTATTAATTGAGATAGACGCTTATCCATTCCATCCTGTAAATTGAAATATTGAAAAAATTGAAGAGGTAACCCATTGTCGTTTAATCAATTTCGGCTCAGTTCTGATATTTTAAAAGGGCTTAAAGACACTAAAATTGAAAGTCCCTCACCATTACAAAAAAAGATATTTAAAGCTGTACAAGAGAAGAAGGATCTTGTCATCAACACAACCATCGAGGAAAATCCGGAGGTTGGATATCTTATCTCCCTGCTGAATGAACTCACTAAAAGTGAGCGCAGACAGGGGACCCGTGCTATCATCATTGCAGGCAATAAGGAGCGTGCAAAAAAACTGGATGAATGGATATGGGCTATCGGATATCACGCATCGATTGAGAGTGCTTGTTTCACTACAGATGGAAATGAAGAGGAACAGATTTCTGCACTTTCGGCCGGACCCGTTGTTATAGTGGCCACTCCGGATCGCCTCTCCTCAATTCTCAGCAAGGGCCGATTGGTCTTTCGGGAAGTCTCACAGCTGATTGTCGATCAGGCGGAATTGATTGAAGACTGGGACGCCGTTGATGTGATATCCAAACGAATATTGGGTAACTGCCAGAAGATTTTTACTGCAGCCAAAGACAGTAAGGAATTGAGAGAAGCCGAAAAAAACCTTCTTCAGGACCCGGAACTGGTAACGATGGCTAAAAAATCTGAGTCTTCTGAATCTAAAGAAGCGGCTGTTTCAATCGATAAGAATCTCACTCAATATTATATCAATGTTCCGCCGCGTTCAAAAATTACCACGTTGATGAATCATTTGGATAATCACAGCGCAGACTCTGTGGTGATCTTTACCGCATCGAAAAAAACAGCGGATCGGCTCTATAAAATTCTCAGAAAGAGTGACAAACGAGCGGTTAGTATTCATGGTCAATTGGACAGTGATACGTTCAAAGAGCGATTTGAACGGTTTACATCCAATAATGTACAGAATCTCCTGGTCGGGGAGATCTCCGCTGCAGATTTACCCCTGGAACGGGCAACACAGGTCATTAACTATGATGTTCCGGAGGAAGTGGATGAATATAAATTGAGAGCGGATTTGGTTGGCGACGGCAAGGCAACCCGGATGATCAGTTTGGTTTCCAAGCAGGACAGGGAAGATATCGATACAATCTGCAAATCATTGGGGTATGCGCCGGAAGAGATCCCGCTTCCTAAAGCGGTGAAAAAGAAGGTGTCGGGACAGGATAAACCGGAACCTAAAAGTAAAAGCAGCAGCCGCAATAACAAAAAGAAGCATTCAAAAAAGGAACCTAAAAAGAAACGTCAGGCGCCTCACAAGAGTAAACTGAATATCAAAGAGCTCCCCAGGCCCACATACGATCAGCTGGATGGCGGCAGAACCGGAAAACCTCAGAAAAAAGGATTGGTTGGATTTTTCAAGAAATTATTTAACTCCTGAACCAGCTAATCCGTCCGCTACAACATATCCTCAAAAGATTCACGGGTTCCCGGTGTTGCATCAGTGACTAAACTTACAAGCCATGTAGCCAGTAAGGCAGCGATAAAACCGGGAATCAGTTCATATAAGAATCCTTTTAAAACAGGGGTGAAGTACCAGGCAATCGCTACAATTTTTAAAAAATAAAAGCGATCTTTATCAACCGTTTATCACTCTTTAAGTCCTCTTTTGAATGTTGCGGGAAGAATCAAGAATTGTTACTATATTTTTGTCTTAAAACTCATTTTAAATTAATAAGTGGGTTCGACAATTGTCCCGATTCATTTGTATTTTAGTTGATCGGTAAATGCTTTTGGCAAGGCCGAATGCAGTTTTACAAATTTTCACCCTATTGATTTCGGTTTCATCTATCTTCAAGAAGAAGAAACCATTCATCAGACCTTAAACTATTGAAATCCGGTTATGAAATTTAATGTATCCAGCAAAGATTTAAACGACGGGCTATCAGCAGTAATTGGTGCAGTTCCATCGAAAGCAACCCTGCCTATATTGGAAACCATCTTATTTGAGAGTGAAGATGGAAAACTAAAGCTCACAGCAACAGACTTGGAAATTTCGATCATCGAATATATTGAAGCGGATATCGAAGAGGAGGGTTCTATTGCCATCCCGGCCCGACGATTGCTCGAAACATTGCGTCAGTTGCCCAATATCCCGGTCTTTTTTGAAGTCGATGAGAATCATAATGTAGAGTTCAAAACCGATAAAGGGAAGTACAAGCTGGTTGGTGAAGAAGCCGATGAATTTCCGGAAATTCCGGATATGGATGGCGGAATCACGCTATCTACAGACACCGGCCTGATTCAAAATGCTATCGATCGAACCATGTTTGCTGTTTCAACTGATGATTTGCGTCCGGCAATGATGGGTGTGTTTTTTGACATCGGTACAACCCAATCAAAGTTTGTGGCAACGGATGGACATCGGCTTGTTAAATATGTAAATCAGGATTTTAAATCTGACAAACCGCTCTCATTTATCGTCCCGGATAAGGCTCTTCACCTCGTTTCAAAATCTCTCGATTCTGATGATTGTGAACTGACTGTTTCAGACGACCATGCACAATTCAGCAGCGGCAACACCATCGTCATTACCCGGCTCATTAACGAACAATACCCAAATTATGATTCTGTGATCCCTCGGGATAATGACAAAATATTACTTGTCGATAAAGCACAGATGCTCTCAACGGTTCGGCGTGTCTCTGTATTTTCCAGTTCTACGACTCGTCAAATCCGGCTTCATCTTCAGAAAAATAAACTCACCATTCGGGCTGAAGACCTGGATATGAGCAGTGAAGCGAAAGAGACGATCGCCTGTGATTATTCTGCGGATGAAATGGAGATCGGATTCAACGCTAAATATCTGGCTGATGTCCTGAATAATGTGGATGGAGATGAAGCGAAATTTGAATTTTCAACCCCAAACAGGGCAGGCATTGTGAAGCCGGCTGAGGAGAGTGATGAAGAACAGATGCTGATGCTGGTTATGCCCGTCATGTTAAATAGTTATGGTTCATAAAATCGATCCATGCACTCATCTTCAATTATTACGCTTACGACAGACTTTGGAAATCGGGATCACTATGTAAGCGCAATGAAAGCGGTGATATTGGGAATCGTGCCGGATGTTCGGCTTGTTGACATATCCCACGAAATCCCCCCGCATGATACAATGGCCGGGGCCTGGGTTGTACGTAATTCAGCCATGCTCTATCCCCCCGGAACCGTTCATCTGGTCGTCGTAGACCCCGGAGTGGGCACAGACAGAAAACCGGTCGCCATTCAGATCAATGATCAAACATTTGTAGGGCCAGATAACGGACTCTTCTCGTTGATTGCAGAAGATTTTGACTATAAAGCGATCTCATTAACGAATAAAAAATACTGGAGAAACAACAGCTCCAATACTTTTCACGGAAGGGATATTTTTGCATCGGTTGCGGCACATCTTTCCAAAGGGGTTAACATTAATGATTTGGGAGAGGAGTTAGACAAATTGGTTACCTATCGATGGGCCGTTCCAATTTCAGATAAAGACGGAATTCAGGGGTGGGTTGTACATATCGACAGATACGGCAATCTGATTACAAATATCCCGGAATCCCTATTACGTGCAAATCTACAGGAGTCACAAGCGATTCGGATATATGTTGGCAACACCATTCTGGATGAAATTTCCACAACATTTGCTTCCGTTACCGATGGGGAGCCGGTTGCATATATCGGAAGTTCCGATAAATTGGAGATCGCTATCAACAGAGGAAATGCAAAAGAGATGCTGGGCGTCGAGAAAGGAGCACAGATTTCGATCATCATTCAAAAATAGCGAAACACCTGAACGTGTTCGCCGTATCAAGAGTTATATTTAGAAATTCACATTGGATCCATCACTTTCTAATCAATGGTAAATCGATATGAGCCTGGACGTCCGATCCCCCCTCTATGATGATGAACGCATCTCTCTTCCGGATGAGATTGCGATCCTCTCAAAGACATTTAACGGGACAGTCTGTTCTGCAAAAGGTGATGAGTACGCCATCAAAAACAATGTGGTGGATCTGATGACGCAAGAAAAAAGTTATACTCTTGCCCAAAGCACCAATCACTGGAAGCTGACCGCTTCTGTTTATGAAGATATATGGCGGGTTCGTTCTCTTTCCCTGTTAACCGGTGAGCTTTTCCCCATTGAAAAAGAGAAAGAACTTCTCAAGAAATGGGTAAATCCACAGCCCGGGTTAACCTATCTGGATGTAGGTTGTTCAACTGCACTTTATGCCCGATCGCTCAAAAAGAATGAGCCGGAATGCCGTTCCATTGCATTGGATTTTTCAACTGCGATGCTTGAAGAAGCCCGCATAAAAGCAGAAGCCGATGAAGCGGATATCTATCTTATTCGGTCCGATGCCCGGGAGATGCCATTTTTTGCCAACACTATGGATGGAGTTGTGATGGGAGGTACGTTGAATGAGCTGAGTGACGAACTGAAGGTGCTTTATGAATGTCGCAGAGTCTTAAAAAATGATGGCGTCTTCTTTATGATGCATTTAATATTCTCAGACAGCTGGTATGGCCGGGTGCTTCAGAGCTCTGCTGAGTGGAGCGGGATTAATTTTTGGACGCTGAAACAGAGTAATGAACTTTTCGAAAGAGCAGGATTTGCTGTTGAAGATCAATTCACCAAGGGTATTGTCTGTTTTTCAAAACTAAAACCGGTCTAAACAGGTGGGTTTATGCGCAAGTTTTCTCTAACACTTTCGTACCCCCTTTTTTGCCTAAGAACCACCCATTAACGGTTCATTTATAGCTCTGATACTGGCATTGGGTAAACCCTCCGGATTGTGACTCTTACTCATCTCAAGAGCATCAATGACAACTTTCAGATGCACTTCTTTTGAATTTTCATAAAAAGACTGCGCTTCACCGCTTAATTTTGGTTTCCCGTGAAGCGGTTTATCACTCACACAGAGCAGTGTAGCAAATGGCACCCGGTATCGATACCCATTCGTAGCCACCGTTGCAGATTCCATATCGATCGCTACACTTCGGCTGATATGTATCTCATGAACAGTTCGCTTTTTCATAAACTCCCAGTTTCTGTTCGCTGTCGTGTAAACGGTGCCCAGCCTGTAGTTCAATTCACGACTTTCCAGTGCCTCTTTCAAAAAGACATTGAGGATATGATTGGGCGTTATAGGAATATTTAGAGGCAGATTATTATCCAGAACTCCGTCCGATCTCATAAACCCGGTTGCCAATACAAAATCTCCGATTGCCTGATGATTTCTCAATCCGCCACAGTGGCCAACCATCACCATCGCATCCGGGCGCAATACAGCTACATGGTCTGAAATGGTTTTAGCGTTGGATGGCCCTACACCAATATTGACCAATGAAAACCCTTTATTATCGGGAAGTTTATGGTGATAAGCGGGCATTTGAACCGGCCGATCCGGCTTCACACAATCGGGATACAATTTGTGGAAAACATCCACATGCATATCATAATTGGTGAAGAGAATATAGCGCTGAAAATCTTCAGGGCGTGTACCCGTGTAGTGGGAAAGTCGATTTAATGAGATATCGATCCGCTCCGGGCTGAACAAAAACAGTTTCTTTTGAGTAATGTCCCACTCATCTTCATCCACATTGTCAAACAGAAGAGGATCATTCAGATCTGTACAGGGCCTGGATGCAAAAATGGTTAAGTCAGCACCCCGGTTCAGAAGTTTTTTCATTTCTCGGGTCAGGTACCAACGATAGGCACTCGGCAGAGCCATTTCACCGGTGATAATGGGGTTATGTTCCGACCATTCGCGTTTCACTACCAGCTTGGGATAATCCCCGTCTTGATATATCTTCTCCATCAGATCGCACGCCCGATTCACAACATCATGAAGTTCATCTTCATTGGAGTAGGAGGTTTTGTTTATTTCTAATCGTTTTTCCATCGTAATTCAATAATCAATAAATATGTCGGACCGCTTTTCATTTTCCAAACCGAAGTGGAATATCGTACAAGATAAGAAAGTCTGGGAAACTCCCATTTTTTCACTTCATCAAATAGAGCTTTTTCCTGATAAAAAGAAGAAAGCCGTTCATTTTTATCGTTTAGCTGCCCCGGAATGGATTAATGTTATTGCCCTGACTCCAAATAATGATATTCTTTTGGTAGAGCAATACCGTGTTGGAGTCGATGAAACAACTCTGGAAATCCCCGGCGGCATGGTGGATGCTCATGAAGAACCGCTCATGGCTGCCCGGCGTGAGCTTCTGGAGGAGACCGGTTTTCGGTCTGATCACTGGGTGAAACTGGGAGAGACCAGTGCAAATCCCGCTATTCAAACCAACTTCACACATCTATACCTTGCCAAAGATTGCCACAAAATTCAGGAGCCTGAAAACGATGGAAATGAAGATATCAAAGTACATATCATGCCCTTAAACCGTTTTTTGGAGCTGGTGAAAAATGGCACGATCCACCATGCCATTGTACTTGCGGCGGTCGCTCACTATTTGCTTTCAGAAGATTCCGGATCGAAAAATATCAGCAGGTAATAGAGCTTCATCCCGGCGAACATAAAATCTGTTGCTCCATTTAAACTATATTGTGTATTATGAAAGTCTACATCAAAGAACTGATTCATCAGAACGATATCCGGGTTAAGTTTGGTTATAATTATTCCAAACTCAAACGATAAGATGATATATAAATGATAGAAACCGGGAAAAAAATCGATACAAATTTTACGATTGAAATAGTTAAAGAGGGCCGGCAGAAAGAAGTCACTTTTTCAGAACTTCTGGACAGACCGGCCATTGTCTCTGTTTACATGAGAAATAACACAGGCGGTTGTGACAAGCAGAATCGCAGCCTTGCTGAACATGCCGATTGGTTTGATAACAAAGGGTATAATTTGATTGCCATCAGTAAAGACAGTTGTGGATCTCACAAAAACTATGCTGAAAAATTGGGTATTAACTATACCCTGGCTTCAGACCCTGACTATCTGTTTTCAAAAGCGACCGATTCTATTGTTGAGAAAAAGATGTACGGCAAGACATTTGATGCGCCATCCAGATCTGCATTTGTCATCGATACAGATGGAACAGTTCTTGGAATCATAGAAAAAATTAATACGAAAGCTCATGCTGAAGAGTTAAAAGAGCTTATCGAATCATTGTAAACCCATTTATGAAATCATTAGTAATAGTAGAGTCACCCACCAAAACAAAAACCATTAAGAAGTATCTTCCTAAGGGATATGTTGTGGACTCTTCGATGGGCCACATTCGTGATCTCCCTTCATCAGCAAAAGAGATTCCGGCGAAATATAAAAAGGAGTCCTGGTCAAACCTGGGAATAAATGTAGATGAGCGATACGATCCTCTCTATGTGGTTCCCGCATCCAAGAAGAAGATTGTCAAAAAGCTGAAAGATCTTCTGAAAGGTGCGGATGAACTCATCCTCGCAACAGATGAGGATCGTGAGGGTGAAGCGATATCCTGGCACCTTACGGAGTTATTGAATCCAAAGGTTCCGGTAAAGCGAATGGTATTCAGAGAGATTACCAAAGAAGCGATTCAGGCAGCTCTTGATAACTTTCGGGATATCGACATGAACCTGGTTCATGCACAAGAAACCCGGCGTATTATTGACCGGCTTGCCGGATATACGATCTCCCCGCTTTTATGGAAAAAGATTGCTCCCGGACTTTCTGCGGGACGTGTACAATCGGTTGCGGTTCAGTTTCTGGTGACCCGGGAACTCGAACGAATGAAATTTAGGAGCGGTACCTACTATGATCTGAAAGCTCTGCTATCCAGAAAGAATGATAAATCACAGTTCAGTGCTGATCTATCGCACTTGAATGATAAAAGATTGGCAAGCGGAAAAGATTTTGATGAAAACACCGGTAAATTAAAAAAACCAAAAAGCGTCGTCCTTCTGGATGCAGAGAAAGCAGCCGGACTTCGCGATCTTCTGGAAAAAGCGGAATGGACTGTATCATCCGTTGAAGTCAACAAGAAAAAAAGAAATCCATCCCCTGCATTTATCACATCCACCCTGCAGCAGGAAGCGAACCGTAAATTCGGTTTTTCAGCCCGGGATACGATGAGCATTGCTCAAAAACTTTATGAGAATGGTCTGATTACCTATATGAGAACAGATTCCGCCAATCTCTCCGGTCAGGCGATCAGTGCGGCAAGGGCTGAAGTGGAGAAACAATACGGAAAAGAGTATCTCTTTGAAAGAGTAAGAAACTTTGGCAAAACGAAGGGTGCACAGGAGGCTCATGAGGCGATTCGTCCGGCGGGTTCCAGTTTTGTTCATCCCGAAAAATCCAAACTGAGCGGGCGGGAATTTAAACTCTACGACCTCATCTGGAAGCGTACTATTGCAACGCAGATGGCGGAAGCCGAATTGGAATTTACCAACGTGACCATCACAGCGGAAAAGGACGATACTAAAGCAGATTTCAAAACAAGTGGGAAGAAAATTCTATTTCCCGGGTTTTTCCGCGCATATGTAGAGGGAAGTGATAACCCTGAAGAAGCGCTCGAGAATCAGGAAATATTTCTGCCCGTGATGAAAGAGGGAGAGTCGATAGATATGCATAAACTCGATTCCATCTCTCATGAAACGAAACCACCGGCCCGGTATACCGAGGCTACGCTGGTTAAAGAACTTGAAAAACGAGGCGTTGGAAGGCCAAGTACATACGCTTCTATTATCAGTACTATTCAGGATCGAGGATATGCAAAAGGGGATGGAAAAACATTGATTCCGACTTATACAGCTTTTGCTGTAACCGCGCTTTTAGAGAAGCACTTCCCACATCTTGTGGATAGTGAGTTTACATCCGAACTGGAGACAAAATTGGATGAAATTGCGAATGGTAATTATGATCCGGTCAAATATCTGGATGATTATTACAAAGGAGAGAAAGGACTGAGAGCTCTTGTGGATGAGCAGGAAGATAAAATTGATCCGCAGGAAGCCAGGGTATTAAACCTGCCGATTGAGGGCTTAAACGGGACACAAGTCCATGTGGGAAGGTTTGGGCCGTATGTGAAAACAGAATCCAACGGTGAGCAAATATCGACATCGCTGCCCGTAGATCTTGATCCGGGAGAGTTATCGATTGAAAAAATAAATGAACTGCTTAAAGCAGAAAAAGAGGGTCCTACATCACTGGGCAACCATCCGGACGATGGGTCTCCGGTTTATGTGCTAAACGGACGATATGGGCCTTATGTTCAATTGGGAGAAGTTACTGAGGAGAATAAAAAGCCTAAACGGGTAAGCCTTCTAAAGGGAATGAAACCCGATGACATCGACCTTAAACTTGCCATTAAACTTCTTGAATTACCGCGTTCACTAGGCAACCATCCGGATACCGGTAAAGAGGTGAAGGCGGGAGTGGGACGATACGGCCCGTTTGTATTGCATGATGGCACATTCAAATCCCTTAAAAAGGAAGATGATGTTTTATCAATTGAGCTGGGACGGGCAGTGGAACTTCTGAAAGAGAAAGGAAAATCGAGAGGAAGCTCGGCCCTTCAGGATCTGGGAAATCATCCTGAAACGGAACAGCCGGTGAAAGTGATGGATGGGCGGTACGGGCCCTATATAAAATATGGGAAGAAGAATATTTCCCTGCCAAAAGGAACCGACCCGGAGAAATTTACCATGGGAGATGCGGTACGGCTGATTGATGAGAAAGGGAAGAAGTGATGGGAGTGAGAAGTGAAAAGGGAAAAGTGAGAAGTGAGAAGGCAGAAGGCAGAAGTGAGGTGAAAGACGTAATCAACATTTCGTCATCCTAATTCCCAACCTGCATCCTAATTCTCAGCCATCATCCTAATTCTCACCTGTCATCCTGATTCTCACCTGTCATCCTGATTCTCACCTGTCATCCTGAATTTATTTCAGGATCTCAGAGCTTCATGACAGAGATATTCCGTTAATAGTTTAGATTTTTAAATTTGAAACTATTCCAATAATAATCCGTAACATCACCAAATTATTTAACTTAACTACATCTTATTAAACCAAAACAATAACAGGCTATGAAATCAATCATTCAAATGATCATGCTTTTGATGTTGTTTACACTGAGCTTGACTACAATGAAATCAGAAGCACAAGACACCCCGCCACTTTTAGATCGTGAACTCTTTTTCGGTGATCCTGAAATCAGTGGCGGACAACTCTCCCCGGACGGTACCTATCTCTCGTTTATGAGACCTTACGAAGGGACACGTAATATCTGGGTTAAAACCAGAGAAGCCAGTTTCGACGATGCGATACCGGTCACAAATAGAACCGACCGGCCAATTTCCGGCTATTTTTGGTCAAGAGACGGGCAATACATCCTCTTTGTAATGGATCAGGGCGGAGATGAAAATTTTAATATTTATGCACTCAACCCGTCAGAAGCTGAAGAAGGGGTTATTCCTGAAGCCAGAAATATAACAGACCTTGAGGAAGTTCGCGCAGTGATCTATCACATTGCACGAAATGATCATGACCTGATGTATGTAGGGCTGAATGATCGTGATGCTGCATGGCACGATCTCTATGAGTTACGAATTTCAACCGGTGAGCTTACACTCGTTCGAGAGAACCGAAACCGATTCACATCCTGGATCTTTGATTGGGAAGATCAATTGCGTCTCGCTTCCAGAAATAAGGAGAATGGCGACAATGAACTCTGGAGATTGGATGAAGACGGTACAGAGGAAATTATTTATGAATGGGGAATAATGGAAACCGCGTATCCGGCCGGCTTTCATAAAGATAACGAACAATTTTATCTGGTTACCAACAAAGGAGAGGATCGGGACAAAACGGAGCTTTACCTCATGGACCCAATCTCTTTAGAGAAAACATTCATCGAAAGTGATCCTGAAAACAGGGTCGATTTTGGCGGTATCTGGAGATCCCAAAACAGCCGTGAAATTATTGCGACAACCTATACCGATGATCGAACCCGAATTTATTTTCAAAATGATGAGTATGAGAGACACTACAATCATGTAAAAGATCAGCTGGGTGATGTTGAAATTTCTTTCGGGTCAGGCACTACTGATGAAACTCTATTTTTTGTTGTTGCCTCATCAGATGTAGAACCTGCTACTGTCTATCTGTATGATATGGAGACGATGGAATTATCTTTCCAATACGCGCCAAGGGAAGATATCCCTTCCGAGTATATGTCTCCGATGCTCTCAATTCGATACCCCTCTTCAGACGGACTGGAAATACCGGCTTACTTGACGATTCCTAAAGGGTTTGGTGAAAGTAACCTTCCGGTGATCATCGTTCCACACGGAGGCCCATGGGCTCGTGATTACTGGGGTTTTAATGGCTATGCACAATTTTTGGCCAACAGAGGATATGCCGTATTGCAACCCAACTTCAGAGGCAGTACCGGTTTTGGGAAATCATTTTTAAATGCCGGAAATAAGGAGTGGGGAGACCTCATGCAAGATGATATCACATGGGGAGCCAAGTATCTGATCGAAGAAGGAATTGCAGATCCGGATCGGATTGCAATCTTTGGCGGATCCTATGGAGGATATGCAACATTGGCCGGACTCGCATTTACACCGGATGTTTACGCTGCCGGTGTCTCATTTGTGGGGCCATCAAACCTGATTACTCTATTAGGCTCTATCCCTCCATATTGGGAAGCCGCCCGGAAAACTTTTACGGAAAGAATGGGGGATCCTGATACCGCTGAAGGGGAAGCGCAGCTGATCCGACAGTCACCTCTTTTCTCCGCTGACCAAATTGTGGCCCCTCTGATGGTGGTACAGGGTCAGAATGATCCACGGGTAAAGAAAGCAGAAAGTGATCAGATTGTTGTCGCTCTGCGCGATCGCGGGTTTCCTGTGACCTATCTGAATGCAGATGATGAGGGCCACGGTTTTGCACGTCCTGTGAATAACATGGCGTTTATCGCTGCGATGGAAGAATTTCTTGCAGAACATATAGGCGGACGATATCAAACCGATATGCCGGAAGACGTTGCACAGCGCCTTGAGGAGATAACGGTTGATGTGAGTACCGTTGAACTGCCGGAAGAGCTTAGCGAGGAGTCCCTGAGTGCCAGACTGCAACCCGTACGCGACTTGACAACCGGCGAATTTAAATACAACGTATCTATTGCACAGTTTGGACTCGATCTGCAAAGTACCATTGCTATTTCTCAGGAGGGTGATCTGATCACCATTCGTGAATCAACAGAAACACCGATGGGCTCAGCCGTTGATGAAATGACATTCAATGCGGATGGACTTACTCCGGTGAGACGTGAAATCAATCAAGGTCCGGCCAACATTGTAGTGAACTATCATGAAGAAACCGTTGATGGTGAAATTGATGCCGGCGCTCAGCAAATACCGATCAATATCGATCTGTCCGGCGCTATTTTTGGCGATGGGCCGGCAAAGGCACATCAGCTCGCCACACTGCCATTAAGTGAAGGGTACACAGCGGTATTGAGAAATGCAGACCTGAATAGCATGAATGAAAAAATGTTCAGGCTTCAAACAACTTCTGAAACAACAGAAGATGGCACAGAAACATGGAAGGTTGATGTTAAACCGGCTGATGGCAGTGCCGGTGAATTGGTCGTTTGGATCGACAAAGAGGACTATTCTGTAGTTCGATATGAGCAAGTTGCACCGGAAATGGGCGGGGCTCGCTTAGTGGCCACTCCGGCGGAGTAATGGATCCATCATAAGTTTAATTTAATCATTAAAGTCCCGGCTAACGCAGGTTGCCGGGATTTTTTATGTAATGTTAGTAAAAATATCAAGTATTAAGAACGTCAGTTTGAGCGCAATACCGACTGATTTTTGTCGGGATGAAGTCGCTCCTCTTTTATTCCACGCAGCGGAGCGGAGTGAAAACTACCTAACTTAGGGACTGAATCCAGTACCTTTCGACTTCCATCTCGACTCCGCTTACGCTACACTCGATGTGCGCTCAAGGTGACGGCCATTTATTAATGATCTTTATTTTATACATTTTCTATGTAAATTTCTTAGCAACTTAATCTGATCCATTACATTCAGTGCTTCAATTCAATCTCATTATTTAGTAGATTTAACGCATGGTTTTACCAATACGACAAGACGATCAATACATGGGTATGGCGGAGCTTAGCGGCCTGCTGCGGGTAGAGAAAGAGCATATAGTTCTGGAGTATAGCCTGAAGGATGAAGTACTGGGAATGTTCAATTCAGACCTGAAAGTGTTAAAGATCCCCCTTCATTCTATTGATGATATCATTGTGAAAAAGAAGTGGTTTTCAGGTCGGTTTATTATTTATCTGAATCGCCTTCCAAAAACAGATAAAAGTCTTCACATAAAAGAAAATACCATCACATTTAAGATAAAGAAGAAAGAGTTAGAAAGGGCTGAATCCGTTCGATCCTCTCTGAGGCTTCGAATTTCCGAAGATAAACTGCAGCGGCTGGAAGATGAGGACAATCAGCAAAAAGATAAAGAGATCGATTTTGAGTTCTATTCCAAGTCCGAAAGCAGCCGCCGAACCGATTATAGTGACGGGGATGGGCTAAAGAACATGCTTCGTGATAGTGATACGTAAATGAAATCGTTATTTTCAGTAGATTTCATCAGAGAAAAAAATCTCCTGACAAATGGATTAAATGTGACATTTAATCAAAATTTCATTCTCATTTTTTAGAACAGAAACCTCAAAAATCCACTTTATCCCGAAAAATAGATATTCAACGCCTCAAACTTGTCTTCGCGAGTGCCGGAAATATCCTGTATGATCAATCCTTTTTCCAGCAGCACGACCCGCTCACAAATCTCCGTTACATGATCCAAATCGTGACTGGAAATCATAAACGTTGTACTTTTTTCCTCTTTTTCTTTTTCAACTATTTTTTTCAGCCGTATCTGAGAACTGGGATCCAGGCTCTCAAAGGGCTCGTCCAGTAACACCAGCTGTGGATTGCCAAAAAAGGCGGCCGAAATACCCACTCTCTTTTTGTTCCCTTTTGACAGATCACGGATATATTTTTTTTGGCCAAGAATTTCACCGTTAAAGAAATTCTCAAATCTCTCGTTATGAAGTTTCAAATCAGCATCAGACATCTTGTGAACCTTTCGAAGCACATCAAAATACTCGTCGGGAGTCAGATAGCCCAAAAGCATATGATCATCCAGATACGCACCGGTTATTTTTTTCCAGCTCTCCCCTTTTGAAACATTTTCGCCCTCAATTTGAACCTCTCCGGTTGTTGCCCGGATGAGATCCAGAATCAAGCGCAAGAGCGTTGTTTTACCTGCCCCATTATTTCCCACGAGCCCAAAACACTGGGATTGGGAGATCGTCAGTTCCGGAATATCCAGTACCGTTGTTTCTTCGTACGCTTTTTTAAGTGAATTGATCGTAATCATATTTCTTGTCTGAATGAGGATGAAATTCCATATCGCTTTTTATAAAGGCGGTTGATCAAGAATCGGGTAATTTGCCTGTATAGGATAATTCCAATCAGGCCGAATAGTGTTAAAACAGTAAGCCCCGATTCATATCCCATCGTTAGTGCAAATGGTAAGTAGATGATATAGGGAATGGCGATCATGGGTATCACCATCAAAAATTGAGCCGCACCTATTCCCTCGTAATTGAACATAGCACTTTTATTGATGTCCATCGGCTTGGGTTTCCAAAATGAGATAAATGTCAACAGGGGAATCCCCACGCCAATATTAAAAATAAACGCTGCAGTGTGTATAAATAGGATCTCCAAACCGAAATAGACATAGGGAAGGGATAACAGATAACAGATCATTGAGATGGCTATGAATAAAATTGCTTTCCCCTGAATGATTGACTCGATCCCATTTTTTTGAACCAGAAAATAATCAAAACTGGCTGAATTCCAGCTCAAATTGAACTGGCCGTAGTTATATAAAAAACTCCCCGTTATGAATAGGCCGACGAAAAGAGAAAAGTGCCGGTCGACTGCCGATTCAGCTAAATCAAAAGTGGGATAAAAGGTCAATGCATACAGCAAAAAAAGAGCGCTGATGTAGAGATATGAACGGCTTTTTTTGTGTCTTAAAATTAGTTTCCATTCCATATCTGCAAATGCTCCGGCTGTACCGAATCTGGAGAGAAAATCTATTTGGCTGCTTTCAACAAAATTCTTTCCTTTATCCCCGATTTCCTCTTCATAGGCTCGATTTCGGTAATATTTGAATGCACCAAAATAAGAACCTGTAAAAAGTAAAAAGGCCATTCCAATCGGCAGCGGAGAGGTAATGGCCAAATCAAAAAATGGCTTTACCCATTCACCGATATTGTACCATCCATAATACTGTGCTCCAAAACTAAGCAGATAGACCGAAAGCATAATCATATATCCAATCACACGATCTCCAATTCCCCTTTTAAATACGAGAGTTATCCAGTGGACAGTCCAGCTGATAAATACAATGGTTCCAAGCCAGCTAATGGCACTCAATGCGCCATAATGGCCGGCTACTTCAACAATTGTAAATGGAACCAGCAAAAGTATTGCGATGAAGTTCAGTAGTGAAATAAACGATCGCTGCAATAAAAAATGAACAATTTTCCACCGGGGTATGGGCAGATGCAAATAGTGCTGTAACTCCGCAACAGGAAGTTTTTGAAGAAAAAACCGGTATAAAAACTCCGTTGCAAAAAAGAAAAGGATATAACTGTTTATAAATCCGACCGGATCGTCAATTGCAAAAAATGAACGTATGATAAAAGGCAGGCTCACGGAAATCAGGACCACGTAACCCAGAAACAATAAAATAACGATCAATAAAAAGATCCCTGCAATCAAATCCCTGCCCAGCGACACAGATCTGATCTTACTCTTAAACTGCAGTTGAATGAATTGAAGAAAAGTCATTATTTAAAACTTTAAACCTTATCTCTTTATAAACATTTTGCCACTCTCTCAAAATGAACTTTTTCAATAAGCTTTATTTTTATATGATAATCAAGTGCACACGAGAATCCGTTGAACAATTTGAGAATTTAAACTATAAAGTCGATTGTTTGTATGTTTACAACTCAAGAAAACGTTCAACCTCTATATCTGACAAACAGAGACTGTCCAAAATCGTCAATTTTTTTGTATATATCGGTATGTAATCGTACCCAAATGCCATGCTGAGAAAAAGCGAATTCATATTTAAATACCCGCCAAATTTGCAAGAACTGGATCTTGCAACCATGGTGAGCATGTATCGTGACAGGGGAGAACCGCGTCAGGCAGCGCCGGGCAAATATCTCGCTTGTGCTGTATCCCACAAACTGCTGAAGCATGCGAAATGGTGGTTTGGCCTCTATTACAGTCAGGCAGCCTGGGACAGTCTTCTCACCAAATCGTCCGAAGGGTATCCGATTACCGAAGCTGAACTAAACTTGCTTGGATTGGTTTTTTCCTACTCTAAAGAACCCCTGCATAGAGAGTTTGTGGAAAAAAATATTGGGGTCATACCAAAACTGGCTTACCTGATTGTAAACGACACACGGCAATTTGGTTTTATCACAGAAGATGAGCACGGTTATCTGCAGATCACAGAAATGGGTGAACGGGCTCTTCAGGGGATCTGCCGGAGAATTTATGGTAAACGCTACCAGCCGGAGATGCTCGAGATTTATGATTATGATCCCGATTTTGTTAAAAAAATTACGGTTGATGCAGACAGTGATCAACCTTCTCTCTTCTGAATCAATGTTCCTTATTTATTGAGGATTGCAGTTTGATAAAGCTGTATATTTACACTCTATCAGTAATAACTTTTGAATTCCGTTTCAATCTTCTATGGAGAAATATCTTCAAGACGCTATTAAACCGGTTTTGATACAGCTCGGGCTGACCGAGGATCAAATACCTGAAATTAAAATTGAAAACCCAAGAGATCCCTCACATGGTGATGCCGCCACCAACATTGCTATGTTGTTGGCAAAACCTCTGCGCAAAAATCCACGTGCCATTGCAGAAGAGTTGGTTTCTAATCTGAAGCTCGATAAGAAAAAAATCAGCAGTGTTGAAATTGCAGGGCCCGGTTTTATCAATTTTCGCTATTCCGGCGACTATATCTATGATCAGCTGCATCATGTTCTGGTTGAAGACGAACAGTTTGGAAAAAGTGACCTGAATAAGGATATAAACTGCCTTGTGGAATTTGTAAGTGCAAATCCAACCGGCCCCTTAACCGTTGGGCATGGACGAAATGCGGTGTTGGGCGATACGGTAGCCCGTTTGCTCGAATGGACCGGTGCTTCCGTGCAAAGAGAGTACTATTTCAATAATGCCGGCCGGCAGATGAGAATGCTGGGTTTAAGTGTCATGGCTCGATATCACGAAAAACTGAATCGTGATTTTACATTCCCGGAGGATGGCTATGAAGGGGAATACATCAGAGATATTGCAAATTCACTTGTTGAAGAACATGGGGACTCCCTTCTGAATGAATCGGATGAAACGATTTTTAAAGAGAAAGCTGAGGAGGTCATTTTTGATGATATTCAACAGACTCTGAAACGGATGAATATTGTAATGGACTCTTTTTTCAATGAAAAAACCCTCTATGAGGATGGGTCCATTGACAAGGTGATCAATACCCTGCGAGAAAAAGAGTTAGCGTATGACAAAGAGGGTGCGGTTTGGTTTAAAACAACGCAATTCGGGAAAGATCAGGATACCGTATTGGTGAAGAGCAGCGGCGAGCCTACATACAGGTTGCCTGATATTGCCTATCACACCCAAAAACTGGACAGGGGTTATAATCTTTGTCTGGATGTTTTTGGTGCGGATCATATTGATACCTATCCGGATGTACTCAGCGGCATTGAAGTGATGGGTTATGATAAAGAGAAAGTAGAAGTACTGGTCTATCAGTTTGTCACACTGGTTAAAGATGGAAAACCCTACAAGATGAGTACCCGAAAGGCGAATTTTGTCACGCTTGATGAGCTGATGGACGAAGTTGGGGAAGATGTAACCCGTTTTTTCTTTTTGATGAGATCCCCAAATACTCATCTGGAATTTGATGTGAATCAAGCCAAAGAGGCCGGTGAAAAAAATCCGGTTTTTTATCTTCAGTACGCACACGCACGGATTCAGTCTATCCTTCGTAAAATTGATGAGATATCGCCCATTTCAGACATTCCGGATTTATCAATTCTCTCTCATGATTCAGAAATATCACTTATTAAAAAGCTGCTCACATTTCCCGATTCGGTTGCTTTGGCGGCACAACATCGAGAACCCCATAAGCTGATCACGTATCTGAACGAACTGGCATCCGGGTTCACCTCCTTTTATCACGACTGCCGGATTATCGGTGAGAAAGAAGAGCTGATGCAAGCCCGGGCACTCCTTGCGAAAGCTACAGCACGTGTCCTGGCCAATGGATTGGCTATTTTAGGTATTCAGGCGCCGGATCGAATGTAATCCATATTCCGGGTTAGCGCCACGACACTTCCCGAATAACCTCACCATCCGATTCAAAACGAATGGCGCCATTCAGGCTTGTGTAGAATTGATTATTGCTGTATTGATGCAACCGGGTTATTGCATCTTGTCCCGGGTGGCCAAACCCATTTCGAAAAGCAAGTGAAGAAACTGTTATTTTTGGATTTATTACTTTCATGAAGAGATCTGATGAGCTGGTGTTGCTGGCATGATGACCCACTTTATACAGATCCGATTTCAGAAAATCCCCATATCGTTCTGTCATACGGCGCTCTTGTTCTGTCTCAGCATCCCCGCTAAAAAGGAACGATGTATGGCCATATACCAATTTGAAAGAGAGGGAGTGGTTATTCGGATTGTGATCTCGCGGTGCATGGGGTTCCGGTCCTACTACAAAAATCCGCAGAGACGGGTCAATATCAATTCGGTCTCCGGCTGTGGAGAAGTGAACGGGGATCTTGTTTACCTCTGCCAAATTCATATATGTACTATACAGAACGGATTCATAGTCATAATCACTTTGATAAATATTACCGATTTCTATTCCCTCAAGGAGGGCCGGCATTCCGCCAATATGGTCTGCATGGGGGTGTGATAAAAGAACCGCATCGATATGATCTACTCCTATATGCTCAAAATAGGGGAGCAATATCTGATCCCCGCTGTTGCTCATGGGCGACCATCGGCCGGCATCGATCAATAAATTGGATCCGTTCGGTGTAGAAATATGGATCGCATCGGCCTGACCTACATCCAACACCGTTATTTCAAGGCTTTTAACACTCGGTTCGCGAATCCTTCTTTCAATTAAATATAGATTCAATGAACAGAGGAGCAGTATCAGAAACTTCCATCGGATGGTATAAATTCTGGCAGATGCAATCCATGAAATGGCTGAAATCCATATCAGGAAAATGGAGAAACTTCTTTCACCGATCGATATAAAACTATAGGATTGGGTGCCTAAATATTCAGCGACCCATTGAACCCAATTCAACGAGTATTGCAGCGGAATAACCCCGGCTTGAAGAGCATCCGGCACCATCGGGCTTAAAAGAACAAAAAGGAGTCCGGCAGGAACGGTAAATGACAGCAGCGGCACAACAAGGGCATTGGCGACGGGCCCGATGATTGAGAACTCTCCAAAATAGTAGGTTAGGATTGGAAAAAGTCCCAGTTGTACAACAACAGATACCAGAATAATTGATATCAATCCCCCTTTAAAACCGTATCGGTATCTCTTAGGAATCAACTCCTGAGCCTCCTTCATAATTAATAGAATGATAAATACAGCGGAAAAAGAGAGTTGAAAACCGATTTCGAATAGCTGTTGAGGATTGATGAAAAGAACGATGATCGCAGCGACGGCTGTCAGGTTTATAGAATTCCGAACTTTATGGAAAAGTTTTCCATAAGAAATAAACCAAGCCATGAGTGAGGCACGGCATACGGAAGGGGAAAATCCTGTGAGTCCGGCATACCCCAATAAAATCAAGGTCAATAAAAAGAGTCCCAAATACCTACCCCGGGCAGAGCCCCACATCAAAGGGATCAAAAACCAAAACGGGGCCACAATAAATCCGACATGCAGGCCGGATACAGCCATAATATGTGAAAGACCGGAACGCGAAAACTGCTGTCTGGTTTCAGGTGTGAGATCATCTTTAAATCCAAGAAGAAGGGCTTTCGCCATATGGGAGTGTTCCTCATCAAACAGCAGATCTGCATTTGCCTGCACTCGAGTGCGGATAGATTCCCATCCGATTCGGCCGGTATTGGTGACGGACAGAACCTCAATCAATTCTCCATGTGCAGCAATGCCTCTGTTGTGAAGCCATTGCCCATAATCAAATTCATGAGGATTTCTTTGAGACGGAAAAGAATAAATTTTAACGACTGCATGAATTACTTTTCCATTGGAGATAATATCACTTCCGACATCATCTGAGCCATATAATCGAATCTTAAACGGATGATACCAACGGAGATCCTTTTCAAAAAATGTCTCTGTAACTTCTATTTCGTACACAGGACGCCCGGAACTGCTGTTTCCGGATGATATTATTTTTCCTTTCACCTCAATTTCATCCCATTCAAATAAGTTTAGCACACCGGCATTCTCGATCGATTTTTGAGTTGCGTTTACTCTGATTTGGGAATAGAGGGATGATGCAAAAATCAGGAATAGGGAGTAGAGCAGGATTGAAAAGCGAACCGACAGAATGGAATAAGTACGACGGTTAATCCATTCAGACAGATAGTGGAGGGTAATAAGCGAAAAGGTAAGAAATGATAGAGCTTGAAGGGATGGCGATAAATAAAAAGAGAATAAAATCCCAATGATTACCAACAAGGCTAACCGGACAGCCGGATATGAGGCGAATGGGAATTTATAAGGATACGCACTTTGCATACTTGAATGAGCATGCAAAGGGTGTTTCCTTACAGAAAATTTAGATTAATTTTTCAGGCCGAGCTTTTTGCAAATATCGGCCAGTGTTTTTTTCTCTTCCTCAGATAATACACTGAACTCCTCTTTGATTCTATCCAGATGTTTGGGGAAAAATTTTCCGATAAAAGTTTCCCCCTTTTTGGTAAGGTGAATCAGAACAGCCCTTCGGTCGGAGGGATCCTTTTTCCGAACCACGTACCCCTGTTTCTCCAGGTTATCGATGACCATCGTGATATTTCCACCGCTCTTAAGTAGTTTTTCTCCGATACTGCGCTGGTTCAGCGGTCCAAGGTGGTGAAGGACTTCCAGTGTCCCAAATTGACTGACGGTTAGATTAACATCTGAGAGGTGTCTGTTCAATCGCATATTGATCGACTCTGACGCCCTCATCAATTTAATAAAAGCATTTAATGTGTTTACTTCTGAGCTTGATCCGGAATAGCTTGTCCCCATATTGATTCATTTCTAGCGTTCACAAGATCATATGATCCTATTATCAGTATATGTATAATTATGTTAATTTAACATTTAATTGTATTCTAAACGCCAATCAATCGGGCAAATTTTCTCTTGCCTACTTTCAGGTCGAACTGAGAACCCTTTAAAAATTCAACTTCTGCATTCGGATCGCTTATTTTTTCGTCATTAAGAGAAACGCCCCCCTGTTTCATCAGTCGTTTCGTTTCGCCGTTACTTTGGGTCAGTTCCGCATCAGAAATTATATCCATTAACCGGATGGTAGATCCGGCCGCATATTCCAGTTCCGGAGCATCGTCCGGAACATCCTTATTAATCACAGTCTGTTCAAAATGCTCTCTTGCCGCTTTCGCGCCTGCTTCCCCGTGGTACATTCTGGTGATTGTAAACGCGAGTTCATGTTTACTGTTTCTGGGGTCTTTCCGGATCTGATCTTTTAATTCGGCTAATTTTTCAATGGAGACATCGGATACCAATTCAAAATAGGAGTAGATCAAATCATCCGGAATGGATAGAGATTTACCGTATATATCATTTGCAGGTTCATCAATCCCGATATAATTATCATACGATTTACTCATTTTTTTACTGCCATCCGTACCCACCAGAAGAGGCATCATGAGACAGATTTGCGGCGCCTGATTGTCTGCCCGTTGCAGGTCCCTGCCAACCAATAAATTGAACTTTTGATCGGTTCCACCCAGTTCAATATCAGATTTCAGATGAACGGAATCCTGTCCCTGAGCCAGGGGATATAGGAATTCGTGAAGGGATATCGGCTCACTATTTTCAAACCGTTTGGAAAAGTCATCCCTTTCGATCATTCTGGCAACCGTCAAATTTGAGGAGAGTTTCACAATGTCCATAAACGACATGCTTCCGAGCCAATCGTTATTATTCACAATAACCGTTTTGGATTGATCCAGTATTTTTTTTGCCTGGCTGATGTATGTTTCAGCGTTTTCACTCACTTCTTCAGGGGTTAATGGCGGACGCGTTTTGTTTTGTCCGGTCGGATCTCCGATCATAGCGGTAAATCCACCGATGATCAATATCGCCTCATGGCCTAAATCCTGAAACTGCCGTAGTTTTCTTAAGATTACGGAGTGGCCCAGATGAAGATCGGGTCGGGTCGGATCTACACCGAGTTTAACCCGAAGAGGTTTATTCTCTTTTCTGGATTTTTTTAGTTTTTTAATCAGCTCCTCTTCAGGGACAATTTCAACAGTTCCCCTTTTGATGATTGCCAGTTGTTCGTCTACAGGTAAAAAGCTCATAAATCTATATTTTCAAATAGTGACAGTTCTTTCAGTGTGCTGTTTTCACGGATTGATTTTTCAATGGTATCCATAAAATCAACGGTGTCGGGATAGATGGTTGCAATTATATTAAACGTGATTGGTGCCACCTGAATGATTGGTTCATAAGTATAAGATTCCGATCGGGTTTCTTCCGTAGGCAGATTGAATCCTGCTAACAGCAGCAGAAATGCACTCGCAATAATTGCTGCATTCAGCCCTCCAAATAACATCCCTGCCAATCGATTGATAAAGTTAATTTTTACCAGCTTCAGTGCTTTTTCCAACATATATCCTGCCAGCTGTATCACGCTCAGGCTGATTATAAAAATCAATATTCCGGCTACGATTGTGGCGTGGTCCGGGTTATCAATAAATGAAGTGAGCATGCCGGATGCAGGACTCATATATCTGAATGTTGCAAAAACAGCGATGATGATTGCCGCAATTCCAAAAACTTGTTTTACAAAACCACTCCAATATCCTCTAAAGCAGAAGAAAAGAATAAAAATGATTATAAAAAGGTCGATCAGATTCATGATTAGAGTTTAGATAGTTCTTCCTTCACTACATTACTGATCATGGATCCCTCTGCTTTACCCTTTAATTTACCCATTAAAGCGCCCATCACTTTTCCCATGTCGGCCATTGAATTTGCTCCCATCGTTTCAATTTGGTTCTTCACTTCAACACGCACCTCTTCTTCGCTCATCATTTGGGGCAGATAATGATCGATGATAGAAAGTTCCCTCTCCTCCTTCTCAACCAGGTCCGGCCTGTCGCCCTGGGTAAATTGGTCGATCGACTCTTTGCGTTGTTTGGCAGCTTTTAGCAGTACATCAATCACTTGCTCATCACTCAAAGTAGACTCACCTCCTTTTCTTTCGCTGATCTCCTTCTCCAGGATTTTAGCTTTCAGCGAGCGCAAAACCATCGTTTTCTCACTGTTTTTAGCTTTCATTGCCTCTTTCAGGTCAGTCATTATTTTTTCTTTCAGACTCATAATTAACGATTTATTGAATATTGAGGATTCGAAATTGGCGGTTCGTTGAAATTACACATTTTTTTTGTGCGATATAACCCGGATGTGTGAATTGACTGCGTTTATATACTGTGCGACTGGAAAGTATTCATCGTGTGTAAATTGGCTCTGTGAATACGGTGTGTGAATTAGAGGGTTGCTTAGACTGAGTAAATAGAAATAGAGACGTTGGCGGAGTTCGTATGGATGTAGATCCGATTGGCAACCTATCCACAAAAAAAAAGGTTTCATCCGTTAGAATGAAACCTTTTAAATAAATATTTCTGTCTGATTACGCTTTATTCTTCTGAATAAAGTCTGAAACACTATCCTGATCGATCATTGTTTCTTTGTAAGAGAACTGTCCTCTTGCATTTTTACTTGAGATGATCACTTTTGCCATTTTACGGTGGGCACTTTTTAAAGATTTTGCCTCATCGCCGAATACTTGTTTCTTAGCCATATCAGTACCTTATTTAATTTCTTTGTGAACGGTATGCTTTCTCAATACCGGATTGTATTTTTTAATCTCCAGCCTCTCAGTAGTGGTTCTTCGATTTTTTGTTGTTACATATCGAGAACTGCCGGGTTTTTCGGTGCATTCTAAAATCACCTGTATGCGATTACCTTTTGCCATTGATTATACCTCTTTTAAAAGTGTTCCTTTCTTCCTGGCATCTTTCAATACAGCAGCCAAACCATTTTTGTTGATCGTCCGTATTGTTTTAACAGAAACTTTCAATGTTACCCATCGATCTTCTTCCGGTAAATAAAATCTTCTTTTCTGCAGATTCAGTTGGAACTTGTGCTTGGTTTTATTGTTCGCTTTTGACGAACGATAACCATTCAATGCCCCTTTGCCAGTAATATCGTCTTTGCGTGCCATAATACTAATGTTGACTGATTTTTAGATAGACACCAAAAATATGATGTTTCATTTTTAAAAACAATATTTATTTAACTTTTTAATCATAAAATACCGTGTAAAATAAGCTCTAAATTAAATTACCCGCTACTTGCTCAGTTTATGTCGATATATATCATTCTTTCTTTGATTTTGCCCTTTAAAACGCTATTTTTCAGGCCTTAGACGGCTATTAATAATATCATTCAACCCCCATATATGACTGCAAAAAAAGGCTCTGACTATAAAGCATCGAATATTCAGGTTTTAGAGGGTCTCGAAGCCGTTCGCAAGCGTCCATCAATGTATATTGGTGACACTGCGCAACGTGGACTTCACCACCTGATCAACGAAGTAGTAGACAACTCTATTGATGAAGCGCTCGCCGGGCATTGTGATTACATCAAATTAACAATTCATGAGGATGGTTCCATAACCGTTGCTGATAACGGTCGCGGAATTCCGGTAGATGACCACCCGAAATTAAAAATCCCAGCGGTTGAGGTGGTTCTGACCAAACTGCATGCCGGCGGAAAGTTTGACAAAGACAGTTATAAGGTCTCCGGCGGACTCCACGGTGTTGGTGTCAGTTGTGTGAATGCGCTCTCTATTTTCTTCTCTGCTGAAATTCACCGGGATGGAAGCATCTACAAAATGGAATTTGAAAGAGGGGTAACCAAGGTTCCCCTAAAAGAGATTGGCAAGACAAAAGAGACCGGAACCATTATTCGGTTTAAGCCGGATGCCGAAATTTTTACTCAAACAACAGAATACAAGTTTGACATCATCGCAGATCGAATGAGGGAGCTGGCTTTTCTGAATCCTCAGATCACTGTTCAGATTATTGATGAACGTGTTAGTGATGCCGATGATGAAAGTGAAGTCACTTTTCATTTTGCAGGCGGTGTCAAAGATTTTGTTCGATACCTCGATGAGAGCCGGGAGTCATTCATGGATGAGCCGATATTTATCGCCGGGGAATTGGAAAATGTTCCTGTGGAAGTGGCCATGCAGTATAACAGCAGTTATACGGAAAATGTCCATTCCTATGTGAACAATATCAATACACGTGAGGGCGGAACCCACATTTCAGGGTTCAGGCGGGCACTGACTCGCTGTTTCAAAACCTATGCGGAGAAGAACAATATCATCAAATCGAACAGTAAAATTCAGATTTCCGGTGAAGATTTTCGTGAAGGGCTCACTTGTGTACTGAGTGTGAAAGTCCAGGAACCGCAGTTTGAAGGGCAGACCAAAACAAAATTGGGGAACTCGGAAGTGCAGAGTGCTGTCGAGGTGATCCTTTATGAAAAACTGACGGAATTTTTAGAGCAAAACCCCAAAACAGCAAAAAAAATCCTTGAGAAAGTGGTGGTTGCAGCCGAAGCGCGTGAAGCAGCCCGGAAAGCGCGTCAGCTGATCCAGCGAAAAAGTGTGATGAGTGGCGGCGGACTTCCGGGTAAATTGGCTGACTGTTCCATTAAAGATCCGGCGCACAGTGAAGTTTACCTGGTTGAGGGTGATTCTGCGGGGGGTTCTGCAAAAATGGGCCGAAACAGAAGTTTTCAGGCGATTCTTCCGCTGCGAGGGAAAATCCTGAACGTGGAAAAAGCGAAGATCAATAAGATCCTTGAAAACAAAGAGATTCAGGCCATGATTACCGCACTGGGAACCGGTGTGGGTCATGAAGAGGAGTTTGAACTGGAGAAATTGCGATATCACAAAATTATCATCATGACAGATGCCGATGTGGATGGATCTCATATCCGTACCCTTCTGCTCACCTTTTTCTATCGCTATATGCACCCGCTGGTGGAACGTGGCCATGTATATATTGCAACACCGCCGCTGTACAGAATTACAGCCTCAAGAAGTGAACTGCAGTATGCATGGGATGACGAAACCCGTGATAAAATCACAAGGGAACTGAAAAAAGCGAAGAAGAAGTTTGATGTATCCCGATATAAAGGGTTGGGTGAAATGAATCCGGAACAGCTCTGGGAGACAACCATGGATCCGGAAACCCGTACTCTGCAATTGGTTACCATCGACAATGCAGCTGCTGCAGATAAGATGTTTTCTACATTAATGGGGGGCGATGTTGAACCCAGAAGAGAATTTATTGAGCGAAATTCAAAGTATGCGACGCTCGATATTTAGAGGCAGAAGGCAAAGGGCAAAAGGCAGAAGTAATTTTTAAAAAAAGAATTCTGCCTTCTGCCTTCTGCGTTCTCACTGAATTAAATCAAAATCATTTACAAACTACATAGACTGAATGGCCAGCGAAAAAATTATACCTATTTCGATTGAAGATGAAATGCAATCATCCTACATAGATTATTCTATGTCGGTTATTGTTTCAAGGGCACTTCCCGATGTGCGAGATGGTTTAAAACCGGTACACAGACGTGTTCTGTACGGTATGAGTGATCTTGGGATGCTCCATAATCGTAATTTCAAAAAGAGTGCCCGTATCGTCGGTGAGGTTTTGGGTAAGTATCACCCTCACGGGGATTCCGCCGTTTACGATTCGATCGTTCGAATGGTTCAGGATTTTTCATTGCGTTACCCACTGGTAAACGGACAGGGAAACTTCGGTTCTGTCGATGGTGACTCCGCTGCAGCCATGCGTTATACCGAAGTTCGGATGCAGAGAATTGCAGAGGAACTCCTGACAGATATCAACAAAGAGACCGTTGATTTCCAAACCAATTTTGATGACACCTTGATGGAGCCCACCGTACTTCCATCCATGCTTCCCAACTTGTTGTTAAATGGAGCATCAGGGATTGCAGTGGGTATGGCGACCAATATGCCTCCACACAACTTAAAAGAAGTGGTTGACGGTACCGTTGCCGTGATTGATAATCCTGAAATCGATGCGAAGGAACTGATGAAGCATATTACGGCTCCTGATTTCCCGACCGGTGGGATTATATACGGATATGAAGGGGTTAAAGAAGCCTGTGAAACGGGCCGTGGTAAAATAACCATGCGTGCACGCGCCAATACAGAAGAGCTTCGAAATAACAGAGAGCAAATTGTTGTCACAGAAATTCCATATCAGGTCAATAAAGCGACACTGATTGAAAAAATTGCAGATCTGGTTCATACCGAAAGAATTACGGAGATCTCTGAAATCAGAGATGAATCGGATCGTGACGGTATGCGTATCGTTATTATTTTAAAAAGAGGAGCCAATGCAGGCGTTGTATTAAATCAGCTCTATAAATACACACAAATGCAGCAAACCTTTGGCGTGATTAACCTTGCGCTTGTCAAGGGACGCCCTAAAGTGATGCCTACCAAAGAGTTAATAGAGCACTTTATTGAGCATCGCGTTGAGGTGATCATTCGGCGTACGATTTATGATCTGGATCAGGCCGAAGCGAGAGCTCATATCCTGGAGGGGTTAAAAATTGCCCTGGATAATCTGGATGAAGTTATCAAGACCATTCGTGCCTCCAAGAATCCGCAAGAGGCCAATGTTGAACTTCGGAAGAAGTTTGCATTTACGGACATTCAGGCGAAAGCAATTCTTGATATGAGACTCCAAAAATTAACCGGGCTGGAAACAGAGAAGGTTGATCAGGAGTACAGAGATATCGTGGATAAAATTGCAGAATTTAGAACGATTCTCTCCGACAGAACCAGACAAAATCAGATTATAAAAGATGAGTTACTGGAGATTAAAGAGAGATATGGAGATGAAAGACGCACCCAAATCGTCTACTCTGCTGAAGATTTCAGTGTAGAGGATATGATTGCGGATGAAGATGTCGTCGTGACGATCTCCAACAAAGGGTTTATCAAACGGATGCCGGTTAGCGGTTACCGTCGACAGAGACGTGGCGGCAAAGGCATGAAGGGAACCACAACCAAAGATGATGAGTATGTAGAACATCTGTTTGTGGCAACCAACCATAACTATATCCTATTCTTTACCGAGAAAGGAAATTGTTACTGGCTGAAAGTGTATGAGATTCCGGAAGGTTCCAGATTGTCCAGGGGCCGTGCGATTGTCAACATGATCGATATTGAAAAAGACGATCATATTCAGACCTTTGTACCTGTGAAAACACTTGAAGAGGAGGATTATATCAACAATCACTCCATCATCATGTCAACCAAACAGGGTCAGGTGAAGAAAACAACCCTGGAAGCATATAGCCGGCCGAGAAGAGATGGGATTATCGCGATCAATATCCGTGAAGGAGATAGTTTACTCGGTGCCGCCTTAACAGACGGCGACAGTAATATTATCCTGGCCAACAAAACCGGCCGGGCCATCCGGTTCCACGAAAGTGATGCACGGGAGATGGGGCGCAATACATCCGGTGTTCGCGGCATGACACTCAGCAAAAAAGATGAGCTGGTCGATATGGTTGTAATCAAAAACACTCATGAAGCGACGGTACTGGCCATCTCTGAAAATGGATATGGAAAACGATCTCTGGTGGATGATTACAGAGAGCAGAGTCGGGGCGGTAAAGGAGTGATTACATTGAAGGTAACTCCAAAAACCGGAAATCTGATTGCGCTCAAGGAAGTCTCTGACAATGATGATCTCATGGTGATCACCGAAGGCGGAAAAGTGATCCGTATGCAGTGTAAAGGAATCCGAACGATGGGACGAAATACCCAGGGAGTTCGAATTATGAGACTGGATGAAGATGGCAAAATTGCTGCCATAACACGAGTCGTGAATGAGGATGAAGACGAAAATGAAGTTCCTGTCGTGGAATAAACTTTTAGTCTGCCTCTTAAAAATCAATATAAAAAAGGGCTCCTTCTCGGAGCCTTTTTTATTTCTGAAATATGATCCATTCAGGAGTGATTTTTTCAGAAACAAATGGACAGGTTTATTGTTTAATCAGATCCAAACTTAATTCTTATCAGTCAGATCTGTGAAATTAAACAAGAAAATCAAGCCTGTTTGGCTTGTCTATCTATTATCTGTTTTAGGGATATTCATATCTATTTTTTTTCTTCTCATCGGTTTGGTGTGGATGGAAGTTTTTGGGCCAGTGCCTGGTCAGGATGAACTGCGATTGATTCAAGAACAGCAGCCCTCTCAAATTGTCACTTCGGACGGTGAACTTTTAGGTACATATCCGGTTCAAGAGGGGGTTCAGGTTGAATTAGAGGATATAAGTTCTGACATGATCAATGCCCTGATTGCCATCGAAGATATTCGGTTTTATCGGCACAATGGCATTGATTTTCGGGCATTGGGCCGTGTATTGATCCGGACAATACTGCTTCGACAAAACGCCGGCGGAGGGAGCACTATCACCCAACAGCTTGCTAAAAATCTCTACCCCCGATCGAATAAACAGGGTATTTATTTACTGACTGATAAACTCAGGGAGATGATGATTGCCCGGCGATTAGAATCTGTTTACTCAAAAGAAGAGATACTCACGATCTATTTAAACAGTGTATCCTTTGGAGAAAATACATTTGGAATCGATATGGCAGCGCATCGTTTCTTCAATAAACCGTCGTCCAATCTTACTCTTACAGAATCAGCCACTTTGGCCGGACAGCTTAAAGCAACTACGTATTATAATCCGCATAGAAATCCGGATCGGTCTGAACAACGTCGCAATGTTGTGATACGTCAGATGGAGAAATATGAGATGATATCCGAAGAAACCGCTGATTTGGCTATTTCAGAGCCGCTTATCACAGATTATAGCCGGCGCGCCAACAGAAACGATAGAGCATCCTATTTCCAAAAGCATCTGGTTGCACAAATGCTCGATGTATTAAAAAATCAACCGTCACTTGATGGGGAGATCTATAGTCTGGATACGGACGGGCTGACTATTTACACAACGATTGATTCACGTATCCAGAATTCTGCAGAAAATGCGGTTGCCGCACATATGAAGGGGTTACAGAAAGTTTTTGATCGCGAGATTTTGAATAATTCTATTTTCAGTGAAAAGGGGGATCCCGATGTAATGCGAGCATGGCGACAGAGCGGTTATTACAGTGAACTTCTTCTGGATGAAACTCCGGCCGAAGAAATCGAGACCATTCTATATACCCCTGTATCGACTCTGATCTATACCTGGGACGGTTATGTAGAACGTGAATTATCTCCATATGATGAATTGCGATATTATCTCTCTTTTTTAAATGCCGGTTTATTGGTGATTCATCCCAATTCCGGGCATATATTAGGATGGGTGGGCGGTATTAACCATCGCCATTTTCCGTATGATCAGATATTAGCTGAAAGACAATCCGGGTCTACATTTAAGCCGATTGTTTATGCTGCTGCCCTTGAAGACGGCCGTGTTCCATGCGATTATGAACGGAATCAACTGACCACTTTTGCGGATTACAGCAATTGGACTCCCAGAAACACGGAGGATGAATATGGGGGATATTATTCTCTGCAAGCGGCTTTGGCACAATCAGTTAACACGGCAACGGTTCAGTTGGGAATGAGTATTGGAGTTCCGTCCATTCAAAAAACAGCGTATGCAATGGGCATTCAATCGACGATTCCCAGTCAGCCCTCCATTGTTCTGGGAACTGCTGAAACATCGCTGCTGGAGATGACGACAGCTTACACATCTTTTTTAAATGGCGGCCGGCCGGCCCGGCCGACGATGATAACAAAGATATTTAATTCTGACGATGAACTGATTTATGACTTTACAAATGATGACTTATCAATGATGGTCAGTAACCCGGATTCTTTGTCATCAGATCCGAATCAATCAAAGAGTGTTTCACAGATCGCGCATGAAATTGGCAATAGCGATGTAGAAGGGATTTCACCTGAAACCGCCGCTACGATGGTTGCGATGCTTGAAAAGGCTGTGAATGAGGGAACCGGATCGCCATTGCGCTCAAAATATGGTGTAACACATGCTTTAGGGGGCAAAACCGGAACTACTCAGAACTATGCGGATGGGTGGTTTATTGGTTTTACACCGGAGATGGTTTTTGGCGTAAGGGTCGGAGGATGGAATCAACGAGTTCATTTCCGTGAGTTTCCCGCTTTTGCATCACAGACAGCGCTGCCGATCGCCGGAAATTTTCTCACCTCCATTGGTCCCGGCAGTGATATCACATCTTTACCGAATCAGTTTCCGGCCCATCTAAACAAATCACCCTTTGATTTGAGCTGTGCGGATTATGAGGAGGAAAAGTTCAGGGATCGCCTTCGGAATTTTTTTAGGGGACGAGACAGTGATGATGCCGTTATTGTGGGAGAAGAAGAGGACGAAGAAAAATCACGAAATATATTTCGTCGGCTGGGACGTAAGTTGGGGATTACAGATAATTAATTAAATGAATTTCTTCATTTTTTTATTTTTCAAAATATTACCGTTTTCACTTCTGTAAATTCAAGAAAATAAATCTGATTACTAAACATTTTAAATAACATGAAATAACCAATATACAAATCTATTACTATTTTGATTTATTTGGCTATCTAATAATCAATATTTCAAATCATGTATTATCCAGCATTTCTTTTAGTATAATTTTTCGTTTTTGAATTAACGATTCCGGAGAGACAATTTTCACTTTGTCGCCAAACTGTAGCAGCCATTCGTTCAAAAATCCCAAATTCCCAAATCGGAGTGAAACCTTAATTATTTTATCTGAAACGGCATTTTCCTTAAATATTTTTGTCGGCAGATTCGCTTTAAACGCCCTATCTATCGACTTATCGACCAACAGTTCCACTAAATCTCCGGATTCGTTAGAATTAAAAATTAAGCCCTCTACATCAATTTCTTTTTCCAAAGTGTATTTTTCATCCAAAATTTGTGGATTTTCCATTCTGTCCAGTACAAAATTCCGGATTGCGGTTCTTTTATGAGAATACCCGATTACATTCCAGTGGTCACGGTAAAAAACCAACAAATACGGATCAATTTTCCGGTCACTCTTTTTCCCATCCCCTTTACTCTCATATCTGAAGGACAGACTTTTTTGTTGGGATATTGCAGAAGAGACCAGGTACCAATTTCCTCCCTCTTTTTTTTCATGGCCAAAGTGCAGGAATGGATCTACGATTGTTCGGTCATACAGAGAGTTCATAAATTCCTTTAATTCATCCGGCAATACATTCTTAATCTTCAGCTCTACACCCTTTGCATCCTCAATCAACATCTTATCGACTTGCGACTTTACGAAATTGAGTCCAACCAATATTGTCGCCAATTCCCGTGATGTAAACATCAGTGGCGGAACCTTATATCCCGGCATTACACCATATCCGCTATATTTATCATGTATCACCGGTACGTTTAATTCCGACAGTACATTAAAATCCCTAAAAATAGTTCTTCGGGTCACGCCAAATGTTTTAGCCAGTTCATCAGCCGTTAATTTTTTCTTTGAATCCTGAAGCATTAAAATCATCTTCATTCTTCGCTCTGAGCTCTTTAATCTTGACATAATTGTTTTTTATAAATTTATGAATGTTCTGCACCCGACTTTAAATAGACTAACACGGTTTGTACTTCTAGACAAGCACTAAATTTTTATCCTTCCAATTTTAACAACACTCAATTAAAGCTAATCCACTTTGGTCTTGGGCGCGAGCTAAACTTTGATCCTTTCCATATAATTACGTTCAATCAAAACTAATCCTTTTGGTCTTATTCGCGGGATAAACTTTTACCGATTCAATTTAACTTCGCTCAATCAATACCAAACCTTTACCCTCATAAAATGGCTCGTTTTCCCCAAA
Source organism: Bacteroidetes bacterium UBA2664 (assembly GCA_002359315.1). Taxonomy (GTDB): domain Bacteria; phylum Bacteroidota; class Rhodothermia; order Balneolales; family Balneolaceae; genus Rhodohalobacter. The sequence continues at coordinate 67,688 of DEMS01000008.1, read as the reverse complement.
GTTAAACGAATAGATGGTACAATCCAGTGCTTTTTTTTGCTGCCTGATCTCCTCTTTTGCATCCTCCACACCCTTCCACATCAGGATAATTTCCCAGGGTTTGTCGCTAAGCAGGTGGATCAATTTCGATAATTTAAAAGCGTGTTTGGTAAGAATCCCGGTCCCGCGCTTTAAATCTACAAGGGATATACTATAGTCAATCGTCTCCGTATTCTTGATATTCATGGATTGAACAATATCATCAACGACCATCATTTTTTTCTTGATATTATCATTCAGTGATATGAACAGGTCGGGCTGATGAATGGCAATTGGGATCCCCGGCAATCCGCCTCCACTCCCCGAATCAATCCACTTATTATAGCCCGCCAACAATTTTAGCGGAATCGGAAGCAGCGAGTGGACGATATGCTCACGGACTGTTTCACGTGAAACAGTGCGGCTGATTACATTGATTTTTTCATTCCACTCCAGTAGTAAATCGATATACTTTTCATACTCTTTCTCATTGGCTTTATAGATCTCTCTTGCTTCTGAAAGTGTTTTCGGGGCGACTTTAACGACTTCTATATTATGTTTCACGTGAAACGCCTAACTTTTTAAATAGACCATCAACACAGCTACATCGCTTGCCGATACCCCACTGATTCTGGACGCCTGACCAATCGTCTCAGGCTTAATCCTTTCTAATTTACTCTTTCCTTCAGATGAGAGGCTCTTTATCTTTGAATAATCGATTTTTAAAGGAATCAAGGCATTTTCCTGCCTGTTTACCTCTTCAACCATCTCAAACTCCCGTTTGATATATCCTTCATACTTGATCTGAATCTCCACCTGTTCGATTACATATCGATTCGATGTGATGTTATTGACGGATTCATTTAACTCCGAATCGGCATCAAAAAGATCCCGCAAATGAATTTCCGGCCTGGGGATTAATGATTTTGCCTTCACAGGTTGGGTGAGCGGGGTTGTCCCTTTTTCAATCAGCATCGGGTCCATCTTTTCAGGCCTGACCGTATAGTCACTGATTAAATCATACAACTGATCCACTTCTTCCTTTTTCTTTTTGAACCGTTGATAGCGCTCTTCGTCGGCCAAACCGATTCGATAGCCTAACTCAGTCAGGCGCAAATCTGCATTATCCTGACGCAGTAAAATTCGATGTTCCGCTCTGGATGTAAACATCCGATAGGGTTCTTCCGTCCCTTTGTTAATCAGGTCATCAATAAGAACACCGATATACGCTTCTGATCTTTTCAGAACAAAAGGTTCTTTTTCCTGGACAAACAGAGAAGAGTTTATTCCGGCAATCATTCCCTGACAAGCGGCTTCTTCATAACCGGTGGTTCCGTTTATTTGTCCGGCAAAAAATAACCCATTCACCCGTTTGGTCTCCAGGCTTCTTTTAACCTGATAGGGGGGAAAGTAGTCGTATTCAATAGCATATCCCGGCCGAAGCATGACTGCTTTTTCAAAACCGGGAATAGTTCTTAAGGCATGATATTGAACATCTTCAGGCAGCGAAGTGGAAAACCCGTTCAGATACATTTCATAGGTATTCCAGCCTTCCGGTTCAAGAAAGAGTTGATGTCTGTCCCGATCCGCAAAACGATTTATTTTGTCTTCAATACTTGGACAGTATCGAGGTCCGATTGATTTTATCCGTCCATTAAACATCGGGCTGCGGTCAAATCCTGTTTTTAAGACCTCATGAACGTCGTTGTTAGTATATCCGATCCAGCAAGTCAGTTGTTCGTCAATCGAGGGTAATTGATCTGTCATGAATGAAAACGGAGCCGGATCTTCATCGCCGTACTGTATTTCCAGTTTAGAATAATCAATGGATCTGCCATCCAGCCGGGGAGGAGTTCCCGTCTTGAGTCGGCCGATATCAAATCCCAATTTTTGGAGCGCTGCTGAAATCCCAACAGATGCTCGTTCACCCGAACGGCCACCGCCATATTGACTTTCGCCGATATGAATGAGTCCATTCAAAAAAGTACCGCTGGTTAACACTACCGACTTAGAATGAAAAACCTGACCGGTTTGAGTCATAACTCCATTTACATGTTCACCCTTTTCATCGGTGAGAATATCAACGACATTGTCCTGCCGGAAATAAAGATTATCAATTTTCTCGAGTTCTTCCCTCATAATTTGAGCATAGAGCATGCGATCACTCTGGCAGCGCGGACTCCACATGGCCGGGCCTTTACTTAAATTGAGCATTCGAAACTGAACTCCACTGCGATCACTGGCCATTCCGCTGAGTCCGCCCAACGCATCGATTTCTCTAACGAGTTGACCCTTTGCAACGCCACCCATGGCCGGATTGCACGACATTTTTGCAATCGCATCCATATTCATCGTGATTAACAATGTCTTGGATCCCATGTTGGCCGCTGCCGCTGCCGCTTCACTGCCGGCGTGTCCCGCACCCACTACAATCACATCATATGTCGGGTAAATACTGCTCATAGTTATTTGTTTTTTATTGACTTATAAATTTTTAAAATACTTAACTTTAACACACTTAAAATATTGTTTTCTTTCAAATAATTAAACCTTAAGATAGTTAATAAACTAACGTACCCAATAGGCAGAACTTATCATGAATAGAGAGACCAAATATGTGGTTCAATAAAAAAGGTGATCAATCAAACACATCAAACGAATACTTTACTGAAAAGTGGATGAAAGAGTGGTTTGATTCAATTAATAGCAGTGAAAAGTACAAGAGGGCAGCGAAACATTGGAACAGCCCTATATTATTAAAATTTGAGCCGGTTCCTGAAAAGCTCAAAGAAAACGAGTCTGTCGGTTTCTATTTAGATCTTAAATATGGGGAGTGTCTCGATATAAAATTTGCCACATCTGAAGAAGAGAGTATGGCGCAAATCATATTGACAGCAGATGAAACGACCTGGATTCGGTTGATTGAGGATAAAAAAGATCCAACCATGATGATCATGAAAAAGAAACTGACCCTTGATAAGGGGAGTATCGTTATGCTATCAACTCAACGACAAGCAGCAAAAGCATTGTTAGAAACCGCGCCCACCTACAGGGATTCAAAACAGCAGAAAGAGTTTATCACCGAGATTAAAGAGAAGCAGGAGAAAGAATCGAAACACTCCTCATTTACAACCATTCAAAAAGGGCTCGATTTTGAGGGTTTCCCAATGAAGCTGTTTCAGAAGGCCAAAGTGTATGGAATTTGGAATCCGGCTGATATTGATTTGAGCAGGGACCGGGAAGAATGGAAGCAGTTACAGGATGATGAAAAAGAGATATTAATCCATCTATCCGGTCTGTTTCTTGCAGGAGAAGAGGCTGTAACCGTTGATTTATTGCCACTGATACAAGTGATTGCCGCTGAGGGCCGATTGGAAGAGGAGATCTTTTTAACCTCCTTTTTGTGGGAAGAGGCTAAGCATACGGAATTTTTCTCGCTATTTGTGAGGGATGTAATCGGCTATCAGCCCGATTTTCAACAGTATCATAAAACTCACTATAGAACTCTCTTCTACGAAAAACTACCCCGTGATCTGAACCGGTTGAAACTGGATCATTCTCCGATTGCCCAGCTTAAAGCATCCGGAACATACAATATGATCGTTGAAGGCACCCTTGCAGAGACCGGTTATGCTGCGTATCACAAAATGCTGACCGATAATGATCTCTTGCCGGGCATGCAGGAGGGTATCATTAAATTAAAACAAGATGAATCCCGGCATATCGCATACGGACTCTATTTGATCAACCGGCTTTTAGATCAGAATCCCGGTTATCGGGATGAGTTTGAAAATCATCTGGAGGAGTTATTAAATGATGCCACCAATATCATCTATGAGATTTTTGAACCGTATGATGTGGTTCCATTTGGATTGGAAAAAGAGTGGTTTTTGGAGTATGCGTTGAAACAGTTTCAACATCGGATGGATAAATTGGGGTATTGAGCGGTTATTTTCTTTTCAGTTCCTAGTTTTCAGCTTACAGCTTTCAGCTCACAGCTCACTGCTTTCAGCTTTCAGTTTTCAGTTTTCGGATCTGGGATTTCTGTTCTCGGTTCTCGGATTTCAGTTCGCAGTTCGAAGTTCGTGGATTGCAGTTCTCAGATCACAGTTATCGGTCCTAGATTTACAGCACTCTGCACTCTGCACTCAGCTCTCAGCTTTCGTTCTCAGTTCTCGGAAGTCGGGGGTCGGATATTGGATGTTGGATGTTGGATGTTGGAATTTGTTGTACTCTATCTGTTCACAATTCGCAGTTTGCACTTCATTGTTTGTATTCAATAAAGATGGTTTTGATTGTCATATAAATAGAATAACTTGTCAGACTTAAATTTGATCGCCCCTAAACGGTTAGATCCCAACCATTTGAGCATCCTATTCTTTGAAAATGACACATTCAGATTTTGATATCACTCCCCCGGGTTCGCCGCGTCAATCCATCTGGAAAGAGCTAAAAGATGCAATCCGTGGCACGGAATCGGATTACACAAAAATCACGATCAAAAAGGCGGTCTTTCTGCTTTCCATTCCGATGATTCTGGAGCTGATGATGGAGTCAACGTTTGCCGTGGTGGATATTTATTTTGTCGGAAAGCTGGGAGCGTCGGCAGTGGCAACCGTTGGGTTAACAGAAACATATCTCTTTTTGCTCTATTCCGTTGCCATGGGTCTGGCCGTGGCTGTTACGGCGATCATTGCGCGCCGGATTGGTGAAAAGAAAAAACGGGAAGCCGGATATACAGCCGTACAGGCGATCTTTATCGGATTGCTTATTTCACTGCCATTTGCCATTGCCGGTATTTTTTATTCCAAAGAGCTGCTGCTATTGATGGGGGGTGATGAATGGAGCATTGAATACGGCTACCGCTATACCCAGTGGATGCTCGGGAGCAATGCTGTGATTGTATTGCTTTTTGTGATCAATGCGATCTATCGCGGCGCCGGTGATGCAGCCATTGCCATGAAGGTTCTCTGGATTGCCAATGGTATCAACATCATTCTTGACCCGATTCTTATCTTCGGTTTCGGGCCCATTCCTGCATTCGGAATCGAAGGTGCGGCTATTGCCACCACCATTGGCCGCAGTACAGGTGTAGCTATACAGCTTTGGGTTCTTTTTCGCGGGGGGAAACACATCCGGGTCGGGAGGTCACAAATTGTCTGGAGTACAACCATCATCCGCAATATTGTGAAACGATCGCTGGGGGGAGTTGGACAGATGCTGGTTGCCATGACCTCCTGGATTTTTCTGATGAGAATACTGGCTGACATCGGAAGTGAAGCGGTGGCCGGAGCGACTATTGCACTGCGAATCATGCTCTTTACACTGATGCCGGCCTGGGGGTTATCTAATGCAGCGGCAACACTGGTCGGACAAAACCTGGGCGCGAACCAGCCGGAACGGGCAGAATCCTCCGTATGGAAAACCGGGATCTATAATATGTACTTCATGGTCTCCGTATCTGTAATCTATTTTTTCTTTAACGAACAGATGATGAGCTTTTTTACGGACGACCCGACCGTGATCATGATTGGATCAGAATGGATTCAAATACTTTCCTACTCATACTTTGTCTATGGATGGTGGATGGTATCGGTCCAGGCCTTCAATGGTGCCGGGGATACGGTGACACCTACCAAAATTAATCTGGTTTTCTTTTGGCTCATTCAGATTCCGCTCTGCTGGTATCTGGCCATCACTCTTGATTGGCAGCACTCAGGTGTGTTTTGGGGTGTTTTTGTTTCAGAGACATCCGTTGGACTCTTTACTCTATGGCTCTTTACCCGCGGAAGCTGGAAATCGATGAAGGTTTAATTATGTCGAATATTTCCTAAACTCTTTGATATCCCGCCTGGAGCAGTGGAACAATATCCCTGTCGATGATGGAAAAGAGCTGCCGTCTGTAATCTCTGGTGGATTCACTTGTTCCGGTTCGGGTGGTTACAGTGAGCACGGCCTCCAGTTCAGGCAGAATCATAATGTACTGTCCGCCATTGCCAAAAGCGTAGATCATATGAACATCACCCACCATTCGGCGAAACCATAAATACCCATAATTTTCAATACCGGGAATTCGTCCGGTTACCGGTTCTATGGACCGGATAATCCACTCCTTCGGGACGAGCTGCTCCCCGTTGTAAACACCTACATCCATCATCAATTGGCCAATTTTTATCATATCCCGCGGCCGCATGGCCATATTATTGCCCCCCAGGAAATACCCCTGTGGATCCCGGTCCCAGCCTGTTATTTGAATATCCATCGGATCGAAAAGATATCTGTTGGCAAATTGAAGGGTATTCAAGCCGGTTGCACGAGTCAGGATTACGGCTAGCAGATGGGTGTTGCCAGTGCTGTAAATTCTGTCTTCGCCGGGCACTCCGCGAAGTGGTTGGTTAAGCTTATAATAAATCCAGTTATTGCTTGATACCCATCGGCCATAATTTGACCGGCTGGTGGATGCCAATCCGCTTCTCATCGTCAACAGATCTTCAATGGTGATTGAGGCTTTGATCGAATCCGGGTTTGACTCAAAATAGTCGGGGAAAAACTCTCCAATGGGTTGATCCACTCCCTCTAGATATCCTTTATCGATCGCGATGCCAATTAATATTGAAAGAAGGCTTTTGGAGGCAGATTTAATATTGTTCCCGCGGCCGGCATTCATTCTGCCATAATATTTTTCTGCAACCAATTCCCCGTGTTGACTCACCAGCAAGCTATTGATAGGTCCAATATCCGCCATTGGTGTTGTTATCGCATCCAATCGCCTTTCCACTTCAATACTGCTCAGTACTCTAATATTTTCAGTACTTGATTCAGAAACCTCTAAAATGTATTCATCAGAACGGTCACTTAAAAAACCGCCGGAAATGAACAAAAATAGAATTCCCAAAACCAGCACTGCCGGAAAAATAATGAGGGATAGAGTTTTGTATGATTTAAATCCGAAAATCAAATGATGCGTTTGTTAAAATCTTCCTGGTTCCATTGCAAAACGAGTCGTGATTACACGCTTTATAACATATTAAAAATTATCCATGATGCATGTTATTAATTGTTAAAGCAGTAAAAAAAGTTTTTCGTAAGATGGCTTCATTTTAATAAAGAATAAACAAAAAATTGGTTTCATCATTCCATATTTTTATTTTACCTTTTAGTTAATTAACTAATAAGTTAAATTTAGATAATATTATGTCAACTGATCCACTAAGTACAACCTTCCGAGCGCTCTCCGATCCTACACGCAGGGCTATTCTTGCCACTCTTACAACCGGTGAAAAAACCGTTTCTGATTTGGCTGAACCGTTTGATATGACCATGCCTGCCATCACAAAACATTTGAAAGTGCTGGAAAAGGCCAATCTCATTGAACGGAGCCGCGAGGCGCAGTACCGTCCATGCCGCCTGCATCCGGAGCCATTAAAAGATGTAGATGAATGGATCGGAGAATACAGGAAATTCTGGGAGGCGAGCTTTGACCGATTGGAAGACTATCTCAAACAACTGCAAATGAAAGATAAAAACGATGAGTAAAGAAAAAAATCAAACCGTAGAAACAAATGACAATGAAATCATCTTCACCCGGGTATTTGAGGCCCCCCGTGAATTGGTTTTTGAAACATACACGACCTGTAAGCACCTGATGAATTGGTGGGGACCCCGGGAGTGGCCGCTCAATTACTGTAAAATGGATTTCCGGGAGGGTGGGTCCTGGCACTACTGCATGAAGGGCCCGAATCCTGACGATGAATCGTGGGGACTCGCCTTTTACAAAGAGATAGTAGATCCTGAAAAAATCATCTATAATGATCATTTTTCTGACAAAAAGAGATCTGTGAATACTGAAATGCCTTCGTTTGATACGATCATAACTTTCACACCATTAGCTGATAAAACAGAAGTGAAGGTAGTCTCGACAGTCGGATCAAAAGAAGAGGTGGCCAAATTGATTGAGATGGGAATGATTGAAGGGTTTACTGAAACATGGGATCGATTGGATGAACATCTTGTGGTTGTTCAGAAATAACGCGCAACTGGAATAGTGTAATAAAAATATCTGACTTGGCATCAGATTAATGCTATGCCATGCAATCCTATATATAATCGGTAGCTTTTTAAAGCCAGTTTTATATATTGATAGCTGGTCATCATCAACTCAATTAACTAAACTATCCTGTTATGAGTATACTTCGAATTATTTTTGCCATCATCCTTCCTCCATTGGGAGTTTTTTTAACAATAGGCATTAAGCCGCATTTTTGGCTCAACATTCTGCTTACCATTCTGGGTTTTATTCCGGGAATCGTTCATGCCGTATGGATTATTGCCAAGAACGATTAAGGGGAATTGTAACTCTTATTCAATAACGGTGCAGGGGGGTAGCAAGGCTCAAATTTCGAACTCGGATTTTCCTCCCGGCTTCGCTGTACTCCCTTTTTTAGGGGAGACTAAAAATAGCTGGAAAGCTGTGATTTAATCATAAACATCTTTTCTGTGAGCAATTCTAAGGATGAGGATCAGAACTTCTTCATCTTTTATTTGGCATATGATGCGATAGTCACCCACCCGATATCTCCAAAGTCCTCTGAACTTTCCTTTTAATGGACTTCCTTTCTCTCTGGGATCCTTACTGCCGGAAAGGTTATCGGACATCCACGTCAAAAGCCTTCTTTGTGTATCCCGATCTAACTTTCGCAGTTCTTTCTGTGCCCGGTGATCAAATTCAACTTTCCAGATCATCGTCTCGCATCAGTTCATCCAGAGACCAACGCTTCCCTTCGGGCTTTTCGATGCGCTGTTCGGCAATATAGATATCCTCCATCTCTTCCAGCTTTTCTTCAATAGCCTCCCGGATATAATAACTTTTTGTTCGGCCGGTTAATTTGGCAAGATTATCCAATCGTTTTTCATCTTCGGGTTTAAGTCTGACAGTTACAGCCATGATAAGTCAATTCTGTGAATATGATTTATTACAAGTAATACTTGTATTACACATATTACAAAAAGATTCTCATTTAAGCTAAATGATTCATATTGAACAATTGACATCTATTCCACCGAGGAATATCTTATAATTCCTTTTTAACCAGATAACCAATCCTCGAGCCATGATATTTCGAATACCCAATCTATTCATTCCTCTTTATTTGGTACTTCTTTTTCTTTTGCCATTAAACCTTGTTGCGCAGGAGCGATACTTCCCGCCGGCAGGAGATAAGTGGGAGGTGAGAACTCCATCCGAAGTGGGATTGAATGAGGGCCTGATCAATCAGGCCGTGGAAATTGCCATGGAAAACGAAAACAGTGTGGATCGGGATCTGCGCATTGCCATTCTGCAGGGATTTAGCCATGAGCCGTATCATGAGCTTGCAGGTCCGGTTCGCGAACGGGGTGGTCCGGCAGGATTGATACTAAAGGATGGATATATCGTAGCGTCATGGGGGGATGTGGATCGGGTGGATATGACCTTTAGTGTAACCAAAAGTTATCTGTCGACGGTGGCCGGATTGGCATGGGATCGCGGGGTAATCCGCAGTATCGAAGATCGGGTGGCGGAGTATGTCTGGGAAGACCGGATGTTTGATGGTGAACATAACGGAGCGATTAGGTGGGAGCATCTGTTAAACCAGTCGTCCGATTGGTACGGTACACTCTTTGGAATGGAAGATTGGGGGGATCGTCCACCGAGAGAGGGGGGAATTGATGATTGGCGGATGCGCGATCTAAATACTCCCGGCACTCATTTTAAATATAATGATGTGCGTGTCAACCTTTTGGCTTACACCCTGCTGCAAGTCGTCCGGGAGCCATTGCCACAGCTGCTTAAAAAAGAGGTGATGGATCCGATTGGGGCCTCATCCACCTGGAGATGGTTCGGGTATGATAATTCCTGGGCGATGATTGATGGACAGCAGATGCAGTCGGTGAGTGGCGGCGGACATAATGGCGGCGGACTCTTCATCAACACCTTTGACCAGGCGCGTTTCGGATTACTAATTGCACGGGGCGGTGAATGGAATGGAAGGCGTATCATTTCCGGTGATTGGATTGAAAAAGCCAAAGCTCCATCCGGACCCAACCCTGATTATGGTCTTATGTGGTGGACATTGAAAGGCAGTACCGATTGGGGTGATGTACCCGATCATCTCTATTATGCAGCCGGTTTTGGGGGGAATTACATTGTTGTGGATGAAGAAAATGATTTGGTGATTGTGACCCGATGGCTGGATAATGCCGTTGTTGGGGAGTTTGTAGAAACGGTTTACCGGGCGTTGGATTAAATCCGTTAGTTTAAGGTCGTTTTTGATAGCAAACATTAAATTTTGATATTTTTAATGTTTGTTTGTCTTTAGACTCTAATTAATACAAAAAACCAAACATCCAAAGTGGAATTTTATTCCCATACCCTATCTCAATATCATCTGCAGCGATAATAGAGTTTTCAATACCCTGAATCTGTTTTCCGGTTTTATTTTTCCCTCCTACTTCAATGTGAAAGTCTTTGGTTAAAAAGTCTCCATACTCAGGCAGTGTCACATCTAACCCGGCGTTGGTTAACTGGTTCATTACAAACGTTTCTCTGACAGAACCGATATCAGGAGAATCCTTTAGTGCGTAAGCAAGGTTCGTGTTTTCAAGAAAAATCTTATCCGGCTTTTGTAGTGTGGAAACTCCTTTACCCTCACGGGAGAGAGTGTTTAATAATCTGGCATTATCAAGATATGTTAGCCATAGATAAACTGATTCACGGCTAATATTTAACTTTCTGGCAAGAGCTGATATATTTGGTTTAAAGGGAGCAGATTCAGCTATGACGCCCAATAGTTTTTTTATTTTATTGGCTGTTCCGCTGTCAAACGTTTCGGTATATGCCAAATCGGATTCAACAACGGCATTAATAACTTGAATTAGACGCGCAGGTATATCTTCTTTTCTGCTCTCTGAAATAATGGGCAGATATCCAACTTTAAGGTATTCCTTAAAATAAGGCAGCGGCTGTATCTGGTTTGTAATTTCAGCCCCAAGTTCTTCATGATTGCATTCGATATCACTAATAGATACTGAATTTAGTCGTAATATTCCTTTCAGCATCAGAAATTCTCGAAATGACATTCCCGGTAAGTTGTATGTGAGTACACGTCGACTCAGATCTGCTTCACCCCGATATATATCGAGTGCAGATGAGGCTGAAAAAACAATTTTCAAATTTGGAAATCCATCATAGATATTTTTCAGCTCTCTTGACCAACGCGGATATTTATGAACTTCATCAATAAATAGAAATCGGCCGCCATTTAAGTAAAACTTCTCCGCCGTTTCATAAAGAGTATTTGTGTAAAACCAATAATGGTCTGCAGTAATGTATAGCGCTTTGGTTGATGGCAGCCCTAATCCATATTTGATTCGCTGTAACATTAACGTTGTCTTACCGGCTCCCCGGGGACCTTTTAAGGCGAGCATACGTTGATCCCAGTTTATACTTTCATAGAGAAATCGTATAAATGAATTTTCAATTTGCCGGATGCTATTTGTGTGGAATGTATATAGTGGATCCATATTTGTTGGGTCTAACAGACATAATATAGATTTTTTGTTGATATTATCCAACAATTTTATGTTATTTTCTTGGTTAGTATCAACAATTATAAAAATGACTCTTATCGCATTATCCAACTGAGAAGTACATGGGTCCATTCTTCGACAGTTCCCCTGTCGGTGCCGAATGCGAAACCGTGTCCGCCCGTTGGGTAGACGTGCAATGAAGCGGGTACACCATTTCGGGTAAGCGCCTCAAAATAGAGCAGGCTGTTTTGAACCGGTACTCCGGAATCGTCCTGGGAGTGAATCAAAAAGGTTTGAATCATCAGGTATGCGGTTCTCTAAAATGGAGAAGCGTTTAAAATCAGCAATCATTCTGGCATTGAAGCTATTTGAAATATTTATTGAAAAGAACGCCCAGATATACCCCTATAAAAGCGCCCGGAGCCGTGGCAAATCCGGCTAAAATAAGTTCAAAAGGAGCCAGATTATGAGAGGTCGGATCCCAAAAAAGGGTATCAAAAAGAATCCGGGCAAAGATGGCAATGATCACCCCGAGAGTCACCAGCAGGGCGGTACGGGATGGTTTTTCCTGAAGGAAGATGATGAGTAATAAAGCACCCAAAAAAGCACCGATGCTCATAATCATCCATATATTCACTCCCAAAACGGTTGTCTGATTATAAGGCTGAAACCAATAGGCGATCCCGCCAATGAAAATTCCGGTGGCGGTTGCGCTAATGCCGGGGTACTGTTTCATTTTTACAATTCATTTACAGTTGAGCATAAACGGGATATTACTAAAGCCGGGGAATTAATCCTATTCTTCACGAGGGGAGAAATCCTGATTAAATGGGTTGGCCTCTGCCTGTTCCTGAACCGTTGATTCCAGATCGGCAACTTTCAGCCAAAGCCAGCCGGTCATAAAAGTTAAAACGATGCAGATGATGATGAGGCGCTAATTGGTATTTTTCAAAGAGTCCATGGTTTAATGCAACATCATATTGAATATTACTATAGCTGATGAGTTAATCCAAGCATCATTATCGCAACCATGAGGTACGGAAAGGTCGTAATTTCTCGTTGTATAATTAAGTAATTTGTAATAACATTATTATAACTTATAAAGAATAGATAAAATGGAAGGTAAAATTCGAAAAGTCGGAAACAGTTTAGGTGTCATACTGCCAAAACAGTTGATTGATGAATTACATCTCAAAACCGGTGATAAAATCAGTATTGAACGCAAAGGCTCGAACCTGGAACTCAGGCCTGTCGATCCTGAGTTTGAAGAGTGGGCAGAAGCTTATCGACAGCTCAACACTGACTATAAAGATGTCTTGAAAGCATTGGCAGAATGATCAAATTCTTGAAAAAGGATACGATTTTAATCTTTCATCAAGATCAGCTTTCTCGGTACGGTGGGAAAATAGGTGTTCGGGATGAGAAACTATTGGAATCTGCATTAGCCCAGCCGGAGATGAGTATAGAAGGGAAGTATATTCATGAAGATCTTTTCCACATGGCAGCAGCTTATGGATATCATCTTTGTCAGAATCACCCGTTTTATGATGGTAACAAACGAACAGCGCTGATTGCGATGTATATTTTTCTATATGGAAATGGATATCAGCTTAATGCAGATAAGAAAGGCCTGTTTGCCATCATGATGGATTTGGCGAAAGGGAGCGTTTCAAAGGATGAACTACGGGATTATCTGAAGAAGAATTCAATAAAAAGAGGATAATCAACCATCGCCATTGGGGAGAAGTTAACAACTGGCTTATGTGTGGTAATACATTGCATGTTTTTAGGTATTTTGTATCCGGTTGATAGTAATGTTTCTGCCCTTTTGCCAAACTCAAATCCAATAAATAATCGTGTCTGTTCGACTTAACAAATTCATCAGTGATGCCGGAATCTGTTCCCGCCGGGAAGCAGACCGTTTTATTAAAAGCGGCAATGTACGTGTGAACGGGAAGGCTGCAAAGCTCGGCGATTTGGTTTCACAGGAGGATCACGTTCTGGTGAATGGAAACTCGGTTGAAATGCGTACTCAGCGTATTTATCTGGCCTACAACAAGCCCGTTGGAATTACATCCACAACCGATCGCAACGATCCCGATAATATTCTGAAAGCCCTGATGTACCACGGCGGACGTGTATTCCCGGTTGGACGCCTCGACAAAGATTCAGAGGGGCTGATATTGTTCACCGACGACGGGGATATTGTTAATAAAATTCTGCGCGCCAGTAATAAACACGACAAAGAGTATATCGTTTCGGTTGACAAGCCGGTGACAACCCAGTTTATCCGTCAGATGGCAGAGGGGGTTTCGATTCTTGGAGTGATGACCCGTCGTTGCACGGTAGAAAAAATTAATACTTATACCATTCGGGTTGTCCTGAATCAGGGTTTGAACCGACAAATTCGGCGGGTTTGTGAGGTCTTGGGTTATGGCGTGACACGGTTAAAGCGTATCCGTGTGATGAATATCGATCTGAATGGTATTCCCCCCGGCAGCTGGCGGTTTTTGACTGATTCTGAGATCGCCTCACTATTACAGGCCGTTAAGGGGTCACGGAAGGAAGCGTCCCCGCGATCGGCCAAGAAGCGAAGTGCTTCCGGTGCACCGGGTGGATCGGGATCGCCCAGGAAAAAGCCGTCGGGTGATGCGGGTGGAGTGGATTCCCCAAAATCGGGTTCCGGGAAGTCGGATTCTGCAAAATCCACAAAAGGCAAACCGCGGAACAGCCGAAGCCGCTCAGACGCCAAAATTGCGGAAAACAAAAAGGACAAAAAGAAAGGTGTCAGGAAAGGCACCGGCAAAACAACCGGCGGCCGAAAATCCGGCACCACACGATCTGCGCCCAAGCCCGGTAGAAGCTCAAACCGGAATGATTCAAAGCCTACAAAAAAAGGCGCAAGTAAGTCAAAGCGTTCGGGATCAAGAAGCAAAAAGTGACTTGAGATCGGGTTTAGGAGATGGGTTGACCTTTTCAATCGGTGATGGTGTAATCATATATATTTTGATATTTAAGACAGGAGCGGATGATTCAGGATGATCATATCATCCACCTCATCCTGTTCTATCCTTGTTTTCTCTCCCCGCATGGACCGATGAGGAACCAGTTTAGTATCATAAAAATGCTTTAGGATCTCCAGGTGATTTTCGATATGCAGCCTGTGAAACAGCGGCAGCTTTTTCCCACACTCGATCTGCACCACAAACCAATCCAGGATTTCACAGCTCTCCCCGGTTATCCAGAAGTGGATGAGGTCTGATGGTAAACGTTGTTTGCTTCCGGGATTATGAGAGTGGTCGGACAGGAGCAGCCGGTACCGCATGGGTGTGAGGTTCCGTGAGAGTTGCACCGGCAGGAACATCGGATCGCTCACATTGTGTTCAGCCATCCATAATAGCCGAAGCAGGCACCCAAAACTTTGTCGCACGAGCCGATGGCCTTTAAAACAGCCGTACCAGTACGACTCCTCTGTCTCCTCGTGAATCCGCATGGCCAGGCGAAATTCCAAGCCTGATTTTTCATCCGGTTTGAGGTAGACAAAATAGTAGGTTTCAGGCTCCTTGTTGGCGTGGTTAAATGGCGGGCGATCCCCCCGAATCATCCGGTTCTCCAAAAGCAGCGCCTCCTGTTCGGACTCTGTCTCCACCCACACCATTTCGCTGATCCGACTGATGAGGCGCGCCACTTTTCGCGACACCTTTCCGGCAACGGCCCGCTTGTAGCTGAACAGGCGCCTCCTCAGGTTCTTCGCCTTTCCCACATAAAGCAGCTCTCCAGAGGCGTCATAAAAGCGGTACACTCCGGGCTTTTGCGGAATCGCCTCAAATCGCTCAGCACCGAGACGGTTCTCGAGCAGCGGCTGCGGTTCAAACAGGTTTGGGGTGATGGGTTTTGGGCTGTCCATGCCTGGATAATAAGAACGTCATGTGACAGCTATTTGTCATAGTATTCAAACGAAATAAAATAAATGAAGTGATGAAGATTCATAAGTCACTATTGAGGTACACATTCTGTTTGACCTCAACCGGACAAATAGTCTCTACGTATCTCCGTGCTTTTTTTGACTCCGGCAAGGCCCATCGTCAGATCAAAATCGGCGATAAAGTTGTGTAATACATCACGGACACCCTGCTCGCCGTTGGTGGCCAGTCCATATGCATAAGGCCGGCCAATCAGTACGGCATCTGCACCCAATGCAAGTGCGATGAATGCATCAGCACCACGCCGTATTCCGCTGTCAAAGAGTACGGGAATGGCACCATCCACCACCTTGACCACTTCCGGGAGCATATCCAGTGATGCCACCGAGCCGTCAACCTGCCTGCCGCCATGATTTGAGACAATAATGCCATCCATATTATATTGCATTGCCAGCCTGGCATCTTCAGGATGAAGTATTCCCTTCAGGACGATGGGCAGGTTTGTGGACTCCCTTAAAATTTTCAGGTCGTCCCAGGTCACTGAAGCATTCGTACCGATTCCGGCAAAAAGCTGAATGGCATCCATCGGGTTCTCTGCGGGGTCACTGCCAAGTATAGATTGAAACACAGGGTCGGTGAAATAATTAGCAAGTCCGTCACCATATAAAAAGGGTAGGTATGCCTGCTGAATATCACGCTCTCGCCAGGCAAGCAGGTAGGTATCCAGCGTTACAACAATCGCTCCAAAACCGGCTTTTTCTGCTCTTTCCACAAGACTTACTGCCAATTCAGTATTTTTGGGCCAATATAATTGAAACCAGTTTGGGACATCTTTTTTGATTCCGCCGATAAGCTCCATGGGTTTAGACGAAACTGTGCTGCACACCATCGGCACCCCCAAAGATGCAGCCGCTTTTGCTGTTGCCTCTTCGGCCTCCGGGTGAATGATTGATTGAACTCCAATGGGAGCCAATAGTACCGGATAAGGTAGTTTTTGCCCAAATAGGTTCACGCTCAGATCGCGGGAGGCTACATCACGAAGCATTCGCGGCAAAATCCTGTATCGTGTAAACGCATTCCTGTTATACTGCATGGTTCGCTCAGCCCCTGCCCCGCCTGCCACATAGCCATACGCTTCGGGTTTCATCATTTCTGCAGCTTTTTTCTCCAGATCATCCACAGAAACCGGATAGTCCGGTTTTTGTCCGGCCAACCTTCCGGCCATATAGATCTGAACTTGGCGGTCCATTCCAACTCCGCCGCCCGTAGACTGAAGCGTTGTATGCATTGGGGTTGGCTTTCCAGTGCCAATGCCTGATGCTCCGGCCAGAGATGCAGGAAGAGTCAGTGCAGTACCTCCGGCCCCTAACAATTTAACAAAATCACGTCTTTTCATATCGACCCCTTGTTTTGTTAAGATGAGGTGGTAATATAATCATCCGGTTTATTTCATTCTAATGTATGTAGAGTTCTGATTGGGATGCTTGATCTATAAAAAAAGATGTCCCCACTTAGATCAGTGTTACGACATTAACGGCCTGGCATTTGTACGTCGGGGCGACCATCTAAGAATATAAGCAACAAACGCTTACCCGTCCGCACGAAATGCTTGCTTGTTATACCGCATCATGTACTTATATCAAAATCAGGTTTTTCCAGTGAAAAGGAAACTTTATAAACCAAAAAGTCGATGTCATCTAAGCCGTCAAGCGCATATAATAGTTTATCATCGTTCTCATAACCAATGATTAGTGTTTTTACCTTTTCATTGTGAGCTGCAAGACGTTTTCTTACCCAACCACGATAGCGTAGCGCCTGACCAACTGCTATATCACTAATCCTACCTCTTTTTAACTCTATTACCAGCCACTCATTTTTTCGTTTATGTTTTGCAAGTAAATCTATTTCCCCGACATCGGTTCGGTACTTGAATCCGACTTCTTCTCCATCTTCTTCATATAAATTCCATTCGTTGCCTATTTCTGTTTGCTCCCAATTATCTCGAAGAAATTCGTGTAGATATTTTTCTAAGCCGAAAATTAATGGGTCTTCAACTTGTTCAGTATTTATAGCTTCATCTTTATCTGTTTCCTCATCAGTTTCATCACCGATTCTCCACCATAAGGCATCCAAAGTCCAGAGATCAATACTCAGTTGTTGACTGATGTCCAACAGGATTTTATTCACTTCTGTATATTTGGTAGCAAAATCTACACCTCTGTCGAAATCTGGCCATAAGTTCAATTCTTTGAGGGCATTTTCAGAAATTTGGTTAAGTACTCCATATTTGTTTGGATAGGCTACTAACAAAATGGGAGTTATTACTGACCTGGCAAGTCCCTTCACCATTGGATCTTTGTTTTTGGGACGAATTTTTTTCAATCTATTCTCAATTGGTATCGTCTCGTCAAGGAGTAATTTCAGGGCTTTGCGAAGTGTTTCCATGTCTTCAGTTATTAAACCGCCCTGACGGTGGATAGCCTTCCAATGCTTATTGTTTTGATATAACAAAAAGCTTTTAAACTCTTCTGCTGTTAATTGTGGAATGTGTTCAAGTGAAAAAATAGGTTGATATCTCTCTAATACCTCATTCTTTGAATCATTTATTTCTGCAATTTCCGCATCCTCTCCATAATCGAGAGATTTCAGTACTTTCTTTAATTGGTCAACAGTTTTTTGATACATTTTTTAATCTGTTTTTGGAAAAAAATATCGTCAATAGACTATGAATATCGTGCGGTATAACATCTGATTATACCCTTACCACTCCACCTATAATCAGGTTAAATTATAATCTAAATCATTCAATATCACAACGGTGAAGGGATTATGGACATATAAAACGCCCTCAAGGACAGATAATTGGATTAAATAATTACAGTAATCATACTGATAGACAATCATGGGAACTGGATGCGGATTTGTTTTTTAGTTCTTACGAAATGTTTTAAATCCCCATTTAGATAAGAAAATCAAGCATGCCATTGTCTTTGACAAGCTTAATTCCTATAGATTATATTTGATTACTTTCTTGTATTGTCCCAATTCTACCACACCAATAGCCAAATGATCAAAATTTGACCGTAATAGTATTTTTAAATATTAATCTTTCCCTAAATAAACTGAATTAATATAAACTAGAGCTTTCTGTCGATTATTATTCATTAAACTTAATCGAAATTGGCATGAAAGCATCAAGATTTAGCCAATCACAAATTATCTTTGTTCTGCAATAGACTCAATCAGATTTCTGCTTGCATCATCTCCATTAATGACAAAAATACTGGTGCAGTTGATTTGCCTCTTGATGGGTTGTATCCCTTCATTTTTCTAAAGTCCCATTTACGGTTTTTAAATTCGACTTGTACCGGCTTCTCAATTTCATACACCAGGTAACTATATGGCTGTTCTTTTCTTGGATATCCTGCCTCGATAAGTTCAGATGAACTGTATATTTTTGGACCGCCTCTTCTGAGCTGAAATATTTGATCAGTTATTAATGAATCAGGGCCACGAAGCAGCAAATAAGATACTGATACAGTTTTCCTGGTAAGTTTAACTCCGCCTCTACCTGTGCCATACCTTACATTATAGAGACCCTTATCAAGAATCCAGTTTAGTTGATGAATATCATTATAATATCCAGCAACCACATAAACCTCATCCGGTATAAGTTTTTTGTCATTTAAAAATTCAGGTATTTCTTTCTCAAATGTATAGGGAATTTCCTGCTCATGAATTTCATATCTGCTGAATGAAAATTTCTCCATCTGCGAAGTTCGGTTCTTAAAATGCTTAATAACATCTTTGAGAAACAAACTTAATGCTGAACTGCCGTCATCATCACGATTTGGCTTCATTGTAAAAGCTCCGAGACCTGGGATTATTTCATGATATCCCCTCCATTCTTTCACTCCGTCACCACCGGGATATAAAATGTAAGCACCAGCTGTTCTTCTGATTGAATCACGGTATGAATGCATTTTTAAAAGATCAGCCCGGGTATATCTTCCTGCATTTTGCTCATCTTTTTCCTGATTTAAAAACTCTTCTCTTTTGTCCTCATCATGTTCTGCTTCTTCACGGCCAAATAAACTTGATAGATTTTCAACTTTATATTTTGCATCAAAATGTAAATGAACAATTAATTCCTCCTTTTCAGCCTTTCTTTCATTAATTCCAAATGGCCAGATCGTTAGTGTGTAATCAGGGCGCATCGAGCGAGTCCAGCTACCTCCTGACGGATATGTATTATCTCCGCTAAATGTTCTGTTAAAAGAAAACTTTATATGGAATCTCCGGTTATCTGTCTCAAAAACTCCTTCAATAGGCAAATGTTTCCCTTGCTTAAGTTTAAGTCCCAGCTTGTCGTCTGTTTCTTCAATGAGCTTTTCTGGTGTCAGTGCCTTTACTTTGAATAGATACTCAAGGAGATCCAGCAGCTTGAAAAACAGCCAGTACTCATAAAGTGCAGCTACATCTCTTTTTCCTCCTGAATACACATCCTCACCGCCCGTCCAGGTTAATCGTGCTGCCAGACTAATCATCAGCCAAACCCGAAGCACTTCTCTGTATCCCTCTTTCCGCTGCAGAATCGGACTGTTAAGAGGCAATGTAGCCGGACGGCTGATCTTATA
Source organism: Bacteroidetes bacterium UBA2664 (assembly GCA_002359315.1). Lineage (GTDB taxonomy): Bacteria > Bacteroidota > Rhodothermia > Balneolales > Balneolaceae > Rhodohalobacter. Next base: position 47,545 of record DEMS01000008.1, on the reverse strand, counting down.
AAAGATGGAGTGGTTTAAGGTTTCTTCCAGCTCTGCTTCTAAAAACTTCGCCTCTTTATGCAGTCTGCTATTTTTGCCGGAAGCTGTTTTGAAATCCCCGCACAAGGTTTTAAACGTTTCCAGTGCATATTTAATGAATCTGTTTTCCGGTGTGTCAACCGAATCAATTTTACCGCGTGTGATTACTTTTTCGGGAACTGATATCATCTGATTCCGAAGCGGATGATTTTCCGGCAGTGGTATTCTATTTGGCGACCCGACTAACTGTCGCACAACATTCCTGTTCATTCTTCTTACAGAGCGGATATCCCGGTTTTCTTCAGTCTGCACCCAGGCCGTTACCGGATTGGTTGTAATCCGGTGAACTGATGTCCAGAAATTTTCGGAATCTAAAACAGACTTTAAAAAAGCAAATCGCTGATATAACGTTTTCGGATCGTTGTCATGGTCAACATCAAAAGGCTGATTAGCCGGAGAGGTGTACTGCATCAGCAGATCAGTACATTTTTCCGTGATCTCCTCCAACATAAACCGGTACTCTGATCGATAATCTGTTTTTCGGGACTGTACCTCCAACTCTACTGTACCACATTTCTCATTTTTGTCATTAAGTACATCAAACTCCAGAGTACCTACAAAAATATTTGGCGATAGCCGGCCTGAAGATGAATTTATATTTGAAGGACTGATTATGCCCTGTTTATCTTTGGCAAGCGAATAACCCAGGTTTATTTGATATTCGTACTGATAACCCTCAAGTAGCTGAAGTGGTGCTTCCAGGTTTTCAGAAGCTTCTGCTTCGTCAATTTTTTGAATTGAGCCGGGCACATCGGCTACAATGTAAAGTTCGGCGGTTTCACCACTGCTTATTTCAATTTCTATTTTTTCAGAGGTACTCATTTCTAAGCTTCAGCAAAACTAGTGAATCCATTTTCGACAAGCCCTTTATGCATGCGAACTATTTTTTCGAATGAGATTGGATATCGAGCTTTATCAATAACTATCGATTCATGTTTTTTGAAAAGATTCTCACACTCACCTGCTGTTCCAGAATAGCACAAATCACCAAGCTTAAACAGTACTTTCTCCAGTTTCCGACGCGAACCGTGAAGTTTCGGCAGTAGTTTTTGAGCCACAGCAGCATCCATAATATTGTTAAACTCCCAATCCATAGCCAGCTGTTCAAAAATGGCTGCAAACCGGTTGATTTCATAAGCGGTGCGATAGCCGAATTCTGCTCCCATGGTATTTAGCTCCTTAAAAAATTGCAGTAACTCTTTGTTTAAGTCTTCTTTCTTAGAAAAAATACCCGCTTTATTAGCAGTAATTCTAACAAAATCTTCAGCCATAGAAGCTCCCTGCCCCCGAAGTAACTCTAAATCAACATCTTCGGGATTTTCTAAAAACTGTTTTAGCTCTATTTGACTCACCCTAAACTCAATGACATTCGCACGATCCAGAACTTTTGGACTGAACATGTAGGTGGTTTCATCGATATTTACAGTACCTATTATAAAAAGATTTTCGGGAATTTTTATAGTAGACTGAACGCCATTCCATAAATCACCTTCATCACCGGAGTGCAATTTAATTTCTTCTTTTGATTCAATCGCACTCAAGAAATCAGCAAAGTACCGCTCTACATGGCTGAGGTTCATTTCATCCAGAATTAAAAAATATGGTTTGTTTGGATCGTCTTCGGCCTGGAGAATTAACTGCAGGACTCCCGATTCTGGTAATACATAGTCCTTGGGTTCTAGAGCATTAGGGTATCCAAATAAAGGTTCACGGTTGGTCCAGTCGGCACCAACAGAAACTAAATTGATCTGATTTTTATCTTCACAGATCCACTTTGCAAAAGCTTGAGCAAGTTTTGTTTTGCCGGAGCCTGAAAGTCCGGTAAGGATTAAGAAGGGCTTGGTAGCTAATGAAATTGCGAACCTTGTTGTGAGGTTTTTGTCATAGATTAAACTCGAATTTTTTAAGCTAGATTTAAGTAGGCCTAAGTTAAATGGAGTTTCAATTGGCCCAGGTTCTCGACCACTTATAATTTTCTTATAAAAATTTGTTAGTTGATATAAATCTTCATCAATTGAGTAATAATCAATTGATTTATCTAAGTCATAAAATTTAAATACAAAAGAAGAACCATAACGCTCTGGTTTTCCAAGGTCATTTTCTTGAAAATAATCTGCTATTGTAACCGGATTGTCTAAATCCCAATTTATGGGAGGTTCATTTTCCTCACTTACACCGTAGGCAAGTATGAGTAAATTTCTTTCTTTATAAAGTAAATAAACTGGATATATACCATTATTTGTTGACTGAGAATCATCTAAAAAAGAAATCCAAGGAATTCTAGCTGCGTTTCCTTTTCCAAAACTGACCCTTACATTGAGTCCATTATATTCATCATCAAAATGGGCATATCTTAAATCATCAGTTTTCGATTGCTTAAGAAACTGCTTTAGAGTATCTAGGAAAGGTTCTGCTTTCATATTGGTATTATTCCCTTGTTGAGTGGTTCTATATAGAATATCCTGAGCAAGAATATTGAAATTATTATCAATAAAGCAATCCGCTGTTAATGTATCTCTAGATGATTTAAGTAGCTCTTTATCTTTTGAAATATAATCATCAATAAACTCATCAATTAATTCTAAATAGTGAATATATCTTTTACCAGTTTTCTGTCTTTCAACATTTATTAAATCAGTGTAATCTGAGTAAAGAGTAAATTTATAGAAGGTATATTTGTTCGGATAACGAAAAGTTAAATAAGCAGCAATTGTTCGTTCATCTTGAAAAGCTCCCTTCTTTGGATGGTACTCTCTTACAATTTCTTCTGATCTTTTCCCAAAGTCTTTAATACGTTTTTCTAATGATATTTTTTCATCAAATAGCAATTTAAATAATGAACGAGCATCTTCACTATATTCTTTGGAAAATTTGATGAATGTTTTACTTCTAAAATCGATCAAATTTTCAAAATTGATGGATTGAATCATGGATGCAAAATCATCGGCCTCTATGTCCCAATTTCGTTCAAATTCCTTAATCAACTTCCATTTATAAAGTTCTGGCTGATTCTGATCTCTTTGAATTAAATCCTTGTATTTTTCAATTAATTGCTTTTGAACAGAGCCTTCAATTGCTTTATTTATCACACTAAATCCTAGCTCATTTAAAATCGAAAATGCTTTATCTGTATTATTATTGAAATCACTTAATGTTAAAGCTTCTCCACCAGCAATTTTATTTGATTCAGATAAGACTAAAATTGGAGGATAGTTAGAACCTTCATAAACCAAATCATAAGTAGTAGATTCTCGTCCATACCTTTTATCAGGATTGTCCTTGATTTCCGAAATCGCTTGAATGACTATTTCTCTATTTAAATCTTTTATTTCATTCATAATGCCATTCTAATATTTATTCATTTCTATAAACTCTCCTATGAAATCCCCAATCTGCTCAAATTCTTCATCAAATTTTAAAACAATCTGAGATGTAACATGGTCAACCCAATCCTTAATTTCATTCTGATCATTGTACGAATCTAAAAATTTCAATAAAGGATTATCTATCGTAAAATCCTCATTGAAAAAGTGATAGATGTCTGACTTAAATTCATCCCGGTAATTCTCCGGGGATTTGGCAAGATAAGTATCCAGTATTTTAATCTTTTCGGGCAGGATCATGATGCAATTACAATAAGTTTGTTCCGATCATCTGTTTGCAAAGTTTCATTATCCAAGAATATATAACAACCACCCAACAAGGCATACTTATAAGTCGTATCCTTGCTCTCTTTCGATAGTATCGCGGTAAGTATGCGGGTATCCAATAGTGAATTGGGTAAATGAGCAGATAAATTTCCGTAGTCCTCTGAATGAACAGGTTCAACCTGTTACCCCTCAAATAACGAAGTTCCTCCCTATTTTCAAAAGGAAAGAGGTATAAGGGTCAAAGTTCATTCTGATCGATGATGAACCGGATCAACCACTTGTGAATACATGGTTTCACCTTCTGGATTCCTACCTGACATCATTTTAAAGACATTGCCAAATCATTTTACTATTTTCATTTTCCTACAAAACCAAAAACACTTGCTCATGAACGCTCCATTTATTCAAAAACTGTCCATCCTGATCACCTCGCTCTTTTTATTGACCGCCCTTCCGGCTTTTGCTCAAACCACACTTCAGGATATTCCTCCAAGCCACAAAGATCTGCAATTGGAACCGGAACGAACGGTAGAGCTGAATGTTTCCGAAGGGACCTGGATGTCACTGGATGTTCACCCATCAGGCGAGAAGTTTGTTTTTGAGTTTATGGGGAATCTGTTTGAACTCCCCATCACCGGCGGAGAGGCCACACAACTGACTCACGGCATGGCCTTTGACGCCCAGCCCAGCTACAATCCCGACGGTGATAAGGTGGTCTTTATTTCGGACAGAGACGGGGGCGAAAATGTCTGGGTTCTGGATCTGGAAACACTGGAGGCTGAAAAGCGAACATCAGGCAAAAATTACCGGATGCAGTCTCCAATCTACACCCCGGATGGGAAGTATATTATCGCCGCCCGGGCCAACCTGAGGGGCGGGGTTCATAAGCTCTGGATGTATCATGTGGATGGCGGAAGCGGAACGGAATTCATGGATACTCCGGATAACCTGAAAACGATTGAACCTACTTTCGGAAGCAATGATCGTTTTTTATGGTTCTCTCAACGAACGAGCGACTGGAACTACAACGCCATCTTTCCGCAGTATCAGATTGCAAAGGTGGATCTGGAAACGGGCGAGCGCCACACGCAAACCGCCCGGTTGGGTTCTGCCTTCCGGCCAACTCTCTCTTCCGATGGCAAGTGGCTGGTGTACGGAACACGGCATGAGCAGGAGACCGGTCTGCGAATCAGAGATCTGGCCAGCGGCGATGAGCGCTGGCTTGCATACCCGGTGCAGCGGGATGATCAGGAGTCGCGCGCGACACGGGATGTGCTGCCTTCAATGAGCTTTACTCCCGACAATAGCGCCATCATCCTCACTTATGGCGGTAAATTCTGGCATTTGCCGATTGCAGACGGTTCAGAAGCAACAGAAATACCTTTTGAAATCAATACGGAGGTTGAACTGGGTCCGCGGCTCGATTTCAACTATCCAATCAGTGACGATCTGCAGTTTATCGCGCGTCAAATCCGGGATGGCGTTCCCTCACCGGACGGATCAAAACTGGCTTTTACAATGTTGAACGACCTCTTTGTGATGGATCTGCCAAATGGCACCCCGCAAAAACTGACCGAACTGGAAATGGTGGAAGCATTCCCAACTTGGTCACCGGATGGTGCCTGGATTGCCTTCGCAACCTGGAATCCCGAGGAGGGTGGCCACATTTATCGGAAACGAGTGGATGGCCGGCGAAGCGCAGAACGGCTCACACGTGTTCCCGGAATCTATCAGGATCTGGCCTGGTCGAAAACCCAGAATCGAATCGTGGGCGTTCGGGGTGATAAACGAAATTATTATGAAGCACCCGGGCCTTTTGTGCCGTTTGCAGCCGATGAATTTTTCTGGATTCCGGCTGAGGGAGGGGATCTTAATATCATCGCATCCACCAACGGCCGACATACCCCGCACTTCGTAAAAAATGACGATCGTATTTATTTGAATGAATCTGAAAAGGGTCTCATATCTATCCGATATGATGGAACCGACGAAAAACAGCATCTGATGGTAACCGGCAGCACCGTCCCCGGTTCAGACAGCCCAACCCGGGCATCCACCATCCTGAAAGCACCGGAAGGGGATCAGGCATTGGCACAAATCGGCAGTGATATTTACTCCGTCACGATACCCCGCGCGGGCGAGGCGCAAACGATCAATGTGGGCAACCCATCGAGCGCAGCTTTTCCTGTTATGAAGCTGACCGATATCGGCGGACAATTTCCGGCATGGAGCTGGGATGGACGAACCATTCACTGGTCAATCGGTAACGGATTTTTCTCTTATAATTTAGATGATGCTCTCGAGCGAAAACGGGAGCAGGAAGCGTACGCGGCAGAGCATGAGGAAGAGGATGAAAATGGAGATGAACCCGAGGAATCTGACGAAAACGGGGAGGAGGAGGAATTAGAGGAAGAAGTTGAAGACCCAAATAAACCTGAAGACTACAAACCAACTGAGCTAACTATTGAAATTAGCGTAGACAGGGATATTCCGGAGGGGGTTCTGGTCCTTCGCGGTGCGACCGTCATCACGATGAACGGTTATGAGATTATTGAAAATGCAGACATAGTAATCCAAAACAATCGTATCCACGCGGTGGGTGCAAGCGGCTCTGTGGATGTACCGTCCGGCGCAGAAATCCGGAATGTTTCCGGCAAGACCATAGTGCCCGGTTTTGTGGATACACACGCTCATGTGAGGCCTTTCCGCAACCTGCATCAGCCTCAGATATGGTCGTTTATGGCCAACCTGGCTTACGGGGTTACTACACTTAGAGATCCTCAAACCGGAACAACCGACCTGCTGACCTATGCCGATCAGGTTACGACCGGAGCCATCATCGGCCCCCGAATTTATCAAACCGGTCCGGGTGTATTCTGGAATGAGCAGATCAGTGATTTGGATCACGCCAGGGATGTACTGATGCGCTACAGCAAGTATTATGATACCAAGACGATCAAGATGTATGTTGCCGGAAATCGTGAAATGCGTCAGTGGATCCTTCAGGCCGCAAAAGAGCAGGAGCTGATGCCCACAACCGAGGGCTCACTCGATATGAAACTGAATTTGAATATGCTCATTGATGGCTATCCCGGCCAGGAGCACAACTATCCGATCTCTCCGATCTATGAAGACGTTGTGAAAGTAACGGCTGAGTCAAAAATGGCCTATACTCCCACGTTACTGGTGACATATGGCGGTCCATGGGCAGAGAATTATTTCTACATGACCGAAAATGCGGTGAATGATCCCAAGCTGAAATATTTTACGCCACGTCGCGACTTGGATGGAAAAGCACTCCGAAGAGGTGCGGGCTGGTTTCATGAAGATGAGTATGTGATGGACCGTCAATCAAGAATTGTGAATCAGATTTATGATGCAGGGGGTATCAACGGCGTTGGCAGCCATGGTCAGCTGCAGGGACTTGGATTTCATTGGGAACTTTGGGCGATGGCCTGGGATGACATGGATCCGCATAAAGCACTCCGTATTGCGACCATTCAGGGAGCGGAAGCTCTGGGTCTGGACGGGGATGTGGGATCCATTGAAGAGGGCAAACTTGCGGATCTGCTGATACTGGATCGCAATCCATTGGAGAATATTCACAACACAAACTCCATCCTGGAAGTGATGATCAATGGACGGCTGCATGATGGGAATACTCTGAATCAAATCTGGCCTCTGAACCGGCCTACAGGCAGATTGTGGTTTCAGGAAGATGAGCCTATGGGATTGCCCGGTTTGGGGAATTATTGATTAGAAGAAATTTAACTGATGTTCGTGATTCTCGGAACGATAATTAGCTTTGGTCGGAGATACCACTAATTAATGGATATTTTTTGTAAGGAAAATTAAATAATGGGTCTTACTTAATAGAAAAGGTTCACAAAACGAAATTAAGAGTGTATTTGGCTGATTCATACCGGTGCACTTGATGAATCTCAATATCAGTAAATTATTCTTTGATTAAGTAAGTTATGTGTATAAATTATACAATGTATACACATAAACAAACTTACTATGAGAACTAATATTGTTATTGATGACGATTTAATGGAAGAAGCTTTGAAAGTCAGCCAATTAAAAACAAAGAAGGATGCGGTTGAGGAAGGATTACGCCTGTTAGTGCAGCGTAAAAAGCAGGAAAAGATCAAAAATTTGAAGGGAAAACTTCAATGGCGTGGAGATCTGGAACAAATGAGAACCGATAATAAATGATTCTTGTCGACACCACTGTGTGGATTGATTATTTCAACGGGGTACAAACATGGCAAGTTGACGCCCTTGATTCCTTCCTTTCTGAAGAATTGGTTTTGATCGGAGATATTATTCTCGCCGAAATTCTACAAGGTTTTGATAAAAACTTAGACTACAAAAAAGCTAAAGAAGCATTAGAACCTTTTGAATGCATAAATCTTGGGGGAAAGAAGTTAGCGATTAAAACAGCCTCAAATTTTCGTTTTTTAAGGTCAAAGGGTGTCACGATTCGTAAAACGGTAGACATGCTCATAGGTACATGGTGCATCGAATCTAAGGTTGACTTATTACACAACGACAAGGATTTTGATCGAATTGCACTTCATTTACCACTAAAGGTAATCAGCAACTGAAGCATTAATTACTCCCGCCCACCACAGGATCCAAATAAGACCTCAGCCTCTTCGTCCAAAGAGCATACCCCGCCGGGGAGAGGTGGAGGCGATCGCCTACAAAAAGCTCATCGATCGGCATTCCATCTTCGCCAAGGAAGAGATCTTCAGTGGGAATAAAGATCACATTATCAAGCTCATCGGCCAGAGCGGCGAGCTCATGGTTGGCCGCTCGACTCTGATCCCAAACACGCCACCGGCTGTAGGTTGGCGTCACCGCCAGGATAAAGATGGGCGCATCCGCGTTGTAGGTGCGCACTTTTTCTGTGATAAATTCCTCAAACAGTTCACGAACCTCTTGGGGTGAATTATCAACCCGGTTTGGATCACCCACAATATCATTCGCCACAAAAATGACCATTGCACTGAATTTATGGCCGGATATGTATCGGTCGGCATGATTCAGCAGATCGGTCATGCGTGAACCGCCAAATCCTCTCTGAATCACCGGATAGGGATGCATATCCTCTTCAAGAGTCTCCCACAATCGGATACTGGAACTGCCTGTAAAAAAGATCGATTCAGGCGGATAGTCATTCGTGCGGTCTAACTCTTCAAACCGCTGCATCTCCTGCTCCCACGGATCATCCGACTGCTGCGCCACAACCGGCATCGCGATGATTAAAAGGAGTGTGATGAATAATAGACGACGGAAGGCTGAAAGTGTATTCATAGGTTTAATAGTTTTCTAAATTGACTTGTTCAGTTTTCTATATGGCTCTTGACTCTCAAACAGTTAGATTTATTATTAGTTACCCGTCTATTTGCAAGTTAACAAAAGAGGAATGTTTTACTTCAACAGCTTTTCTGGAGGGATAACAACAACAAGATCATCATCCGGTTTGAAATCACGTACGTTTCTTGTCACAATTTTTTTACAGCCTGCCTGTGCAGCAGCATAATACAGAATTGCGTCTTCAGGATCGTCCCACCGGGCATTTAAAGCCTTTCGAATGATATTGCCATCAACCGGAATTACATCAAGGATAGTGATTAACTCTTGTAGAATATTATTCGTCATCACCGATGAAGTTGTTCTTCTTATCAGATACGCTAGAGTATCAACAGATGAAGCGGATATACAACCGTGAATCTGTCCCGTTTCTGCCATCCTGAGCGCCGGACCTGAATTAGCAATATGCGGTTCTCTGTTTTCCAACACATCTAAAATCACATTCACATCAAACAGCACTTTTTCAGGCATGCTTTTCCCTCAATGCTTTTTCCAGTCTCTCATCATCAGATAGTTCAGGATCATCCTGTGAAACAGCTCCGGTTAGTCTGGATAATACCGAACCGGCTGGGGGTGACCACACCTGATCACGGGTTTCTTGTATCAGATAGTTTTCCACGATTTCAGAAACCGAGAGATCTTTTGACTTTGCAAATCTTTTAGCACTCTCAATAACTTCATCATCAATAACTAAAGTGAGCTTCTTCTTCATCGATATATTGTTACACGTGTTATTTTTATTTCACACGTATATTATTAAAGAACACAGTTAAAAGCAATTTTGTGTGACCTTAATAGAATTCTCATTTGCAAGTTCGATATTTCGAAAGTTTAGATTTACTATATCAGGACTCTTAATCTCATGCTTTATAAAAATTTATCAGTCGATTTAGAATATTGCACTAATTAGCTAAGTTAGCTAAGTTACTCCTAACTCAAAACTAAGAACTCAACACTCAAAACTCTAACACCCTCATGGAAATCATCAACATGCATCAAGCCAAATCAGAACTATCTCGACTGGTTCGAGATGTATTGGACGGTAAACGTGTTCGAATTGCCCGACGCGGACATCCCGTAGTGGAACTGCATCCGATTAAGGAAGATTCTACCCTTCGTGTACCGGGTTTATTAAAAGGAAAAATTCAAATCTCAGATGATTTTGATGAAACCCCTGACGAGGTGAATGAACTTTTTGAGGGAGACATTGATAGCGCACTGAATTCTCAAACAGATCCTCTATCCAAATCGAAAACAGAGCAATCGTCCAAGCCAAATTAAATCAAACATGAACTACCTGATCGATACTCATGTTCTGCTCTGGTGGCTAACCGATGACAAAAGACTCAACGAAAAAGCGCGAAATATACTTACAGAAAAGCCGGTTTGGTGCAGTGTTGTTACTCCCTGGGAAATTGCAATCAAAGAAAAGCTTGGCAAAATTTGTCTTCCCGACTCGTTTGATGAGGTACTCAAAGGCGCCGGATTTATTTGGCTGGACCTAACTTTTAAACACATTCAAGAGCTCCGGCAGCTTCCCTTATTACATAAAGACCCCTTCGACAGGTTGTTGATTGCACAGGCACTTCATGAAGAACTAACCCTCATCACCTCTGATCAACAGATTCAGGACTATAACGTACCGATTCTTCGTCCGCATTGTTGAGAAATCAGCTAAACATCGAGTTTATCATCCCATTCAGGGTGGCACTTGGCCGCATCGCTTTTTCTGTTTTATCAGGATCGGGATGGTAATAACCTCCAATATCCTGGGGTTCCTGCTGCGCATCGATCAGTTCACGGTGAATGGTCTCTTCATTTTCCCTGAGTGCTGAAGCGATCTCCTCAAACAGCTTTTTCAGCTCAGTGTCATCATTCTGTGCTGCCAGTTCCTCAGCCCAGTACAAAGCCAGATAAAAATGGGATCCCCGGTTGTCGATCTGCCCAACTTTCCGGGCCGGAGACTTGCCGTTGTTGAGAACGCTTTCGGTAGCCCGGTCGAGCGCTTCCCCCAGTAACTTTGCTTTGGAATTGGAATAAGCCTTTGCCAGATGCTCAAAACTCACAGCCAGGGCAAGAAATTCCCCAAGTGAATCCCATCTGAGGTATCCGACTTCCAGAAACTGCTGCACATGTTTTGGCGCAGACCCGCCTGCGCCGGTTTCAAACAGTCCGCCCCCGTTCATCAGCGGAACAATGGATAACATTTTTGCGGATGTGCCCAGCTCCAGAATCGGAAAAAGATCTGTGAGATAATCGCGCAGCACATTGCCCGTTACTGAAATGGTATCTACTCCATTTTTAGCCCGCAGAAGGGAGAAATTTGTCGCTTCAACCGGATCCATAATCTCAATCTGAAGCCCCTCAGTGTCGTGATCTTTCAGATAGTTTTTCACTTTCTTAATCAGCTCTGCGTCATGTTCACGCTCACTGTTCAGCCAAAAGATTGCCGGAGTTTGAGAATCACGCGCACGGGTTACGGCCAGTTTTACCCAGTCGCGAATGGCATCATCTTTTACCTGACACATCCTGAAGATGTCCCCTTCCTCTACCTGTTGTTCCATCAGTGCGGTTCCGGCAGCATCCACCACACGCACCACCCCGGATCCATCCAGCTGAAAGGTCTTGTCGTGAGAACCGTACTCTTCGGCTTTTTTCGCCATTAGGCCGACATTGGGGATAGTTCCCATCGTGCTCGGATCAAACGCGCCGTGTTTCTTGCAAAAATCAATGGTTGCCTGATAGACCCCTGAATAGGATCGATCCGGTATCACCGCCTTGGCATCCTCTGTTTCCCCCTGTGCATTCCACATCTTGCCAGATTCACGAATCATCGCCGGCATGGAAGCATCTATAATCACATCAGAAGGCACATGGAGATTGGTGATCCCCTTGTCTGAGTTTACCATCGCCAGTCCGGGCCTCTTTTCATACACCTTCTTGATCGCTGCTTCAATTTCATCTTGTTTGGGATGGCCCTCAATTTTGGCATAGAGATCCCCCAGTCCGTTCGTGGTATCAACTCCGAGCTCTTCGAGCACATCGCCATAAGCATCAAATACATCCTTGTAAAAAACATCCACAGCGGCTCCAAAAATAATCGGGTCGGACACCTTCATCATAGTCGCTTTCATGTGCAGGGAGAAAAGTACATCCTTCTTGCGAGCGTCCTCTACCTGTTCCGCAAAAAAGTCTTTTAGTTTGGACATGCTCATCACCGCGCTGTCTGCCACTTCCCCATCCTGCAGTGCAATTCCCTGCTTTAGGGTGGTTTTGGTGCCATCCGCAGATTCAAAAATAATGTCGGCCTTGGTCGCTTTATCGATGGTAACCGACTTCTCACTTCCAAAAAAATCACCCTCGCTCATACTGGCAACGTGAGATTTGGAACTGGCCGACCATTCGCCCATTCGGTGTGGGTTTTTTTTAACATAATTTTTTACCGAGCGCGGCGCCCTGCGATCTGAATTCCCCTCTCTGAGAACCGGGTTCACCGCCGATCCCAGTACTTTTGAATATCGTTCTTTGATTTTTTTCTCCTCTTCACTCTCCGGTGATGCCGGATAATCCGGGACCTTGTACCCCTGCGACTGCAACTCCTTAATCGCGGCTGTAAGCTGTGGTATAGACGCAGATATATTTGGCAGTTTGATAATATTGGCTTCCGGTGTTTTGGCAAGATCACCCAGTTCTGCCAGATGATCGCCCATTTGCTGCTCCTCAGTCAGAAAATCGGGAAACTGTGACAAGATTCGGCCGGCCAGGGAGATATCTCTTGTTTCAATGTCGACCCCTGCGGCTGTGGCAAATTTCTGGATAATTGGCAGCAGGGAGTGGGTGGCCAGCATCGGCGCTTCATCGGTGATGGTATAGATAATTTTGGGTGTGTGACTCATGATTTTTTAACTTCGTTTTTCTGTTTCGGGAAACTTCAGGAGCTTCTATTATATGTCAGACAGGTAAAATAAGAAATTCGATGAGACCTACCTACTTGAAGTGAATAGACCCGAAATCTTGACCTTCCTTAGCCTTCGGGACAAGGTATTCTATATTCCAATGATTCTTTTCAATAAAGAATTAGCTGTAATTAATTATGATTGCAATTAGTATTGACTTCATAACTATAAGGTGGTTATATTTAAGTCTGATTTCTTTTAATGGAAATGAGTTTGGTCCGGTAGTTCAGTTGGTTAGAACGCCTGCCTGTCACGCAGGAGGTCGAGGGTTCGAGTCCCTTCCGGATCGCATTAAAAAGCTGCCCATTCGTTGATTGGGTGGCTTTTTTTGTTTTGAAAGGCTGTGAAGTAGCTCTGATCGTTGATGTTGCGGAGCAGTGCTCCGCGGGTTCGAGTCCCCTCTCTCCACACAACAAACCCAAATGGGGAACCTGCCCGGATTAACTACACACTCTCCAGCCTTGATTTCGACGAATATCCAAGAGAATGGGCGGTATGTGAAAAGCGCAAATTAGCACCGGCCATACATTCAGTACTGAGGCTGCCCTTGTTGGACCATTTAATTTGTGCTTTTCACATACTGCCCATGAACGCCCGATAGCGAATTTCGTTACTTCATTCAAGATCTTCGGGAAAATGCGGCACGCCTAATATCGCTAACTTTTGCATCAAACCTTCCCCTCAAAACCTTTGGCGGAGTCGGGGAAAAAACAAGAGCCCCGGGTTCAACCGAAGCTCTTTTGGGATGGTGATGGGATGTATAAAAGTTCTTACAACAACTCCTGAATCGCGGAAACAAGCGTTTCGCTTCCAGGCTCTACATTACTCTTAAACCTTCTCACAAGATTTCCGTTCCGATCAATCAGAAATTTTTCAAAATTCCAGGATATCTCCCCCGTAAAATCAGGATTCTCCAAATTCGTCAGATAATCAAACAGCGGATGCTGATCATCCCCTTTCACGGATACTTTTGAAAATAGCGGGAAGGTAACGCCATAATTCAACTGACAAAAAGTAGCAATCTCTTCATCCGATCCGGGCTCCTGTCCGCCAAAATTATTCGCCGGAAATCCCAAAACCTTAAATCCCTGATCCGAATAGGTTTCAAATATCTCCTGCAATCCCTCATATTGTCCTGTATATCCACACTCCGACGCCGTATTTACGACCAATATGACATCCCCGGAGTATTCCTCCAGTGAAACTGATTCCCCATCAATGGAATCTAATTCATACTGATAGATGTTATCCGTGCGTTCACTGTCTGTGACCATCATAAATGAAATCAGTGTTATTAATAGTACTATTGCTTTCATATCGTTATCCAATTAGTTTAATTAAAGAATTCTTTTTTTCACCATATCATTCCAACGATGAAACTACTTTACAATTATACGCCTTTTATTGCACTCTTTGTACTCCTTCTTCTGTTGCTTCCATCCACCGCATCCGCTCAAATGTTCTCTATTCAGGAAGCGGAGCAAGAACAAGAGCAAAGATTTGGCACTACAACTGTCTTCGGAATCAGCTTGGAAGCGGCAGATTTTGAGTATTCGGGCGACTCACCGCTAAGTATTCAGCGGCTCAATTTTAACGACCACCTGGTACGGCTTCGTTTAAATAGCCCCGGACTCGAAATCAGTTTTGGATTGGGCGGGTCGTTTACCGGAATGGAAGATCACTCTTATCTGAATGTAACCGGAAGAATTTTTAATAATCTAAACATCATTCGAAGGGAAACTTTTTTACTGGCTATCCCGATTCAGCTTTCATCAGACCTTAAAAGAGTCCGGCTCAACGATCAGGACAACGAATTCCAGCAAAGTTCACTCATCTTTGGCTCCGGAATTTCATCCCACTTGAAACTGTCTGAGAAACTGAGCTTTAAAGTGCACGCAACCCCAAATTACGGGTTCAGTTTTTCACAGGGAAATTTTTTCGGCGGGAACTTGTTCCGTTTTGATGGGCGTTCAACGCTTTTTGTTTATGATCTTTTTGGCAGCCGTGCGTTAGCCATAAGCTATGATTTTGACTACAGAAGTTACAATATCGATGGAGATCTCTTCGATTATGATTATACTTCACACTCAATAACACTTGGAATCGGTTTTTAGAATGAAAATAGAAAAACTCCTGCTCGAACTTGAATCCATCTGCGAAAAGGCCGGATACACCATCCGAAAGGAGAGGGGATCTTTTCGGGGTGATCAATGTATTTTTGAGGGAGATAATCTGGTAGTCATCAATAAAAATCGTCCGGCGGAAACACAAGCCGCTATCCTGGCAAAAGTGATCCGACGATTTAATCCGGAAGATCTTTTCATCAAGCCGGCTGTACGAAAAGAGCTTGAGGATATTTGGGTACGATTAGACCGATTTGATGACGTAGAAGAGCAATTGGAAAACAACTCTTGATATGAAATGCACATTTCTTGGAACCGGCACATCCATGGGGGTTCCGGTTGCAGGCGGTTTTGGAAGAGAGAGGATCAATCAAGATCCGCGCAATCAGCGTTACCGCTGTTCAGCCTGGGTGAGATCCAAAGAGGCCTCTATCCTGATCGATGCAGGCCCTGAATTCCGGCTGCAATCCATTCGCTCCAATATCCGCCATATCGACCTGGTCCTGATCACCCACGAACACATGGATCACATGGCCGGACTCGACGACCTGCGCTCCTACAACTACGCTCAAAATGGCCCCATTCCTCTCTATTCAACAAAAAAAGGGATCGATTCTATCCGATCCCGGTTCGATTATATGTTTGGTGAAAACAGATATCCCGGATCTACAGACCTCGTATTAAACGAAATGACGGGTCCCATGACATTTCGCGATATTGATATCACTCCACTTCACTATAATCATGGAGCCATCGATGTGATGGGTTTTCGGCTGAATGATTTTTCCTATATGACCGATGTAAAACAGATTCCGGAGAGGACCAAGGAGCTCGTAAAAGGAAGCAAGGTGATGGTATTAAGCGGTTTGCGATGGAGCCCGCCCCATGCAACACATCTGATTATCCCCGAAGCGGTAGAAATTGCCCGGGAACTGGACATTCCCATGACCTATCTGATTCACATGAACTCATATGTGGATCATGAATCCAGTAATAAAAAATTACCTTCAAATGTTCAGCTTGCCTACGATCAGCTGGAGATCGAAATTTAAACCGGCAAGAGACCCTCAAACCGTGTCCTTTTAGATACTTATTCCGGTACACGATTGATCATTTTGTGAGTCAAAACACCTCCAAAGTGCCCTTTTTAGCAAGTTTTCAATTGATCCGTAAGATCTCAAATCAATGACTCAAAACTCCTTTTCCCGGACCTCTCTTAATCATTTTTATCAGTATAACATCAACTATAAATACTCCCTTATATCAGAATCATTTTTGATCATTTCATAAACATCTTTCACTTTCTGTGCCTCGTCCAGATTGATCACCATAATAGAATCCTCTGTCTCAACGACTGCAATATTATCAACGCCCACCAATGCAATTATTTTATTACTATCTGAATGGATCAAACTGTTAGATGTGTTATGGAACAGGGCATTTGCATTCCCTTTTGCATTTTGATTCTCATCTTTTTCAGACAGTTTATGAACCGCTTTCCAGCTGCCCACATCATTCCATTCAAAACTTCCGGGGACTACGTGAACATTTTCAGCCTTTTCCATGATACCGTAATCCACCGAGATAGAGGGACAGGCTTTATAAAATTTATCAATATCTTTGGTGGTTGCCTCACTATAAATCAAATCATTCATGTAACCAAATATTTCTGGCATGTGATTTTTAAAGGCGTCAACTATTGTACGCACTTTCCATATAAAAATGCCCCCATTCCAAAAATATTCCCCTGATTCCAAGAATTTCTCCGCTCTTCCTAGGTTCGGCTTTTCCTCAAATTTCAAGACGGGATAGACTACTTCACCACCTACATTTACGGGTTCATCTCCTCTATGTATATACCCGTAACCTGTTTCCGGCCGATCCGGCTGAATACCGATTGTAACCAATGAATCATATTTTTCTGCCACTGATACAGCTGTTTTTAACGTTTTAACGAAGGCTTCCGGCTTTCCAATTTCATGATCGGCCGGCAGCACAATCATCACTGCATCAGGATCTTTTTTATAGAGCAGCGCTGCCGCAGCGGCCACACAGGGTGCTGTATTTCGCGCCACCTTTTCACCAATGATGTGGTCTTTGGCCAGTTTTGGGACTTGATTTGCAACGATTTTCAGATAGTCTTCATTGGTGATTACCAATACGTTTTCAGGATCAATGAATCCCTTTAGGCGCCCGATTGTTTTTTGAAGCATTGTCTCATTCCCAAAAAGAGATAAAAATTGCTTCGGCCTCGATTTTCGGCTTTTAGGCCAAAATCTTGTTCCGGTCCCCCCCGCCATAATTACTGCGTAATTCATAAATAATCGTTTGATTTAATAGGTATCCCCGAAAGGTAATCAAAACCTAATCAAACTGAAACGTAGCCGGCCTTTGTAAGCGTGATACTAAATGTGGATCCCAACTCCGGTTTGCTCTCAATCATTAGTTTTTCCCCATGGGCTTCGATGATATGCTTTACGATGGCAAGCCCAAGGCCGGTTCCCCCTTTCTCTCTTGATCGGGATTTATCAACCCTGAAAAAACGCTCTGTTACCCGATCCAGATCATCCGGATCGATCCCGATCCCATTATCTCTCACAAAAAGAATCACTTTACCCTCTTTTGCGGCACTGTCATCCGTTCCGATCTCCACATGTCCGCCGGGCCGGTTATATTTCATGCCGTTTTCGATCAGGTTTATTAATACCTGCTTGATCTGATTCCGGTCTACACGAACCTGCAGGTTTTTACTGAAATCCTTGAGCCGGATCTCAATCTCCTCTTTTTGTGCCTTGTACTGCAGGCTCTCCATCACATCCAGTACAATATCTCTCAAATAGACATCCGACATGCTCGACTTGAGTTCCCCGGTTTCAAGCTTTGATATTTCCATCAAGTCATTTGTGAGATAAATTAGGCGATTCACATTTCGCATCGCCTTTTTAAGAAAAACTTCATTCACTTCATCATCATGCAATGCACCATTTAGTAGGGTTTCTACAAATCCCTGTATGGCAAAAATAGGGGTCTTCAGTTCATGGGATATATCCCCGATAAATTCTTTCCGATAGTTTTCAATTTTGTTGAGACGGTTCAGCTCCCTGTGAATCGCATGGTTTGCACTGATCGTCTCTTTTATTAACTGATCCAGCTCATCCTTAACTTCACTTTTTGCCGTGTATGGATTCTTAAATTTCTTTTCTGAAAAATTTTCGACGATGTGGCTCAGCCCAACTATCCTCTTTTTGTACATTCTGTATGACAATGTATAAATAACCGCAAAGCTGAATATGAGCGTGACGATGCCGCCAAACCAGATTGCATTCAACCTTCCCTCTGTAGCGAAGTATAGGCCAATGATCATCGCCAGCGTAATCAGAAGTGATGCCGGCAGAGCGATTCTGAATGATATGGAAGAGTAGATTTTAATTGAGAAAAAATTAAAGCTTATTCTTTAAATCTGTAACCAACACCTTTAATTGTCTCAATATAGTGATCTCCAAGTTTTTCTCTGATTTTTCTTACGTGAACATCAACGGTTCGATCCACTACATAGATGTTATCTCCCCAAACTTTATTTAATAGAGTTTGCCGATCCCTGACTTTCCCCCTTTTTCTCGCTAAATAATAGAGAAGCTCAAACTCTTTTCTGGGCAACTGAAACTCCTCCTCACCGCGCGTTACTACATATCTGTCTTTATCAATTTCCAGATCATGAACCGTGAGTACCTGAACTTGCTGTTCATTTTCATCAATTCGCCGCAATACCGCTTTGATTCTGGAGATCAATTTGGTTGTACTGATCGGTTTTGTAATAAAATCGTCAGCCCCTTTGTTTAGCCCTTCAACTTCCGTCTTTTCATCGCTTCGGGCTGTCAGAAATATGATCGGAATATGCTTGAGATTGGGGTCTTTTCTCATCAACTCACAAACCTCAAGGCCATCCATGTTTGGCATCATTATATCCAGAAGTACCAAATTAGGATTCTCTTGCTTGGCAAGCTCAATTCCGGTCTCGCCATTTTCTGCTTTTACGACGTCATATCCCTCTTTTCTCAGATTGTACTCTATCAGATCGAGCAGATCCTGCTCGTCATCAACAACCAAAATCTTTTTTTTAGCCAAAACTGTTTGTTTATTTTCGATTTAACAGGATTATGCCAATCCTTAATCATGCTTGCTTTCTGTAGAAAGGTAATGATTGCATGTTAAGCCAATGTTATCATTTCAGTTCTGCAAGTGCCTGTTTCACAATGTCTGAGATGGATGCATCCGGGTCTTTACCGGTAATTTGATTCACAACCCTGCCGGAATCTCTCTTACTGAACCCAAGGGCTTCCAATGCCGATGCGGCCTCTTCTCTTTTGCTTCTGCTTTGTGAACTTCCCGTGACCACGGATGGCTGTGTTTCATCAAAAAGTTTATCCTTTAGTTCCAGTACCATTCGTTCTGCCGTTTTCTTGCCAATCCCTGAGATCGATGACAATGATGAGGTATCCTGCATTACAATCGCTTCCATCAGCACATTCGCCGGCAATCCGGATAAAATAGTCAGGGCCAGTTTGGGCCCAATTCCTTTTACGGTGATCAGCCGCTCAAACAAATTTTTCTCTTTCCCACTTACAAAACCGAACAGCCGCTGATCATTATCGGTGATATGGTGATAGATCAGCAGTTTTAGCTCACTCTCTGCAGCCGGTAATTTATCCAGTGTCTGTGCAGAAATCTCCACTTCATAACCCACGCCTCCAACATCGATCACACAACGATCCTGTCCCTTCCAGGCTAATTCCCCTTTTAAATATGATATCATGCTCATGGTTGCCCTGCTTTCATTTTAATTTTTTTCCCGACAATTATAATCCCCCTTTTACCCGATCCGGATTCTCTTGTATAAACTGCGCCCAGCTCGATTTACTGTTGTTTTGATGTGTTTTTTTGATTGTTTTCGGCTGACCCGGGGTAGAGTGTGTGATATGACACCAGGCGACTGCCAGTGCATCCGTTGCATCCTGCGATAGTTTCCCTTCCGGCATCTTCATCATCTTATCAAGCATAAATGCCACCTGCTGTTTGCCGGCATTTCCGTTTCCGGTAATCGCTTTCTTGACCACTTTTGGATAGTATTCAGATGCTGTAAGTCCCTCGTTGGTGATGGCTAAAATGGCAGCCGCCTGTGCTCTCCCCAATTTTAACATCGCCAATGGGTCAATGCCATAAATGGGTGTTTCAATAGCACACTCATCCGGCCGGTGATGGCGGATCAGGCGGGTAATCTCATCAAATATAAATTGCAGCCTTTCGGTGTGATCCTCCATGTGGTCCATGCGAAGCACATCACAGACATCCACCCGGTAGGCAGTGTTCTCCTGAACAAGAATTGCATAACCGGTGGCTCTTGACCCGGGGTCGATTCCTAATATTTTTTTAACCATATCCGGATCCGTTTAAAAATTAAACTCTTTACTAATTCTGACGAAATTAAAAGGATCATTCTGTTCCGGTAACATCGTAGCCGGCCACTGCCGCCCTACTCCTCTTTATCGCCGTAAAGTTTGTTCAGCCCTTCAATCATCTCTTCTGAAATGCCGGACGTTACAAATCCACCGTCATGATATAAGTTTTGCATCGTCACTTTTCGGGTAAGATCGGAGAAAAGAGTGACACAATAGTCAGCACATTCATCCGCAGATGGATTTCCAAGCGGAGCGATCATATCTGCAAAAGTGTACATACCGTCAAATCCTTTGATGCCTGTGCCGGCAGATGTTTTTGTAGGCGCCTGGGATACCGTATTTACACGAATGCCCCGTTTTGCAAGACGGCTTCCATAATTTCTGGCGATGCTCTCGAGCAATGCTTTCGCATCATTCATGTCTGAATACTTTGAAAAGATACGCTGTGCTCCGATATAGGTAAGGGCTACAACACTTCCTCCGTCGTTCAAAATTTCCGCTTTTTCTGCATGATTCAAAACCCTGTGCAGCGATATCGCTGATATATCCAATGTCTGATTCAGCCATGCGTAGTTGAGGTCGTTGTAATCTTTCTTCTTACGGATATTGGGTGACATTCCAATGGCATGAAGAATAAAGTCTACACTTCCCAAAGCCTCTTTTGTTTGAGCCATGAGTTTCTCAACATCCTCATCATTACTTACATCACATGGGAAGATGGGGGCTCCCGTCTCTTCGGATAGGGCATTTAGCGCACCCAGTCGCAAGGCGATAGGTGCATTCGAAAGCACAAAGTCGGCTCCTTCCCGTTTACAGGCTAATGCAATTCTCCAGGCAATACTTCGATCATCCAGTGCCCCAAAAATGATTCCCTTTTTCCCTTTTAGTAAACCGTACCCTTTCTCTTCAGACATAATTAAGTTCGTTTAGTTGTTATCAATAGACTCTGCCTGAAAATAACACCTTCAACGGTTAAAGTGAAAAGCGAAGAGAAAGTAGCTGAAGTTTTTCACTTTATAATCCGGAATAGAGATCCATCAGCCACTGCCACCATACCCAATCTCCGGCAAAATGCATCATAATGCGACCTGTTGAGAAACTATTTCCTTGTCCCTTTGCAAGATTCATCTTGAGATCCTGAAATAAATTCAGGATGACGGGTTGAATGAGTGATGTGTCGTAGGGTTTTTCGTAGAGAGTTGATTTGCCTTAATGAACACCCCCCTGCACCCTAACCTGCCTGCTCTACGAAGCCTCGGCGAAGTTGAGCACCCTGCCCCTTATTTAATCCTGAAAAGCCGATTGATATTAAATCCGAACCGATATCCCCCGTCAAAGAAATCACCATTATTACTTGAAACTAAATAAGACTCATTCAGTGCTCTGGACGTAGTAAAGAACATCTGAAAAACATGTCCACCCGTCTCGATATCAATACCGATACCGATGTTGTGATCCAGATTTTCAGCATCGGTTAACGGCGGGATATATTGAAATGTAACAGCTGTTCTGGGAGCAACTTTATATCGCCCTCCAACTCCTACACTGTAATAGGTATTTACAGCAGGATCGGCAACACTCAGCTCAAAGCCTACCCGGTTGAAATGGGTGATCATGGGTACGATCTGAAGACTTAGATCATCACTCATTTTTCTCGCAATCGGAGTGGCCAGATTGAAATTGAGCCGATCCGAAAAAGTATAATCGACATTCAGAAAACCATAACTCCCGGTTGTTATTCCTATTGAAGGTATAACGGTGACCGACACCGGACTCCCGCCACTCTGCATCTGTCGCACCAAAGAATATCGGGATGATATGTCGTACACCTTATCCATGCTCGATCGTCCAAATCCAACCGAAAACTCATCCCCAAAACCATACTCAAAACTAAACCGTACATTGGCGCCCTGATCAATACCCCAGAGTTCACTCACTCCGCCGCTTACTTCCCCAAATGTGTGCATAATAGAGTAGTGCAACTCGCCTTTTGATAGCGGTTCTACTGTATAGAGGTTTATATTTCTGGGAGCCATAAAAATAAGCTCTTCCGGCTGATCCGTCACAACCCGCTCTCTTTCCAGCTGGGCCATCAGGAGGTTCGGAAAAATCATTAAAAATAGGAGTGTAAATAGTGTTCGTTGCGTTTTTTTCATGACTTTGCCTGATTAATTATCTGTTTTAACAAGTTGAATTGAAATATTGACTGTTTGCTCTTCAGCCAATTCATAAAAGAGTACTCCCGGCCTGTCAATATTATAATCTGCCAACAGCACCGTCCACCCGGCTTCTAATTGAAGTGACTCTCCATCCGGCTCAAGAGTCCCCGTTACTTCTATTTCTCTTTCCACTCCGTGGATTTTAAACATGCCTCTCACCCTTGCTTCCTGTTTTTCTTGAAGATTCGGGTCAAACTCTGAAATCAATTCTCCGGTAAACTCAGCGAATGGAAATTTATCCGTCTCCAGATAGCTATTCCTCATATCTCTGTCGCGCCGCTGAATACCTGTCTCCAATGTATTCAAATCAACATAAAAATCAACCATGTTTGTGTCCAGGTTGATCAGGCCGGTCAGGTTTTCGCTCACCCCTTTAAATTCTAAAAGGGGAGCTGTTGAGATAAACTCCACATAACCGTCATCCGCCATATATTTTTGTGCTGTTGCCCGCTCCGTGATAAATGAACCGGCTGCGAATATCAGTGTTGTAAATAACAATATTGATTTTTTCATAATGGCTGGTCTTGATTCTATTATTTAGTGATCGTCACGGTATTGTTCTCAATGACTACTGTAAATTCGGCAAGATCTCTTGTTGCGGGCCCCCTCACTACTTCTCCGCTCGTGTTAAATCGTGACCCATGGCAGGTACACTCAAATAGTGAATTGCTAAACCTCCAATCTCTAAAGCATTGTTGGTGCGTGCAAACACTTGTGAATGCCCTTATGACATTGTCTCCTACATTCACGACAAGTGTTCGTGCATCATCAACGAGTAACCATCCCCCTTCAGATCGTAATCCCGATACGGAATCATCATTCAGATCAATTTCAATTTTGTTTCCATTATTTGAAATGGTGATTGCGTCACTGCCCGGCCTCATGGATGGTTCACTGCTTATTGCATCCATTGAACTATCACTGCATCCAACGAACCCAATCCCCAGAGTTGCAAAAAGGGCTGTTGAGCCTGCCGTTTTTAAAAATTGTTTCCTTGAATATGGATTTATATCAACTTCTTTTTTCACTGAATGCCCCTTTTAAGTGTTATTATGTTCGTACTAATTTTCGTGTCTGATTAACTATACGTAACTAAACTGCGTTCAGATGGTTGTAACCATTTTGTAAAATTTCAGATTTACCCAGGAAACGGAACACTTTCTTAACGGTTATACAACGCCATATCTTATTAAAAATGATCCTCAGTTTAATTTCAGGTTGTTCGCTAAGAGTTTGATTTTGTTCATATGCACCGGCTTAACGGCTTTTGATAAATTATTTCATCTTTTTTTGTCTTAAATCGTTTTTTGAGATATGTTTTAGATATTAAGAAACGTGCAGCACCATCCGTCCTGCCTTCACTTACGTATATACTATCAGACAGTGATATTTTATTGGATACTTTATTTACTGGGATTCGCTCTCTATTCTGAAGATGAGGAGAGAGAGTGGATGTACCGCATCCAAAAAGGGGATGTGGAGGCGATGCGGAAGCTCTATGCCAAGTACAAGAATTTGCTGTTTGGTATGATTTTGTCTGTATTAAAAAACAGGGAAGAAGCTGAAGATTGCCTGCAAGAAGTATTTACACAGGCTTGGGAAAAAGCCGATAAATTTGATGCTGGCAGAGGGAATGTATATAGTTTTTTAGTGACGATGACTCGCAATAAAGCGATCGATCGAACCCGTTCCAGGGCTTTTAAAGATGCCGGGAAGGAAGATCACATCATCAATGACTTTACATTAACTCCTGTTAGTGACGGAAATAACCCTCATGAAAATCTTGAATTATCCGAGCGTGCGTCCATTCTTCGTGACGCGCTGCAGAGGTTGGATAAGAAAGAAAGAGAGGTATTGTACGTTTCATATTTTAAGGGACTCAGTCAGTCAGAAATATCCGATACAATGGATATCCCGCTTGGAACGGTTAAGTACCGTATGCGTCAAGGGATGATTAAATTAAAGGAGATGTTGGTTACTGAGGAATTATAATGAATAAAGAAAAAGAACATAACGATTTTGAAGCGCTTTGCGCGGGGTACGTTCTCGACGCCCTCTCGGATGAGGAGGTAAAAGAGTTTGAGAATATGCTCAAAAATGCTTCGCCGGAGCAGAGAGATCTTTTGGCGAAGATGGAAAGGGTGCGTGATGAGTTTCCACTCATGACGGAGCCTGTTGCCCCTTCTGCAAGTGTTGAGGAAAAATTATTCGCAGATTTAGCTTCCAGGAAAAAACCCTTAGGAAGCACTCAGGGCTCCGATGACAAAGTGGCCGGACGAATTATTCCATTATGGGCCTATAAAGCGGCAGCTGCTCTCTTTTTAATTGGCTCGCTTACACTTGCCTGGATGAATGCAGATCTAACCGATCGGGTTTCTGAACAGGAAGCTGTAATCACAGAACTTCAGAGTGAAATGGAAAGGCAAGATCGTCTGCTTGATGTTCTGGCTGCCAGGGAAGTGAAACTGGTGATGATGGGTGGACTCGATCCAAGTCCGGATGGTTATGGAAAAATATTATGGGATCCTGAAAATCGTCAGGCCGTACTGCAACTCGCCAATCTCCCGGCTCCGGATGAGAATAGAGATTACCAGCTTTGGTTAATCAAGGACGGAGAAAATCCAATCAGCGCCGGTGTATTTAATTTTGATCAATCTGCAAATGATCTCTTTTTCCAGGTAGAGAATCTGGAAGAACCGTCACCGGTATCCAACGCCTTTGCGGTCACACTTGAGCCCAAAGGCGGAGTGCCACAGCCGACCGGCGACATGTTCCTGCTTGGACAGTAACCGCCAAAACCATCCTAATCCAATGGTAAGTATACCCTCTTTCCGTTCAGGTCGTAATCGATTGTGATATCTTCGTAGCTGTATTGTCCCTTCAGATCAATGGTTGAAGTGCCAAGAGATCCTGTAGCCTGAAACCGCCGGCCATTGTTTTCAATATCGATCTCAAATGCTCCTCCGTTCACTACAAATTCTCCACTGGGAACAACATATCCGAATACCTTACAATCCTCTGAATAAGTGCAATCCGGATACACCCGCTTCCCAAACTCCCCTGTATCTGCACCCTGAACTCCATATAGCTGAATACGCTCCCGGTTATCGTGATCCAGCCTTGCGATTATGGAAAAAGAGATGTATTCCAGTAAAGAATCCTGATCTGCCGAACAGCGGGTACATGGATCTTCCACAGTTGTTCTGGGGCCATATAAATAATAAATCCCGGATACCGTATCCTCAATTTCAGGTTCATCGGAATCCACACAACCCCATACCAGGGGCATTAATAATAACAGTGGAAACAGGTTTTTAATATTATTCATAGCTTCGTTTCATTGCATGTACTCAATTTTCTCTCCGACAAGTTCATACTCCGCCTTATTCCCTCTATATAAAAATTCACCTTGAAGCTCTATAGTGTTATAAGAAATGTTACCGTTCGCGATAAAGCGGCCACTGGGCCGAGTATAGTTTATCTCAAAGATTTCATTTGATAAGGATCCATATACCCTATTATAATCAGAATCGTTATACGAAACGATTCCACCTATATAACTATTATTATGTCTTCCACTATAGATTCTTCTCTCCCCTTCATCCGCACCGGGCAGACCAAAAAAGTGCAGTGTATCGGTCATATCCTCCATGTATTTAACTGTGACTACAGAAGCAAAATAGACCGTATCGATAACCGTGTAGTCTGAACCGAGCCAACCGCCGGTTGATATGATCTTCGATCCATGCACATAATAATGCCCGGTAAAAGGATGGTTTTCCATGGGTGGAGATGTGCCGGCTAACAAGGCAAATAGCCCTATTAAAACAACGATAGGAATCGTTTTATATAAAGATGTGAGCTTTGAGTGATCCATATCATTCAGATTATGGCCTGTAAACATACAGATGATTTATAAATAACGTCTCTCTTTATATAGAATACATCAAACGCCCTTTTGTTACAAAAAAATTTGTGATTTGATGTCTTAGGGCAACAAAATTACTCATTCAAACCGTCATCATGAATTTATTTCAGGATCTCATGGTTTAAGGTTCATGGGTTCGGGTGTGCTTAGGTACAGAGATGCAGGATATGATCGTTTACAGATCTACAGACTTAGCTGAGGAGGGCAGGAATTGGTTGAAGGTGCACAATTGGGAGTATGAAGGATAAAAATAAAAAGCCGGGCATATCATACCCGGCTTTTTTTATGAAAGCACTATTTTATATAAGCACTATGAGTGTACTATCTCGCTGTCTTACCTAAGATCAAATAGGTCGTCAGGTCTGTCGTGCTAATCTCTTGCGTGGGATCATGCACCACAAAGAATCCTTCATAGTCGTTGATCAATTCACGATAGGTAATCTCCTCTGTTTCGTTGGAAGAGGAGGCTGTCCCGCCGTTACCCGCAATCGCTCCTGCAAAAACATCCCCATTCGGAGTCTCATTGTATGGCGTTCCGTTTGGAGTTGTATTCGGATCGGCTGCATCATGTGAATGCACCGGATAATCAACACCGTCTATTGTGTTATTAAGGGTGACTGTTATTTTAGCACGGCCATCAATCAGCTCTTCTACCAGCATTGTCGCTGATAATGTTCTTTCATGATCACCTTCGTAGGCAGTATCCTCATCATCCAGCAATTGCCCTTCATTAAAGCTATACTCAAATGTTTGAGCGCTTAAATTCGGCTCACCGGCTTCCAGATCCGCAGCAAATGTGCCCAGTACCAGATAGGTCGTCAGGTCTGTCGTACTGATATCCTGTGTCGGATCATGCACGACAAAAAATGCTTGATACTCCTCTGTCAATTCCACAAATGAGATCGGCGATTCGTTTGAAGCACTGACTGATTCACCGTTCCCTGTAATAGCGCCCGCAAATACATCTCCGTTTGGCGTTTCATTGTAGGGTGTACCATTTGGTGTTGTCGCCGGATCGGCTGCATCATGTGAATGTACCGCATAGTCTAACCCGTCAATTGTATTATTCAGGGTAACGGTGACCGTTGATTCCCCGGTTCCTTTCTCTTCAATCGTCAGGGTAGCGGATAGATTTCTTGGATGGTCACCGTCATAGGCTGTTTCACTGTTTCCCAGTGCCTGCCCTTCGTTAAAAGCGTATTCATAGGTTGCAGATCGCAAACTTGATTCACCGGCTTCCAGATCCTGGCCAAATACACCCAGGACCAGATAGGTTGATAGATCCACGGTACTGATATCCTGTGTCGGATCATGCACTACGAAAAACCCTTCATATTGATTTACAAGCTGAGCGTATGCAATTTCAGTATTGTTTGTGCTGCTTACCGTGCCGCCATTACCGGAAATTGCCCCTGCAAAAACGCCACTATTGGGTGTTTCGTTATAGGGAGTTCCGTTTGGAGTGCTGGCCGGGTCGGCTGCATCATGCACATGAACCGGATAATTTTCGCCTTCAATCGTATTCATTAGTGTGATGGTAACGGCTGCGTTTCCGTTGTCCATCTCCTCGATGCTAAGTTCAGCAGAGAGATTTCTTTCGTGCTCTCCGCGATATGCGGTGCTAACCTCTCCTAATAACTGCCCTTCATTAAAAGCATAATTGAATGTTGCGGATTCTAATTCATCCATCCCGCTCATCATGTCAGAATCATCACTGCATGCTGTAAGGGATAGTGTAAAAGATAGGGTCAGTAGTAATAACCACTTTGTAAAATTTTTCATTGAATTCATTGGTTTGATATTTATTTAACTGTTTAATAGTGAATAGTTTTCAGATCAGCATTGATCTGCTATCACTGCTTTCTCACCCGACAGTACGAAGTAACATTTGAATTGGATTGGATTGCCCCGGAAGAAATTTTTCAAATGTTGATTCAGATATGTACCCATCCGATCAACCATGCCTTGCGTATTGTCAACCAGAAGCAACAAACATTTAAATACATTTATCAGACACATAAAAAATTTGACGCACTATGCATAAATCAACACTTCAAAAACTATCAACCCTAATTGCAATCATCCTTACTCTTTTCATGTTTATATCCTGTACCAGTACAAACACCGGCGCAATGGATGATGAAGATGAATTATTGAGCGGTACCGTTGTTCTGGAGAATAATGGGGCACAATCGTATACGGTATCCCGCATCGACGGAGACGGTATTTCTGCTGAAACAGGAACGGCAAATCCATCCATTACATTAACGGCAGGCGGCAGATATACCTTTGTTAATCAGGCTGGCGCGAGTAGCCACCCTCTGGATTTTAGAAATGGGGATCGTGAAAAACTATTTGGACAGAGCAACGCTGCCGGACAGTTTGACAGTGATAGCGACGTAAATGTTGTCGAAAATGGAGATTCGATCACTTTTACGCTCACTGAATCCCTCGCAGCATCTCTTGCCGACTATATCTGCTCTTTCCACCCCGGAATGAATGGGAATTTGGTACTGTCACAATAAAATAATTACCGAGCCTGAAAAAGATCTATAATCAATAGTATTCTTTTCAGCTTTTAGCACATCTGAATTTGTTATCAAAAACCGTCCCCCGGAGCTGAATTTCCGGCTTATCCGGGAGGCGGTTGATGACAGTAAATAAATTATCCACATTGATGTTGATAATTCCTTGGAATAGCCGTAATTTTTGAGACTCTGCATTATTTTATTATTAGTAACCGATTACCGACTGTGTAATGTTTGAAGATTTGTCTTCCAAAATAGAATCAGCCGTACAGTCCCTAAAGGGACAGTCACGAATAACCGATGTGAACATCGCTGAAACCGTGCGTGAAATACGCAGGGCCCTTCTGGATGCGGATGTTAACCTCGAAGTTGCCCGCCAGTTTACCAACGATATTAAAGAACGGGTAATGGGTTCTGATGTTCTGACCAGTGTAAATCCGGGTCAGCAGTTTACAAAAATTGTCTATGATGAGATGGTTAAGATGCTGGGCGAAGAACGCACCGATCTTGCTGTTTCAAATATTCCACCGACTGTAATTTTAATTGCAGGACTCCAGGGTTCGGGTAAAACAACGTTCGCGGCAAAACTTGCCCGCTATCTGAAAAAAGAGAATAACCGCAATCCGATCATTGCGGCGGCAGATGTATACCGGCCGGCAGCGGTTAATCAGTTAAAAACTCTCGCTGCAGAAATTAACGTTCCTGTTTATTCTATCGAGCAGAAAGATCCTGTTCGTGTGGCAAAAGAAGCGGTTGCCATGGCAAAAAGCCTGGCTCTGGACACCGTTATCATCGATACGGCCGGACGCATGCACGTCGATGAAAAAATGATGGCTGAAGTTGCAGAGATTAAAAAAGCGGTCAGCCCAAATGAAATTTTATTTGTTGTAGATGCCATGACCGGCCAGGATGCCGTCAATACCGCAAAGGCATTTAATGATACCATCAATTTTGATGGAGTGGTTCTGACTAAGATGGACGGGGATACCAGGGGCGGTGCGGCACTGTCGATCCGAAATGTGGTTCAGAAACCGATTAAATTTATGAGTACCGGTGAAAAACTGGATGCTCTTTCACCTTTTTATCCGGACAGGCTTGCACAGCGTATTCTTGGAATGGGTGATGTGGTTTCTCTGGTGGAGAAAGCACAATCTGAGTTTGATGAAAAACAGGCAGAAGCCCTTCAGAAAAAAATCCGTTCTGATAAATTCGATCTGGTAGATTTTTACGAGCAAATTCAGAAGATTAAAAAAATGGGCAGTATCTCTGATCTGGTTGGCATGATTCCCGGCGCCAATAAAGCTGTTAAAGATGCCGACCTGAGTGAAGATACATTCAAGCCGATCGAAGCAATCATTAACTCCATGACCCCGGAAGAGCGTGAAAACCCCGATCTTCTGAATGGAGCTCGGCGACGGAGAATTGCAAAAGGTTCCGGAACCACTGTTCGTGAAATCAACGAATTGATCAAGCAGTTTGATCAGATGAAAAAGATGATGAAGACCATGAGTAAAATGGGGAAAATGGGCCGCGCGATGGAAGGATTAAAAAACCTGCCCCTCGGCCGATAACCCTATTTATTAAAGAATGAAACCGAAGTACAAATTTATACAAAACATAAACATACAGGTACAAGCCATTGATTAAGTTACGTTTACAAAGAAAAGGAAGAAAAAAGCGACCCTTTTATCACATTGTGGTTGCAGACAGCCGTTCACCACGCGATGGACGGATCATCGAGCGTCTCGGACGTTTTGATAATGTAAGTGAAAATCAGGAACTCACTTATGATGAAGAAAGAATAATCCACTGGTTAAAAATTGGTGCACAACCCAGTGATACGGTTCGAAGTATTCTGAAGAAGGAAGGAATCCTCTACAAAATGCACCTCGAGCGTTGGGGAAAATCAGAAGAAGAGATTCAAGCTGCCCTCGATGAGTGGAGAGCTGCCCGTGAAGCAAAAACGGATGATAAAGAGCTGAATAAAAGAGAGCAGCAAAGAGCTCAGCTAAAAGCCGAAGAGCAAGAATTTAAAAAACAGCTGGAAGAAAAAGCTGCCGCCGCCGCAAAAGCCCTCGAGAAGAAAAAAGAAGCTGAAGCGAAAGCTGAGGCCGGGGAAGAATCGGATGAGGATGCAGAGGCTGTAGAAGCAACTGGTGAAGAAACTGCTGAAGTAGAAGCTGAAGCGAAGGAAGAAGAAACGGATGAGGCAGAACAGCCTGAAGCTGAAGAAAAAACAGAGGCAACTGCCGAGACGGAAGAAGTAGAAGCCAAAGCAGAAACGGATGAAGCCGCTGAAACAGCTGAGGCTAAAGAAGAAGCCCAGCCGGAAGCAAAGGCTGAGGAAAAAGAAGCTGTTGAAGCCGAGAAGCCTGTAGCAGAAGAAAAAGAGGAGGCTCCAGAAGAGCCCAAAGCTGAAGCAAAAGCGGATGAAGAAGACGCCAAAGCCGGACAAGTTTCTACAGACATGAACGCAACGGAAGCGATCGACCACATTAAAAACAGTTCAGTAGATGAACTGGAAGGGTTTGTTCCCAAAGATGAAGAGCGTGTAACCGTTCAGCGTGCCTGGGAAAGCAAACAAGAAGAATAAATAATAGCAGCCCGGTAATGGTAAACAATACTCATAACCGGTTTGTTGAAATTGGCCGTATTGGCAGGCCCCGCGGACTCGATGGTGTTGTCCGCTTTATGCCAAATGATATTTTTTTGGAAGGTTTGTTTGATCAAACAGATCTCTTGTATATAAGAGACTCCCGATCAGACTTGGTTCCCGTGCGGATTCAAAATCTGCATATCGAATCAAAAAGAAACCAACAATCGTTCTTTGTAAAATTTGATATGATTACCGACCGTGCGAGTGCTGAAGAGGCTCAAAACAGACTTCTCTTTATTGATAGCAGATATCTCAATGACCTTCAGCCGGCAATCGAAACAGATGACTCTGTTATCGGATATACAATTCGATATCTGGATGATGATTTCGGAGTGGTCCTGGATATAATGGATAATCCCGCTCACCCTATTCTTGAAGTGAAGGTTGATGCCGGGACAATGTTAATTCCGTTGGTTGATGAGTACATCGAACTGACAGATCATGATCAACATGTTCTGGTTTGTAAAAATCTCGATCAGCTTCTGGAGGATTAGGTTAAATGCTTAGAATTGATATTCTATCGGCAGTACCGGATTTGCTGGAAAGTCCGCTTAACCACAGTATTGTTGGGCGGGCCCAAAACAAGGCTCTCGTTAAAGTGTATATTCATGACCTTCGGGACTATTCAACCGATAAACACCGGAAAATAGATGACTATCCGTATGGCGGTGGATCCGGAATGGTTTTATCACCACAACCCATTTTTGATTGTATTGATAAGCTGACTTCTGAAAGAGATTATGATGAAATCATCTTTACATCTCCCGATGGTGAACGATTTGAACAGAATCACGCAAATCGATTATCCATACAGAAGAATCTGATTTTTCTTTGCGGTCACTATAAAGGGGTTGATCAAAGGGTCAGAGATGAGTTGATAACCAAAGAGTTTTCGATTGGCGACGTAGTCCTTTCCGGCGGTGAACTTCCGGTGTTGATGATGGCAGATGCGATCATCCGGCTAATTCCCGGTGTATTGGGAGATGCGGAAAGCGCACTATCCGATTCGTTTCAGGACGATCTTCTGGACGCGCCGGTGTATACCAGGCCTCCGGAATTCAGAGGATTAAAAGTACCGGAGATTTTATTGTCAGGTGATCATAAAAAAATTAAAGAATGGCGCTCATCAATATCTGAAGAGCGCACAAAACTGAGAAGACCCGATTTATATAAAAATTTTAATAAGAATAACTAAAGCCCAGTAACGAGGACACTAATAACATGGATAAATTAAAACTAATTGAACAGACCGTTGTACATGACGATCTCCCGGAATTTACAGCCGGAGACACCGTAAATGTCCATTATCGCGTTCGTGAAGGGGAAAAAGAGCGTATTCAGCAATATCAAGGTGTTGTTATAAATGAGCGCGGAAGTGGCGCAAACAAAACTTTTATTGTTAGAAAAATGTCCGGAAGTGTGGGCGTTGAACGTATCTTTCCACTCTACTCACCATTTATCGCAAAAATTGAAGTTAAAAAACGCGGTAAAGTAAGGCGTTCAAAACTTTTCTATCTGCGCGAAAGACGAGGAAAATCTGCACGTATTCAGGATAAAGAGGTTTCTAATAAGGATAATACAACAAAAAAAGAGTCGTAATATTCTCTTCGGGCGATGTTTATAACCATCGCCTGCTTTATCTTAAATAACAATTCTGATCCGGATCCTTTCAATATTTCATTGATTGGCCTGTTGTCATAGAGCCATAATCGGTCGGTTTAACCCCGGCCAATGGTTTTATTTGATAGCTCAGTATTGCTCAACTAAATGATTGAACCGCTCTTTCAGCCGTTTATTAAATAAAATTCATCAGATATGAATATCATCCTATTTGGTCCGCCGGGAGCCGGTAAGGGTACTCAAGCAGATAAATTGATTACTCATTATCAATTACCTCATCTATCAACAGGAAATATTTTCAGGGAGAATATCAAAAATAAAACCCCTTTGGGAAAAAAGGTGACATCCATCCTCGATTCCGGTCAGCTTGTTCCGGATGAAACAGTGATTGAGCTGGTCCTGGATGAATTACAAAAAAAACGTTATTCAAAAGGAGTGATCCTGGATGGATTCCCAAGAACGGTTAGCCAGGCCGAAGCGCTGGATAATTTCTTTAGAAGTAGTGGAGAAAAAGTAGATGCTTTTATCACCCTAACCGTCCCGGAAGATGAGCTGATAAACCGCATTTTAAGCCGGGGAGAAGGCCGCTCTGATGATACTCCGGAAAAGATTAAGACCCGCTTAAAGGTATATCGGGAAGAGACCGAGCCGGTTTTAAACCACTATCAGAAACAAGGGATTGTAAATGAAATTGATGGTGTCGGCAGCGTGGATGAGATCTTTGAACGAATTGTTAATTCACTATCCTGACCGCCTCATCACATCCAGTATCGCAGGCGTCACATCCTGTATACTGCGAACCGATTGAAAGTCATGTGCCTGACCCATTACAAACAGGGGCACCGGGTTTCGGGTGTGAGTCTTTACGGTTAGATCTTCTAAATTTCCATGATCACTGGTAATCACTAAAGTATCCTCCCTGCTTAACCCCTGCATGATTCCCCATATAAATTGATCCAAAACCGATAGAACCTGATCCGCCATCTCTCTGCTCTGCTCATGGCCCGCTTTATCCGTTAAATAGTACTCATACAGAACCAAGTCATGCTTTTCTAAAGATTGCAGCACTCTCCCGGATGCTTCTTCGGGCTTAATCTCCGGAACATCCAGGTTCAATCTGGATCTCCATACCGATTGAGTTATTTCAGCGGTAATTGCATTCCCCTCTATTACATCCTTAAGCCTGTTTAATCTCAATCCGGCTGATTTAGTCATTAGAGTGGTACAGCTCCATCGATCTCTTTTTGTTGATTTTTTAAAAAATATATCGGGATACGCATTTATAAAATGAGGATTTTTTCCAAGTTCTATCGCTTTGTGAAACAGACTCTTTTCTTTTAAAAGAGGCTTTATCCCGGAGTGCGGGTAGGGGCCAAAATGTTTTCCAATTACTTTTGAAGCATTCTCTCCGGTAAAAAGTGTTGTCTGACCGGTTCCGCTTTGAGGCAATCCTTCAACGTCCAGATTCGCATCAATTTTTTTAAATAAGGTCTTCTCTTCCATCCTCTCTTCACAAAGAGAATCAAACCCATTCGATCCGGTAAAATATGAGAATGATTTAAGATCACTGTTTGATAGTGGATTTGATGAACTTCGCTCTCCTATACCAATACCATCAATAAATAGAAAACAGAGTGCCATTAGCGATCCATAACTAAAGTGACCGGCCCATCATTTATAAAATCCACTTCCATCATCGCTCCAAACTCACCGGATGCAACTTTCAACCCCGTTGTTTCTAATTTTTTAATCATTTGGTTATATAGTTTCTCAGCCACATCCGGTTTTGCAGCCTCTATAAAACTCGGCCGGGTTCCTTTTTTCATATTCCCATATAGAGTAAACTGTGATACAACCAATATCTCCCCATTAATATCCTCCAGTGATAAGTTCATTTTACCTTCACTGTCATTAAAAATCCGAAGTTTTGGTATTTTTCTGCAGCACCAATCTAATTCATCTTCTGAATCTGATTCATGAATTCCAACCAGTAATAAAAGACCCTGTTGAATGGCTCCGGATACATTCCCATCCACTCTCACAGATGCATTTTTAACTCTTTGAATCACTATTCTCATATGTGTACAAACTTGTGGATAAACCGACTATATCTTGTTCACAACTTTATTTTATTCCTATTTACAAAAACTATCCACATCAATACACATTTAAAAATCTTTATCAACACTAAAAAAGAATAACTCTTCCTGTTAATAAATTTTCTACCCTCTATAGGTGTAAATAATATAAAATGTGAAGAACTAATTTTTTAAAGGTGTAACTTATTGTTTTTTAATAAATAATTATAAACAATGTTATTAACAAACCTCTTAAATTTAAAATATTAAAAAGAACAACTTAGTTATAAACATATCCACACCCTCCTACTACTATAAACAAAATATATTAATCTAATACTTATCGTTAAACCCTGTGGATAACCTTCTTAATTATTCTAAAAAGAGAAGTTTGATTCTTTCTATATTTATGTAATCAAAAAAACTCATACAAAACCGTTTATCGTGTCAGATAAAAAATTTACTTACAAAGATTCAGGAGTAGATATTAAAGCAGGTGAAGATCTGGTTAACTCTATTAAAGATGTGGTTAAAGAGACACATAATGCAAATGTTTTATCAAACATTGGTGGATTTGGCGGACTCTTTTCGGCTGACTTTAAAGGATTAAAAGAACCGGTATTAGTAAGCAGTGTGGATGGTGTCGGGACAAAACTTATTGTAGCATTTAAAGCCGGAAAGTACGATACCGTTGGCCAGGATCTGGTTAATCACTGCGTAAATGATATTGCCGTATGTGGTGCTCAGCCACTTTTTTTTCTGGACTATTTTTCAACCGGTAAATTAGATCAACAGATTGGATATGATGTAATTAAAGGTTTTTCAATTGCCTGTAAAGAGAATGGTGTTGCCTTAATTGGAGGTGAAACGGCTGAAATGCCTGATATTTACAAAGAAGGGGAATTTGATCTGGCCGGTACTGTGGTTGGTGTTGTAGGCCGGGATCAGTTAATCACAGGACAAAATATTAAAAAGGGAGATCTGTTAGTTGGTTTTAAAAGCAGCGGACTCCATACAAATGGGTACTCTTTAGCCAGAAAAGTTCTTTTTAGCCGATATGATATCAACGATCAACCGGATGAATTAAATCAAACCATCGGTGATGAACTATTATCTGTTCATAAATCCTACCTTCAATTAATAACCAACTTAAAAGATATTAAAGGGGTAAATGGATTTTCACATATTACCGGGGGAGGAATCGTTGGTAATACCAAGAGAATTTTACCGGATGGTTTGAAATTATCCATAGATTGGAATAGCTGGTCCCGGCCTAATATTTTTAAACTCATCCAAAAAACCGGTCAAGTTCCGGAAGAGGATATGAGGGCTACGTTTAATTTAGGAATAGGCCTTATAACTGTTTGTTCAGAAACGTCCGTTACAGAGATTAAAAAGATATCCGGTGAATTGGGAGAAGAGATGTTTGTGATCGGTGAGGTTATAGATTAATTTTTTTAATGATAAAAAATCGTTTTAAAGAAGATTATGAAGAAAGTAAAATTAATTGAGATTGCCCACGGCAGAAGTGGTGATAAAGGGAATGGAAGTAACGTTGGAATTATAGCGCGCCACCCTAAAATTTATCCCTTCTTGAAGGAGACTTTAACGGTAGAAAGGGTGAAGGATTACATGAAAAATATATGTAAAGGAGAGGTTGAGAGATATGAAATGCCAAATATTGGAGCTCTTAACTTTATATTAAATGAAAGTTTAGGGGGAGGTGGTACCGTATCTCTAAAACTGGATGCACAGGGGAAAACTCACGCTTCAACACTGCTTCGAATGGAGCTGGATGTTCCGGAAGAACTGTTGGAAGTAATTAATAAGTTAAATTGATCCGTCTGTATTTACCTTTCTTTAAAGCAAAAGAACCGGAGATATATTCACTGTAGTTTGTGAACGATGAAATATAAAAAGAGAATGAGATTATATTTTTTAAATATATCACTCTTTAGATGGAAGTAATTAATAATGGCTTATAAAAAGAAGTGCGGTATCTGTTTTCTCTGCCATATCTAAAGTAATTTCTCCAAAAACTTCTCTTTTTGGACCCGCTTTACCAAGGCCCATAATAACCATATCATGTTCAGCTGTCTGACGAATTAATTCATTTTTAACATCATCAGAGAGAATAATTTTAACTTCCGAATTCCCGGGAATAATCCGACTTGAAAAACGACCCAACTCCTGCTCCTTTTTTTCTTTTACCTTAATAGGTGTGTTTGATGGAAGTATTTGGAAAAAAGTAAACTCCGGCTGATAAGTCCGCCATAAACTAGCCGCTACTCTTGCCCGAAGTGAATCATGACTGCCAACACCCGTTACCGGAATCAATATTTTCTTCGCAGATTCAATTTTCCATCCTGAATAAGGCTGCCTGAAAACAACAACATCACATTTTACTTGTTTGATTAATTTTTCAAGATTCTGAGTAGTATGTAACTCACTAAAATTACTTAATCCCAGAAGTACACTTCTACACCTGTGAATTTTGATCACTCTTGCGATCTCTTCCCAGGGTTCGTTTGCAATTGTCGTTAGCGCATCCGGACGTAACTTTGCGTCAAATGAGGCACTTAATGCCTGATGTAATGCATCCCGATTATTGGTTAGGCGTTTTTGAAGATCTTCACCATCTTCACTTGGGATGACGATTGACAACAATAGCACTCTACCGACCACCGGTGGTGCCAAAGCATTGGCCACAAACACCATCGACTCTGCGTTGGAGGGATTTGAAATAGGCAGAAGAACCAGCGGGCTCAATCCGCGTAACCGTGTAATATCCGGATTTAACGCTTCTTCAGAAGCATCGATAACCTTCGCTTTTTGAATTAAAAAAGTGATAAAAAAAGTTGCTCCCGCAAACAACCAGGCCAGAGAAATGAGTCCGGCAGCCGGTACGGTTATAGCTTGGAAAAGTGCCAGCCCAATACAGGAGACCATGCCAATAATCGGAAGGATCGGGAAATAGGGAACCCTGAAGGTTTTACTGCTTGCATAACTGCGCTTCCGCATCAAAATCATCACCAGATGAGCTAATGCAAAAGTGATTAAAAAGATTAAACTGGAGGCAGCGCCGGCGGCGGCCACATTCGGAAGCACTAATATCAGTATTAAAATAATAGCGGAAGTAGCAAGAATAGCGTTTATGGGCGTACCGTGTTTTATGTTGACGACAGACATTTGATGGATTAAAGTACGGTCATTAGCCATACTCAGAGCGACACGTGATGCAGCAAACATATTTGCCTGTAGTGCACTCAACATTGAGAAGATTCCCGCCACCAATACAAACCAAAAACCGAAGGCACCCAAAAAGTTCTGTGCAGCAACAGCAATAACCGTTTCCGGATTTGCAGCACTTAACGCAGAAATCGATTCGCCGGGGGATGTACCCACAGCCGTGACTACAAAAAGCAGCGGAATATAGATACCTAAACCCACAATCAGGGTTGTTACCATCGCTTTTGGAATGGTTTTTTCCGGATTTTTAATCTCACCGGCAGCAGAGGCGATCAAATCAAATCCCTGAAGTGCGATAAACGTATAACCCATGGCAGCAATTAATCCTGAAAAACCGCCATCAAAAAAAGGAGTGATGCTCCCCTTTATATTTTCGAATGGTGTTTGAACCATAACCGCCAACCCGCCCGCGATTAAAACAGCAAAAAGAGTAAGTTTTCCAATATTGATATAAAGGCCACCCCCACCATTTTGCCGGGTTAGTCTCCAGGTATAAAACCCCAGAGCAGCCAGTGCTAAAAGAACAACAATAAACCGACTGTTGCTTAACATGGGCTGGCTCCCCCCATAAATAGGTAACTCCTGAAGTGCAAACGCTGCAAAAGCGCCAAATCCAAGTGCATACAGAACTGCCGCTACGATGGATGCAAACCAAACAATCCATCCTACCCCAAATGCAACCTCAACAGTAAGTGCCTTTTTAGCATACGTATAAGCACCGCCATTTTGAGGGTTGGCCGCGGCCATCTCAGCAAAACTTAACGCTGTGATAAAAGCGATCAGGCCGTTCAGTAAAAAAGCGAGCATAGCGGATGGGCCACTCACAGAAAATGCAACACCGGCCAATGCAAGGATTCCCCCACCAACCATGGCGCCAACACTAATACCGGTTGCACCGATAAATCCGATCGTTCTTTTCGTATTTGGGTTTTGTTGATTCATTTTGTGTCTTATTGATCAATAGCCGGATGATTTTAAAAAATACTATTAAGATGATTGATATTCATAAATGATTTAACAAATTAAGTGACTACATCATCGATGCAGGCCTTATCTCCATCTTATCATTCAAACTAGTGACAGGAAAGTCAAAATGTGTAAGATTATTGCCCTTAAACAGTAAATTTTCATTAATTTAGGATAACTTCTGAACAATAACGGTATGTCCGAAACCTTTAATAGAGACATTCGTAACATGACCGGGTTTAACGCATTAAATTAACAAAGTAAATATGAAATCATTTTTAAAGTCTGTATTGGCAGTTTTTACAGCCCTGGTAATATTTTTTATACTAACATTTTTTTTCACACTTGGATTTCTGGCACTCTTATCACCGACTGAAACAGTTGTCGTGAATGAAAATTCGATATTACATCTTAACTTAAAGAATAAAGTACTGGCAGAGAGAAGCCCGATTGATGATTTTGCATTTCCCATGGATGTTCCTCTATTAGGGAATGTTGGTGAACCCCCAACCGTTGGACTGGACGACCTTCGAAAAGCAATCCGATCCGCCGCGCAAAGTGATAAAGTATCCGGCATTTTTTTGGAGGCCGGAAGCATGCTGGGCGGACAGGCTCTTCATCAAGAGCTTCGAAATGAACTTCTGAATTTTAAAGAGAGCGGCAAGTTCATCATCAGCTATGATACTTTCTACTCCGAAATGGGTTACTACGTCTCATCAACCGCCGACTCTGTTTATATGCATCCATACGGAGACATCGCTTTTACAGGATTTGCAAGTCAGGGAATCTACCTGAGAGGGATGCTCGATAAATTGGAGATTGAACCTGAAATTTTTGTAGTGGGTGAGTTTAAGAGTGCTGTCGAAATGTATATGAATTATGACAGAAGCGAGGAAGACAGGGAACAAA
Organism: Bacteroidetes bacterium UBA2664; assembly: GCA_002359315.1. Classification (GTDB taxonomy): domain Bacteria; phylum Bacteroidota; class Rhodothermia; order Balneolales; family Balneolaceae; genus Rhodohalobacter. The sequence continues at coordinate 6,747 of DEMS01000008.1, read as the reverse complement.
CGCTCGAATTTCTGAATGATATTCATCAAGTTAATTTAGAAGCGATTGCTGAAAGCAGAGGCCTGGAGCCGGAAAGAGTTAAAGAGATCAGTGATCAGTTTCTGATCCGTCGCCCAGAAGATGCATTGGAGCTTGGCTTTGTGGAAGGAATACAGTACAAAAATGAAGTAGAAAACATCCTCAGAACATTGGTTGATGGTAATGAGGAAGAAGAACTGAACTTGGTTACACTAAGTAACTTCAACAAAAGTCCGGAAATAATAAGGGAATCAACTTCCCGTGACAGAATCGCCATTATTTACGCCAGTGGTGAGATTGGCAGTGAAACAGTTGCTGGAATTCAGGCCGGAAAACTTGTCAGGGAAATTGAACAGGCGAAGGAGAATGACCGGGTGAAAGCGATTGTTCTGCGGGTCGATACCCCCGGTGGAAGTGTACTTGCATCTGAAGAGATCAGATATGCATTAGCTCTTGCATCAGAGGAGAAACCACTCGTCATTTCGATGAGTAATGTATCCGCATCAGGGGGCTACTGGATTTCAATGCCAGCCGATACACTGGTTGCACAATCAAATACCATTACAGGATCGATCGGTATTTTCGGAATGCTATTTAATGCAGAAGGATTGCTTGAAAATAAACTGGGGATCAATACAGATGTCGTAACAACCGGACAATTTTCAGACATCGGCAATATGGCCCGGGAAATGAGGCCGAACGAAAGAGCGATCATTCAGGAATTTATTGAAGAGGGTTACGATCGATTTATCAATGTGGTTGCTGAAGGAAGAAACATGAGTGAAGAAGAAGTTCGGCGCATTGCAGAGGGGAGGGTATACGGTGGACTCAGGGCAAAAGAACTGGGGCTTGTTGATGTCATTGGAGGCCTGGACAGATCTCTTGAAATTGCCGCCGAGTTAGCTGACCTGGAAGATTATAGAACAATCGCTTATCCGGAGCAGAAAACATTTATTGAAACGCTGTTTATAGAAATGAATGAAGGAGTTGCCATGCGGAAGTTAAAGAGCGAATTAGGCCCGCTATATCCTGTTTATGAACAGTACAAGACAATGATGAGAAATCAGGGTATTCTGGCCAGAATGCCATTTGATGTCATTGTTGAGTGATAGAACCCTTCTGAATGCTTATAATCAATGATAAAAAGAGCCGCATCCATGGAGTGGCTCTTTTTTTAGAACTATTATTACCCAATAAATCGTTCTAAATATTATTTATCCTACTTAAACTATATGATAGATCAATGAGAAAAAGCACTTTTCAAATCATTTCACTCATTTCACTATTTATTTTAGGTGATATAACAACACTGTTTGCGCAGGACTCTTCCATAGGGTTCTCCCAGTTCAATAATCGAAATCATCCCGAATTGGATTGGCAAAGTGCAGAAACAGACCATTTCATCATCAGTTACCCAAAACATCTGGAAGGGATTGAAAATGAAGCGGCAGCTATCGCTGAGGCAACCTATGACGCACTTTCAGGAAACTTTGGTATTACATTTGATTACAAAATCAGAATCTTCTTAAGCGATGAAGACGAAATAGTAAACGGTTTTGCAGTCCCGTATCCCCGATCATACACAAACATATGGGTACACTTGAATGATGTAGCTGAAAGCTGGTCAGGCCCCGAAAAATGGCTTCGAACCGTGGTCGCCCATGAACTGGCACACATCTTCCATTTTGAAGCCGTAAAGTCGAATATTCCACTGATCGGTACATTGGGAACCGTGCCCGGGTTAACAGCCCCATGGGTTGAAGGAATAGCCCAATATCAAACGGAACCGTGGCATGCTTTTCGGGGGGATGCTCTATTAAGAGCTGCATTCTATGATGGGCGCCCTTCATTTCGCGATAACAGCTCCATCCGCAACGGTCAGCTAATGTACGCTAGCGGCAACTCTCAGCTTCGATATTTTGCCTCGGCTTATGGGGACTCTCTTTTCCCAAAACTACTGGCTCACAGGGAGAAAAAATTGGGCGGACTTATTCAATATCACAACTTTGAAAATGCTTTTAAAGAGACAACCGGGACGGAGTATAATGCATTTCAGGATGAGTGGCGTAGACATTTGAACATCTACTATCATACCCTCGCGGGTCAGATGGAACGCAGTGATTCGTTAGGCGTAAATCCGAAATCACTTCCGGGACTGCTTAAATCTGACGTAAAGTACAGCCCCGATACAACCAAAATAGCGGTCGTGTCTATTTTATCCTCTCAGCGCCCATATCGAATCCTTTATGTGGCAGCGAATGACAGTACCGCAGAAACAAAGATTTTGGATGAAGGATCGATCAAATCCCCTATCAGCTGGAGCCCGAATGGAACATGGATTGCCTATAGCAAAAACACACGAGGTGTAAATAGCTCCCTGCTGAATGATATCTATATGGTTCATAGTGAAACAGAGGAGAAAAGACGAATTACCCATTCAAGGCGAGCGTCTTACCCGGTTTTCTCATTGGATGGATCAACCCTCTATTATGTAGTGAGTGAAGCCGGTACCGGAAATATTGTTCGATATCACATCGAAAATAAAACCGAAACAAGCGTTACCCATTATACCGATGATGTTCAATTAGGCCAACTTGCGATGCATCCCGGGGGCTCACATCTTGCATACGCAGTTTTTGATGAAAATGGGGATCGGAAAATTGCTGTGGTTGATTTAAATAATCTCGCGGGAAAATATTATACCGATCCCGAAACGGATGACAGAAATCCTGTTTGGAGCCCGGATGGCCAAACTCTGCTCTATACCAGTCTGCGCGATTATGTCCCAAATATTTTTGCGATAAACCCTTTTGAAGAAGATTCATGTGAAGAACGGGTAACCGCTCAATTTACCGGAGCCAGAGCATTACAGTGGCTGCCTGCAGACTCCACCCATCAATCCGGCCGAATTGTCTTGTTAACAACGGATACAAAAAGAGATAATGAAATATATGTTGTTGATGCATCAAAACGTGCCGAAGAACCAACACAGGATGTAAATCCATCCTACACAAAATGGCTCACTCATGAACCGCCCAATACCATTCCGCCAAAAATCTCTGCCGACGCATCGCTTATTAAGGATCGCTACCGATATAATTCCCTGAAAAATCTCTCACATATCACAACGATCCCATTTCCTGTTTTTGGGAATAATGATTATGGTGTAGGAGTCGTCACTTCTTTTATCGATCCACTGGACAAACATATGATAAATGTTCTGGGTATGGCATCATTTGTGGATTTTAAGGAAAATAGCCTGTTTTTGTTGAGTTATATGAATAATCAGCTACGGCCATCCCTAAGCTTCAACTTTTATCATAACAGCTTTACAGGGCGAATATATGAGAGGGATTTTTTGGTCACGACGAACTCAGGCGGCTTTCTACTGGCTTCATTACCCCGTGATTGGGTAGACTCACCATTTGTCAGCAGTATCCAATACTCACGACTGCGATATGATTTTACGGATGGGAAAAGATTTTGGGAGCCGGATGTAACAACAGCCATTTTAGGATTACCGGAAAGCGGATGGCAGAGTGATCTCTTATTGGGCCTCCGGATGAAAAGCCAAAAACCCTACGTACATAACAATATTCATCCGCTGGATGGCTGGGGTTTTGAGCCTAGAATAACTTTGGCAACAAAGGTTTTGGGCGGAAAAACGGAGTATATTCGCCCCGATATCAGAGCTTATACAATACTTCCTGCTATTGGGAACTCCAGATTTTATCTCTACGGACGTGCCATTGCCCAGGAAGGAGACTCATTTAATCAGGATTATATCGGATTTAGCCGATATGATGAGCTTGAATTTGGGGATCTGATGCCGGGCTTAAACTTTCTTTACAACGACACAGAACGTGTTCGTGGATTTAGCGACTATGTCCCCGGGAACCGAATGCTTTTTGGGACTCTTGAATACAGGATGCCCTTTTTGAGCAGCTTTCAAACAGAATTTCTTGGTTTAATCAGCCTCGGCCGAACCACGCTCTCTGCATTTTTGGATGCGGGGGCTGTGTGGAGTGAGACGGACCGCAACGGCGCCCGAACCGTAACCAGCAGGGCCGGAGCCGGATTTGAAGTCAAAAACGTGTTAAATATCGGACCCCTTTCGATCATTCACAGTTTGGGATTTGCACAGCCGGTCCCTGATTTTGGCGGATCTAAAAACCGGGAAATTTACTATCGGGTTAAGACAACGATTCCTTTCTGAGATTCGTGATTATTGGCATTTTAACACCTATATTCTGCAAAATGAAACGTGTTTAAATGCAGATTTTATGAAAAATCAGATCAAAATCACTCTATTTGTAACAGTTTTTATATTTTTCAGTACAGCCGGGTTTATCTCTCAAAGAACATTTGCCCAGAGTTCAATAGAAATTAATCCGAACCTAATTGAAAATACCTGGGATGCACAATGGATCATGCACCCCACCGAGTCCAACACAGACTATGGCGTTTTTCATTTCCGGCGCTCTTTTGAACTGGATTCAATACCGGATTCATTTATCATCCACCTCTCCGGGGATACCCGTTATCGGTTTTTCATCAATGGAGTGCCTGTATCCATGGGGCCGGCTGTCGGGGATAATCACAACTGGAGATTTGAAACGGTAAATATTGCTGACTATCTGGTAGAAGGGGAAAATGTAGCCGCTTCAACGGTATGGAATTTCGGAGAGTATAACGCACTCCAACATCACACCTATCGAACGGCATTTATTTTACAGGGGAATCGTGATGTGGAGTCAATTTTAAATACTGATAGCACCTGGAAGATCATAAAAAATGAAGGATATAAACCAATCCCTGTAAGTTATCAGACGGTGAATGGATATTATGCGGCCCCTCATGGGGAATATAATGATACAAATTACGCCCAATGGGGCTGGAAAGAAGCCGGTTATGACGATAGTGAGTGGAGCAGCGTGCGCCTTTATGGCGCCGGGCAGCCCAGGGGAACCAACCCCTACGGAAATCTATATGGCTGGAATTTGATTCCCCGCAATATACCATTGATGGAGGAACGAGCGCAGCGTATTCCCGATTTACGGAGAACGGAAGGCGTTGAAATGAACAGTGATTTTTTACAAGGGGCCGGACCGCTGGAAATTGAAGCCAATCAGCGCGCTGTACTTCTTCTCGATCAAACCTTTATTACCAATGCTTATCCTGTACTGGAAGTATCCGGCGGGGCCGGATCGCAAATCAAATTAACCTACGCGGAGTCTCTCCGAAATGACGATCTCACAAAGGGAAATAGAGATGAAATTGAAGGGAAAGAGATCCTGGGATTTCATGATATCTTCATCCCGGACGGCGGACAAAATCGTATTCTTCAAACCTTGTGGCTGCGATCTTTTCGTTACATACAATTGCAAATTGAAACCGGCGACGAGCCGCTGATTCTTCACGATATGCATGGCATATTTACGGGCTATCCTTTTGAAGAAAATGCTAAATTTGTGAGTGACGACCCTAACCTTGATCCGATCTGGGAAGCGGGCTGGCGAACGGCCCGGCTCAACGCATTTGAGTCCTACTGGGATTGCGCCTATTACGAACAACTGCAATATATCGGCGACACCAGAATACAGGCATTGATCTCTCTCTATGTTTCCGGGGATGATCGGTTGATGCGCAATGCGATTCTTCATTTTAATGATTCCAGAATGCCGGATGGTATCACCATGAGTAGATACCCATCACGCCACCCACAATATATCCCTCCATATGCCCTGCTTTGGATCCCAATGATTCATGACTACTGGATGCACCGTAAAGATGACAAATTCGTAAAGCAGTTTTTACCGGGGATCCGGGGAGTGATCAGCTGGTATGAAGATCACCTGGATGAGGAGTTGGGGATATTGGGCCCTATGCCCTGGTGGAATTATGTAGACGCTGCATCCGGATTCAGCAGAGGAACACCCCCCGGATCAGATGATGGAAATTCTATCGTGATATCCCTGCAAATGCTCTATGTACTGGATTATGCATTAGAGCTTGCGGAAGCCTTCGGAGAGACAGAGGATGCGAATTCCTACAGAGAGCTCATTGATGGTTTGCGTGAATCGATTCCGTCATTGGGATGGAATAGCGAAAGAGGGATGATTGCCGATACACCGGATCAGGATCGATTTAGTCAGCACGCCAATATACTGGCAGTATTGACCGATATTATTCCTGAATCCGATCAAGAAGAGCTCATTCGTAGAATAATGGATGATGAAGAGTTGGTTCAGGCTACATACTATTTTCGATTTTATCTTTTCAGGGCGATGATAAAAGCGGGGCTGGGGAACGACTATCTCAACCATTTGGATCCCTGGTACGATGCACTGGCTCTCGGCATGACCACTTTTCCCGAACATCCTGAACCGAGCCGATCAGATGCACATGCCTGGAGCTCCAGCCCCAACTATGACTTTCTTGCAACAGTGGCCGGTGTTCGACCCGATTCACCGGGCTTTGAAACGGTGCTGATTGAACCAAAGCCGGGGTATCTGCAAAATATTGAAGCATCGGTTCCACACCCCTCCGGTACGATCAGTTTGGAGTTAGATTTTTCAGAAGGGGCCATGACAGGGTTGGTTAGACTGCCGGAAGGTTTAACCGGACGCATCGTCTGGAACGGAGAAGAAAGACCATTGAATGGCGGTTCGCAGGTTGTTGTTATGAATTGATCTTCAATATAACACCGTCACATTGAATACTATGACT
>DEMS01000031.1 GCA_002359315.1 Bacteroidetes bacterium UBA2664 | reverse complement strand
AATTTATTTCAGGATCTCAGGGCGACGGTATTATGCAAAACTTATAGTTCCTATCGAACTCATAAACCCAGAGATCCTGATCTGCATCAGGATGACGCAGTTGTGAAGACTGTTCCCAATACTTCAATCCAATCCACCCACTTCGCATCGAATCACTTCAACACGTCAACACGTTAACACTTCAACACGTCAACACGTCAACACTTCAACACGTCAACACGTCAACACTTCAACACGTCAACACGTCAACACTTCAACACGTCAACACTTTAACACTTTAACACGTTAGCTCTTCAAAAAAAAAGGGCACCCCTCACGGGACGCCCTTTATATTAAGCTAAATTTACTGCTAATTACTTCGCAGCTGAATAATTTTTCGCAACTTGATCCCAATTTACAATATTCCAGAAGGCGCTGATGTAATCAGGCCGACGGTTTTGATAGTGCAGATAATAGGCATGTTCCCAAACATCAACACCCAAAATCGGTGTGAGTCCCTGCATGTATGGACTATCCTGATTTGCCGTTGAGATCACTTTTAACTTTCCATCGGATGTAACACACAACCAACCCCAGCCTGATCCAAATTGGCCACCGGCAGCTGAACTGAACTCCTCTTTGAATTTATCAAAACTGCCAAACGTACTGTTGATCGCTTCTGCCAGTTCGCCCGACGGGCTTCCGCCACCGTTCGGTGAAAGAATTGTCCAGAACAGTTTGTGGTTTGCATATCCGCCGCCATTGTTGATTACGGCCTGACGCACATCAGATGGCACTTCATCGATTCGCTGTAATACTTCTTCAATCGGTAAGTCTGCAAAATCATGCCCTTCAAGTGCTGCGTTTACTTTTGTAGTATACCCCTGATGATGCTTCCCATGATGGATCTCCATTGTTTTCGCATCAATGTGAGGCTCAAGTGCATTTTTTTCGTATGGTAATTTCGGTAGTTCGTATGACATTTTTTCTCTTATTTATGATTCTAATTGATTCTGTCCTAACACATTTATTGACAATGCGTTAAAGTACATGCTTTCTTTGCTCTTATAATAAGAAAATCATGGCATATCGTTCCATTTTTTTCCTATCAACCTGAGTACTTGGGAAAAAATGTTATCAATGTATGCATAGTCCGGAGATTCAATTCAATGATTATGCGTTTATTCATTCACTTCGGTAGCATTAAATCACTTAAACACGTCAACACATTAACACATTAACACGTCAACACCTAAACACCTAAACACTTAAACACTTTCCCAAAAGTTCATAAGAATTGGACTAGAATTTCTTATATCTTTAGGCACCTATTTAATTTAATCAGTATATCTTATGAAATTTGATTACGACGTAATCATTATCGGCAGTGGCCCGGCAGGATTCTCTTGTGCCATGCAGAGCACCAAATTTGACAAAAAAGTTCTCATTGTAGAAGCCAACGACACAAATATGGGCGGCTCCTGGATCTCCAAGGGCACCGTTCCAAGTAAAGCCCTTCGATCTGCCGCTAAACTCATCCAATCTTTTCAATCTCAGTTTGGGGATGAAAAAGGGAGAAAGCCATATCAGCAGTTTCGGATGGAAGATATCATGAAGTATAAATCTCCGATTCTCGAGAGCAAAAACCGAAATTACGTGGATGATATCATTAAAAATGAAGTTCACACCGCAAGAGGATGGGGCCGCATCATTGGCAAAAATGAAGTTGAAGTCATCGACAATCTCAATCAGAAAAAGAAGTACACCGCCGAATATATACTGATATCAACAGGCAGCCGTCCCTCCCCCCCTGAAAATATCACAATCGATAATAAACAGGTTCTTGACTACTCGTCTATTCTTGAATTGACCCATATCCCCCGGCGTTTGGTAATCATCGGCGGAGGAATCATTACCCTGGAGTTTGCAACCATCTTCTCCGCATTGGGGACACGGGTTACTGTGCTGAATGAAAGCAGTGAAACACTCTCATTCCTGGATGAAGAGATCAAGAATCATCTGAATTCTATTCTTAAAACCAAAACCATTCAGGTTGTCAATAACATATCCGTTGAGAAAATATCATACAACGATTTAAGAACAAACAGTGAAGTCCTCTATCGCACCAAAGAAGAGGATCGTTTGCAAGTTGTAGAAACCGATCAAATTCTTTTTGTAGGATCAAAAGTGCCCAATACCGAGAATCTTGGCGTCGAAGACCTGAAAATCAAACTGACGGATGAAGGCACGATTCTCACGGATAAATATTATAAAACATCCGTACCCAATATCTACGCGGCCGGTGATGTTATCGGCCAGCCCACCTTGGCATCTGCCTCCTTTTTACAGGGCAGGCTCGCCTCCGTTAATATGTTTGGGAATCGGGATGATGTTACCGATGCAACCCGCGACATGCCATACGGCATCTATTCCATTCCAGAAATTTCCGGAATAGGACTTACAGAAAAACAGGCCATTGAATTAGGCCTGGAAGTGACTGTGGGAAGGGCTTATTATAAATCAATGACTCGCGCATTCCTCAATCATGAAACGGATGGAATGTTAAAACTGGTGTTTCGCAATGACAATCTAAAATTGGTGGGTGTTCATATCATCGGTGAGCAAGCCTCTGATATGGTTCATATTGGCCAGGCAGTGATGGCATTTGACGGCGATATCAAATATTTCATCGAACGAGTGCTCAACTACCCTACCTATGCTGAAGCATACAAAATTGCAGCCTTCAACGGCCTCAATCGCGTCCATAAATCTGGAGTGAAGTACAAAAAAATCTTAGATAAGAATAGCTGAGGAACGGGGTGTTATTTTTATTAAAAATAATAAACGTCGGTTCGAGCCTTTCGTCAGGCTCAAGATAAACGTAGTCGAGAATTCGCTTAACCAAGAACATCTCGACTTCGCTCCGCTGCGCTCGATGCGACGATAAGATGAAAAACTCTCAAACATAGTGAATCGCCATTTTTAGGCCTTTTGAATCAACCGGCGGTTCGGAAGGGATTGTTTTAATCCCTTTTTCAACGGATTGATGTGCAGCCAGTGCCAAAACCATTGAATCTACAATATCATCCTCTTCCACTTCATTTCTCCGATACTCCTCTTTGATTTCTCTGAAAAAATCAGCCGCAATCGGCTCATGCTCTTTGATTAAATCGAGGCGATGCCGCAAGCCCTTTTTTGTATTTTTTTTCTGAAATATTTTTCCCCGATTTAAATTCATGAACAACAACTCCGGATGACTCTCCAGCACTTTATCTTTCAATTCCGGGATTTCCGTTAAAAATTCATCCAAAATTTTGATCTTTGGAGTGATATTCCAGGACTGAATGGTGAGCTTCTTCTCGGTGTACTCATAACTCTGCATGTTCGCTTCCACATAGGATGGGGCGTTAAGTGCAGGTCGTATCGGCGGACTAAACACACTGGCCGCGTAATCCGGGCCCAATTTTTTTCTCAACAACGCATCACATTCCCGGGTATAGACTTCATCTTCAAGCCCGATCGGCATGTCTATGAAAATACGGTCGTAGGTTTCCAGCTCCTCTTTTAATTCATCCTCCGTCCGGATGATTTTATAAAGCTTGGTCTCATCCAGTGAAAATAAAATCCACCCCGCCTTGCAACCGTCAATTCCTGCTGTTTTCAAATCTTTAATCCTTAATTAAAATGTGTTGAGTCTAAAATTCTTCCCGTCAGTTCGAGCCGTCACGACGCTTTTTGTCGGAACAACCTCCCCGTCAGTTCGAGCGCAGTTCCGACGCTTTTCAGTCGGGACGCAGTCGAGAACTCTCTGCTATGGCCAGGGCATTTCGACTTCGCATCGTCACTCCGTTCCTCAGCTGCGCTCTTTTAGATTAACTAC
>DEMS01000012.1 GCA_002359315.1 Bacteroidetes bacterium UBA2664 | reverse complement strand
TTTATACATAGAAGGATGACGGTTTTTTTATCGTGCCACTTTCTCTTTCAATCCTGTATATCTTTGCGTTTTTCTTGAGATACCGCTCAAAAAGATTTCCATATCTCCGTATAAATTAAATTCACTTTTTGCCCGGGTAACGGCCGTATAGATTAATTCACGAGTCAGAAGTGAATGATCTGCCCGTGGAAGAAGTAAGTTCACTCTGTCAAATTCTGAACCCTGACTTTTATGGACCGTGAGAAAGTAAGACGGTTCCAATTTTGAGGTTCTGTTTATGTTAAATCGTTTCAGTTCAGACCCTGATTCAACATAGAGCCAATGTTTGCCCTCTTTATCTTTGACACAGACTCCCATATCACCATTAAAAATACCCAGATTGTAATCATTTTCAGTAATTATCACCGGACGGCCATGATACCAGTCGCCGTCTGTATAAATAGTTCGATCTGAATGCAGAACCTGTTCCAATAAGCGATTTAACCTGTCCGTGCCTGTTAAGCCGCTTCTCAAAGGAGTTAACCAAACTGATTTTTTCCAAAAATTGAGTATTTCTTCTGCTGATTGTAGCTTTAATACCGTTTTTACCCCACTTTGCAGCCCTTTTAGAATCTTATCGATCTCCTCTTTATCGAATGCAAAGTTGTGATGGTGAATATCAGTGAACTCAGTAAACAACTTTAAAATGTCCTCAGAGTTTTGGTCTCCTCTTTTTACAAACTCTGCAAGTTGTCCGATCCCACTCTCCCTGCCAAACCGATAACTTTTAGTAAGGTATACAATCGCATCATTCAATCCCGACTGCTCCTTGGCTGGCAAATTCTCATTCAGGCCGGCCTCATTCAATAATTGAATCGTGTCCGAGCGAAATCCATTTTCAGGCTTCTGACATAAGTCTGCAAAAACCGACCCGGCTTCCACCGAAGCGAGTTGATCTTTATCCCCAAGTAAAATCAATTTTGTGGAGTCGCTGATGTGACGAGTCAGACGACTCATCAACTGCAGATCCATCATCGATGCCTCGTCAATGATGATCAAATCATGAGTGAGATAATTGCGTTCAACAGGTGGTAATAATCCTCTCGTTTTTGTCCCGGATAGAAGCCGATGGACAGTCATGGATTCACTTGGAATTTGGCTCAAATTCAGTTTCAAATCTGCAAGAAAAGGGTTCAATTTTTCAAGCTCAATTTGAAGAGCTTCGCCCATTCTGCCGGCAGCTTTTCCGGTAGGCGCGGCCAGAGCAATTCGTAAAGGCCGGTCGGAAATCATCTGATTCAGAACCAGGATTTTTGCCACAGTTGTCGTCTTCCCGGTGCCGGGTCCGCCCGAGATAATAAGGAACGGTTTGAGCATAGACATCACTACAGCAATTTTCTGCCAATCCACCTCATCTGCATCCGATTTTGGGAAGATTTTACTGATATAATCACTTATATCAGTATTATAACTTTTATTACTCTTTTCCATAAACCATTGGAGTAAAGCATTTTCCATTACTCTATTTTTTCGAAAAGAAAAATTATCGCCATCGATAGTGAAAGGTGTTAATTCATCAACAGAACCGGCAATTCGGCTCTTTTTCAGCTCGGAAATGTCAATTTTTTCATCAGGCAGCTCCCATATTTCATCTGTTAGAGAGCCCAAAATAGTGAGCCATTCAGCCGGTGTTTTATCCAGTGGAAGTGTGGTATGACCTGCTTTAAAAAAGAGAGAAGTGAAGAGTGCAGTGAGTCGTGATGACTCTGGCAGAGTACCAAATTCTTTCTCTAAAACACGAACCATTTCTCTCTCATATCTGCCGACACGGCCCGTCTCAATACCTCTCTCCCACCACTCATAATCCACCCTGATATTCTCTGATTTTCCCATCACTCTCTCCCCAATTTTTTCTCCAATTCCGCCACTTTTTCACAGTCCGGTTTGTGAAACCAAACTCCATTCTCTGACCCTTTTTCCATACCGCGAACAAAGAGATATGCAACCCCTCCAACATCCCTGTCATAATCAAAATTTGGTACACGCTTCCTCAGATATTTTACCAATGCCACCGTATAGATATAAGCTTGCAAATCGTACCCGGCACCAAGCATCGCCTGATCGAGTTGCTCCTTCCCATAATCATCCCGATTGTCGCCCAAATAATTCGATTTATAGTCCAAAATGTAAAATTTACCCCCTTGCTGTACAATCAGATCGATAAAACCGGTCATATACCCTCGTTGATTCATCGGTAAAGGGGCAGACCCGCTTTCCCCGTTTCGGATTGTTTTAAACAAATCCTCAGGACTATTTTCTGATGATGGAAAGTGAAATTCCATCTCTCGGAGCTGATTTTCCCTGCTGACCCGATTTAATTGAAGATCTGAAATCACAGAATGGGTACAGTTTCCCATCATATTTTTCATGACCGGAGCCCATTTTGAATCAATGCGATAAAATTCGAGCACTTCAATAATATCATCAGTTAGATCTTTTTCTGATGCAGTCGTAAAATCAAACCCTTCAAGTTCAAACAGCTTGTGAATTGCGGTTCCCGCCGTTGCACCCCTTGGAAATGAAAAGATATCAAGAGGCTCTATGAGTGGCTTTATTTCATCGAGACTTTCACTGTAGGATTGGATCATCTGATCATAATCAGGTACACCGGCTTCCGATTTATGATGCGTTAGGGATGAAAAACTGTCCAGTTTTCGTTGAACCGGAAGATCTTGTCGGCCATTATATATCTTTACTTGTAATTTATCATCAGGATCCGGATCCATTTTGAATGAATTTTTGCCCGTATCCCCCCCTATTTTAACGTTTAACCCAATCAACCTTGGATGCTGTTCCGCTAACCGGTTAAAATGATCAATGAAAAAGTGTTGGTTCAAATCATCATTTTCACTTATTGAGTTTTTTGAATCTTTAACCAGATCCCAAATTTTTTCACTTCCCAGAATAGCTGCGCCCATACCCGATAAATGTGAGGTTTTGTAAGATGTCCAGCATAAAGTGCACTGATATTTTGCTCGTGTCACTGCTACATAGAATTTACGTACTTCATCTGCCAGTGATTCAAATTTACTCTTGATAGCCGCTTCTCTTCTTTCCTCACTTTCAGATTGATCGATATTAATGACAGTTTGATCCCTCTCACTGTCATTATAGATTTTAAAAAGGCTATTCACTCGGGACGTACTCAGACCTGCCCAAGGTGTTGGTAAAAAGACAATTGGAAACTCAAGCCCTTTACTGCTATGAATGGTGCTTATTTTGACCAGATTTTGATCACTCTCCAGAAGTAAAGTCTTTTCCTCATCCTGATCGGGGTCTGTCATTTGCCTGTGAACCCATGAAATTAGTTCTTGCGGTGACAATTGCCCCTCTGTTTCCGCTTTCGAGCAGATATCTGCCAGTTGAAGCAGGTTGGTTAAAATACGCTCAGAAAACTCAAGTTTTGCTAAATTTGCCAGCCTCTTTTCATGATAAAGCATGGCTCGAAACATCGCGTAGAAGCCTGAACGATGCCAAATCGTATTCAGTTCCTGCAGCTCTTCCACAAATGCTTGAAAATTAGTTTCATCTTTTTGGATTTCCTCAATTAAACTGAGTGAGAGGCCAAAAAAACCATTCAAAAGCGTTGCATGCACCCATCTCCGATTATGAGGTTCCAGTATTGCAAGAAGCGCTAAGTTCAGTCTCACCGCTTCAAACGACTCAAACACTTTATCTTTGGAATAGGTAACGGCTCCAACCCCTGCACTTTTGAGAGCATGTTTGATTTTTGAGGCATCCCTGTGGCTATCCACCAAGACACAAATATCTGCAGCTCTCAACTCACGATTCTCAATCGTCGCTTTACCCTTCTTTGACAAGTTGAGGAGGTTAACAATATGTGATACTGTTTCTCCTATAGAAAAGGATAACGCATCTTCCTTATTCGTATAAAAATTGTTACTCAGTGATAGTTGAAGAGCCTTAGGCTGTTCTCCATGGATCAACAAACCATTCGAATGTTCTGAAACTCCGGCTTCTGATGGGTAAAATGGTATATCTTTTTCCAAAAACGGATTGTGATCCCCCTTAAAAAGTGAATTGACTGCTTCAATCAGTTCCTTAGAGCTTCTATAATTTTTTTGAAGCGCATATTCCGCCCCATTGCACATATTCCTTGCTTTCAGGTAGGTGTAGATATCCGCACCACGGAATGCGTATATCGCCTGTTTAGGGTCACCGATCATCAAAAGTCCATTCTCACTACCGGTTTTAGGATAGATCGCATCAAAAATTTGATATTGAACAGGATCGGTATCCTGAAATTCATCAACTAAAGCATAAGGCACCTTTTTCAAAATTGCAGATGCCAGCCCTTTTCCATGTTGCGGATCATTCAATGCAGAAGAAACTTTTTGAAGCAGATCATCAAAGGTTAATGCATTACTGTCATCAGACAAACGTTCTCTTTTTTGGTGAATAGCCTCATAAAATCCCTCGATCAGGTTTGATTTTATACGACTCATTTCAGATATGTGGTCAGAATACTCTTGGCACAGATCGAAAAATGGGTGCTCAGGAATTTTAATTCCATTTTTACTCATATAAGACGGATCACTCTGATATGATGATGTAAATCTTTTGAAGTTCGTAAAATCTATTTTTTCAAACAGATTCTGGCCAACAGCTTGATCCATCTCTGAGAACCATTTATCAATTCCATTTTCTGTGTATCCTTTCAAATCACAATTCGAAAATTCCAGCCTCACTTCTTCCTTTATGGCGAACCAGTTATCCTTCATTTCTTTTTGTAAATCCAGAACTTTGTTCAGATAACGTATTGGATCAGAGTGACCACCACCTTCAATCTCCGCATAACTCCTACTGAAAAGGGGTTTCAGTTCCTGAACCAATTCTGCAGGTGTACTGGCCAGGCCCATCAACTGGTGAATGTAATATCTACCGGGATCAGTCGATTGATGCTCAGCCATAAAGAGGCGCCATTCATCTTCAGCAGCTTCCAAAAGCAGATCATCTTGCTGAGTAATCTCCACCTCAAAGGGTGTACCGGCTATCAACGCTTCCTCCATCAGTATTTTCTGGCAAAAACTGTGAATGGTAAAGATCTGACTCTCATCAAAATTGCGAATTGAGTCTCTTAGATGATCTATCAACTTCTCCCGCTCTAGACCGGTAATGACTCTCTCCAGATCACTCATGAAGGCACTATCGTCTGTTTTGCCTGTATTTAGATAATGAAGTGTATCTCTTAACCGTGCAAAAATCCGTTCGCGCAGTTCAGCAGTCGCTTTTTTCGTGAATGTCATCACCAGGATTTGATCTACTTTGAGACCTTTCTCGATCAGCAATCGCAAGAAAAGACCCACAATCGTATAGGTCTTCCCTGTCCCCGCGCTCGCTTCGACAAAAAGTCGGGAGTCAAATTCGAGGTCAAATAGAGATTTTAAAACCTTTTTTCCCATTATTGTACCTCCAGATGTTCAAACATATCATTCATTACCGCCAAATATTCATCTTTCAGCCACTCCGGATCAAATGCAACTTCCGGGCCCAACAACATCTGAATCGATAGGTCACTACTCTCCCCAAAACTAAAATCATTTCCTTCAAACACTTGAGCCGCTTTTTGTACACATTCATCTTCAGGTTTCCCTTTCCCTTCATTTTCTTTGTATTCATAAAGACTTTTAGGAAAAAATAGAAGGGGTTCGGATTGTCCTTTTTGATAGAGTGATATCAATTTTCTTAGAATCTTCTCTGGGTGCTCTGCCGGTTTGAATGTAAACCACTTTGGATCCCCTTTTTTCAGGTCACAAAGCAGACTAGAACCCATTCTATCACCGGATGAAGCCTGCCATATCAAGTGCCTTATCCAACTCTTAAACAGTAATGCACCACTCTGTTTGGAAGGTTCAATATCGAGAAGCGAATGATCCCTGTAACTCAAAATTGTCTCGGAGAACCGGGCATTTTCTATCTGCAGATCTATATTCAGTTCAGTAAATCGAGGCTCTTCACCTTTATCTTTTAAAGCTTCCAGTGCAGTCTTACAGTGGTTAAGCAGATCGATCAGTAAGCTTTCACCAACCCAACCATCAGGAACAAGCCCTGCTTTTCGAATTAGATGTAAAATTTCAGGTTCACTCATCCCGGTGATTAGCCATCCCATCATCTTTTGAAAGAGAAGATGCCGTTCCAGATGGTTTATGCTGAATTCATCTCTCTCTTCTTCAGGATACCTGAATGAGGCTCCCAGTTGATCCATTACATAAGCCCTGACCGGATTTTTGAAGAAATTGACAAAACGATCGAAAGTGAATTCCTCAACCCATTCATCGTCAGGCTCATTTTTTAAATCCAGAATTAAGCCGGATACAGATGTATCCTGTTTTTTTAGATTAGTTGCTACCGAATGTGCCAATCCTGAATAGATTCGTTTTTCTCTAAAATAACTTTCACTGAACAGGTGTAAGGCCTCTTTTTGAACTACCTCATCGCTTTTTGAACCACTCATTGTGCTGACCTGATCGATCCATTCCGTTACAATGGTGGAAGGTGGTAACTCTTCATTATCAACAGGGCTTTGTCCTACATAACTCAAGTAATGGATATCGGAGGCTGTCAAGACAGATTCCAGAAATAGATTTCGGTCTTCATGTTTACGATTCCGTTCTCCGGTTTTTGGCTGTTGTGCCATTAGATTGAAGTCGATCATGGTATCTTTTCGCGGGAATGTACTTTCATTCAAACCTATCATTGCAACAACCCGAAATGGAATACTCCGCACCGGAACCATTGAGCTGAAAGTAACTCCGCGTGTAAAAACAGCGCCGGATGAACCCGTATTCTCCAATTGTGAGGTAATCATACTGCGGATAAGTGTAAATGGGATTTTCTGATTACCCGCAATCAAAGATACACTCTCATGAATCATCTCAAGAGATTTATTGATCGATGATCCTTCCGGTGTTCCCAATAGTTCACCGCCCACCAGTTGTTCAAATCGGTATCGAATCTGATCACACCATTCAGCAGCAGTCCGAGGTTCTTTTATCTCTTTTCTGAAACGATCCAATCCATTCATAAAAGATGAAAATGCTGCCCAGGCCTCCATCTGAGATGACGATCCTATACCTGCATAAAGCAGCGTATCCTCCTTCATGATACCGGGTCCATCGGCCATCCACTGTCCGAACCATCCTCTTTTGAGGGCAGATTCCCATGTTTGATAGTCCGTTGCCGGCTGACCCACTTCACTACGATGGTTTTTGTCGAGCCCCCAAATCACACTGTTCTCCTCCATCCATGATTTGATGGTTTCAACATCGGACTCACCTAATCCGGTTTTTTCCCAGACGGGTTTCATTGAAAAAAGCTCCATAACCTGTTGATATTGAAACCTGGAGTCGGGCAGATGGAGCCACAGAGTAAATGTCCGCATTGGAGCATTATCCCTTTTTATGGGTAAACTTAAATGCCAGGGAATCTCGGGCAATCCATCCTCTACCGTTCCAAAAACGGCTCTTATAAACGGTTCATACGTTTCCGGATCAGGAGTCGTCACCAGAATATCATCCGGATGAAGCGTACTATCCGTCTCAAATAACTCTATAAGTGTCTGATGAAGTGTCTCTATTTCGCGTAACGGCGAGTGGCAGGAGTGTATTCGTACAGACCCATCAACAGGCGCACACTCTGAAATCGTCTTATTCTCAATAATAGAATTTTGAATTCGCTTGAGTTGAGTCTCCGTACCATTCAATCCAGTTGTATTTGGGGTAAAAGAAATTTCATCCTCGTCAATAAACGTGCCTGTATCCCCAAAAAGCTCTTCAAAAACCAATTCCAACTGCTCTGACTCGCGACCAAATGAAGCCAACAGTGGATTTTTAGCCGGTTTATCTTTATCTCTGCTCATTTTTGTGGGAGATATGCGTAAAAAAAGTATATCCGAATAATCCCCAAAACTTTTCAAAAAATTAAGTATCGGTTTGGGTGTCAGGCCCGGATTAAATACAAACAGAGTAGGTTCACTTTCTAACCCTTTTGAATCAACGGATTGCAATAAATCCCTGTAAAGCTCAGCTCTGTTCCTGTGAAAATTTTTATTGGGAAGTGACTTCCATCGGCTATTGAGAAGCTTCCATAGATGAGCCTGCCACTCTTCATCCGGCAGTTTGCCTATATGCCCCTCTTGCCAGCCCAGAAGCAGCTCCGGACGATAAACGATATACTCATCAAACACAGAAGCGATCTGCCCGGATAACTGCCATGTAGCGTTCTCGATGTTGCCCTCGGCCTGGCGCTTTATATAACTGTCGATTCTACCATATTGCGATCGCTGGGATTCATCAATCAAAATGTTGTAGATCGACCATGTCATGGGCAGGATATCTGACGGCATCTTTTTGGGGAGATCCGGATATAGGTTGCGAATCTGTCGGTATAACCATTCGGATGGAAGAATGCACTCCATATTTGCTGCAATACCCATTCTCTCTGCCAGTTCCAGTTTCAGCCATCTGGCTGTGTCCAGATTAGGTACGATGATAGTCTGTGGCTGTAACGGATTGTCCGGACTATTCTCTTTCAACGCATCACCCAAAAGGGAGACCAATGTGTAGAGTGAATTACTTTTCCGTATGGTGATCATCTGTTTTGTTTGACTATGTATCCAAAAATAAGACCCGGTATACAGACCGGGTTGTTGATTGATGAATAATATAATAAAGATGAGTGACAGGTTATGTCATGTTAGTGAGAAGGCAGAAGACTAAGAGCTGAGAGCTGAGAGCTGAGAGCTGCCCAGCTAATACCTCATTCCTCGATCTCCACCCCATGACCAAACTCCTCAATACGCTGATAATACTCTTTCATCACATCGAAGGCTTTCTTTTTAATACCCGTTTCTGAAATGAGTCCTTTTCGGTTAAATCCATCTTTCACAACAGGCAGGGTTCTGCGGGGAGATCTGAAATCCATTAATATCCACGGTACCGTCCCGCTCAGGAATTCAATTCGATCAAACATATCGAGTGTGTGCCTGTAGAGTTCTGCCTGAAATTCTTCAGACCAGCGCTGATTGTCAGGAACATTCCAACCCTGTTTGGCGCCGGCACCAAATTCACTGATGATAAGTGGCTTATCATAGATCGTTTCCCAGGTCAGGTGATCCATCGGTGCGTTTGCACCCCCATACCAGCCATAGTACTGATTCACACCTAGTACATCCAGATACTCCCCTATCGGATCATCAATCATAAATGTAATTCGTTCACTACCCTCTTCTTCAATCCATCGACTTTGAAGAGCCGCTGTTGTTAGACGGGAAGGATCCAGTGCTTTTGTTGTCCGGATCATCTCTTGAAGAAATTGTACCCGTGCATCCGTTAATGGGGTTTCATTTGACATTGCCCAAAGGATCACTGCCGCACGATTTTTATCCCTGTGAATGATCTCTGTGAGCTGATTCCGGGCGTTTTCGAGTGTTTCGGGATTATCCCATTGGATCATCCAGTATAGTGGCAGTTCTGCCCAAACCATGATACCGCGCCTTTCTGCTTCTCTAACCATATGTTCATTGTGAGGATAATGTGACAGTCGCACAAAATTACCTCCCATATCTTCTACCCAATTGAGCAATGTCCGTGCATCATCAATACTATGAGCCCTTCCGGTTCGATACGGTGCTTCTTCGTGAATATTTACACCCCTTAAAAAGATTGGTTCGCCATTCAGTAAAACATCCGTCCCGTCAGTTTCAATGGTTCGAAACCCGATCTGATCTGTGATTTCGTCCGTTTCAGTGACAATCCGGACATCATATATATGTGGATCTGTTGTCGACCATTTTCTCAATTCGGCAGTAAATGAAAACGAAGCAAAACCATCCACGTCCGTCTCTACCCTATGCACAATATTCTCTTCAGAAATGCGAATTTCGACCCTTTGTTGAAGCTGATCTCCATTCAGTCGTACCCAGCCGGCAACTTCGTTCTCGGCATTCTGATTCAACTGGATGTAATAATCTTGCAAAAAAGTCTCCTCCGTCTCAATAAGCTTAACAGACCGGGTGATGCCACCATAATTCGCCCAATCTGTAATCATAGTCGGTACGGCTTCCGGTTTACGGGTATTGTCGGCCATCACAACGACAAAATTATCGCCGTTTTGTAATAGCTCCGTAACTTCAAAATTGAATGGAGTGAATCCGCCGATATGTCGGCCGGCGTATTCCCCGTTTACCCAGACCCTGGCATCGTAATTCACTGCCCCAAAATAAAGAAATACCCGTTTATCCTGTTTCAACTCCCAGCTGAAGTCCTTTTTATACCAGATTGTCCCTTCATACCAATGTAATTTTTCCATTTGAGTATTCCAGTCGCCCGGCACCTCCAGTTTATCACTCAAATCAAAATTATACTCGTAGGGATCGTCCGGTTCTACATTTTTACGATTTCTGAAATAGCCATTTGGATTGGGTTGAGATCGATAATCATAGTACCCGGTTTGATAGGGATCGATGATGATATCCCAGGTACCATCCAGTCCGGTCACCTCACGCGCATCCGTATTAATGATCAGATCCGACTCCATCAGAATCTCTTTCTGTATATCTTGTGCAAAAGAGATGTTAGTGATGAAAGTGGAGATCAGTATAATTAATAGGGAACCGATGAACCGCTTCAATGGATGCTTAACGGTGCTACATTGATTTGGAATTGACACTGTCGAATGATCTAGAGTTCTGCAATTGGCCATGATATGCTATCTAATAATAGATTGGGGGGAGATCGTATGACTATCTTTGAAATGTAATGAAATGGGTGTGAATATATAAATGGTTATTTAACGGATTCTCTATTGCGATCAGAGCTTATATTTCACATTCTTCAATACCATTCCCACAAATCATCCTATGGCCAAGAGTCGTCCCATGCCTACAAGTCATCCCATGCCGACGCGTCATCCCATACCCACGCGTCATCCCATACCCACGCGTCGTCCTGAATTTATTTCAGGATCTCAAAAACTTACATAATCCAATATTTCTTTTCCTCTCTTAATCCTGCCGATCCTGACCACCGTCATGACGACGATACTAAATTAGAAAACCAATTTACAGGCATCTTTTTAATAAGATGATTATCATTCGGGCTTAAATGGTAATGTTAAAAAATGACTCAAAACGCAGTGACAAATCAAATCGTTACATGTTAATCGATATCATCGCCGGCGCCCGTCCAAATTTCATGAAAATTTCTCCTATTATTAATGAGTTGGAGAAAGAGGCCAAAAATGGGAGTACACTCCGATACAGATTGATCCATACCGGGCAACATTACGACCGGAATATGAGTGGAAGCTTTTTTGAACAGCTTGGAATTCCTGATCCTCATCATAATCTGGATGTAGGGAGTGGAACGCAGGCACTGCAGACAGCTGAAATCATGATGCGGTATGAAAAAATTCTACTGGAATCCACATCAAATCTATGTTTGGTGGTAGGGGATGTCACCTCTACAATGGCATGTGCCATCACTGCAAAAAAATTAAATATCCTCGTGGCGCATGTTGAAGGAGGCATTCGATCCGGTGACCGAACCATGCCTGAGGAGATCAATCGTCTGGTAACCGATTCGATTACAGACCATTTTTTCACCACCAGTGAGGTGGCGAACAGTAACTTACGTAATGAAGGACACTCAGCTGAAAAGATCCATTTTGTTGGGAATACCATGATCGATACTCTGCTATCCAATACGGATCGTTTTTTTAAACCACCCGTTTGGGATGAGCTCGGGTTACACGAAAAAGAGTATCTAGTGATGACTCTTCATCGTCCCGGTAATGTGGATGAGGAAAATCAGTTAAGTAATTTGATCCGTGAAATAGTAAACTCTTCTAATGGAATGCCGATCCTGTTTCCTGTGCATCCCCGCACGCGAAAAAATCTGGAAAAAATTGGTATTGAGCATACAAACCTGCATTATACAGATCCTCTCAGCTATTTGGAGTTCAACTATCTGGTAAAAAATTCCAAGGCAGTCATTACCGATTCCGGTGGAATTACTGAAGAGACGACCGTTATGGGAATCCCGTGCATTACACTAAGAGATTCAACGGAAAGACCCGAAACCTGTACGATCGGCACGAATGAGCTACTTGGAACCGATCCTAAAACAATCGCTCCGGCAATGGAGAAGTTATTTGCAGGAAAATGGAAAAAAGGAGGAATTCCTGAGCTTTGGGATGGGAAAACAGCGAGTAGGATAGTGGAGGTGCTGAAAGGACTTGAATAAGAGAATTTCAAACGATTCTCCGTCAGTTCGAGCGCAGTTCAGACGCTTTTTGTCGGAACGTAGTCGAGAACTCCCTGCCATGGCGAGGACATTTCGACTTTGCCTCGTCGCTCCGCTCCTCAACTGTGCTCAATGTGACGGCAAGGATTGTGAGTGTACTGAAAAGTCTTTAGCAAGATCGCCTTACCACATCTTCTCTAACGAGTCGGCATCAATCTTGCGGTTGATATCGACGTAGGTACTCTCTCCCCTGTCTTTCAGATGCATATTGTCATTACGACTGGTAATTCTGGAAAGAAGGGCAATGGGTACAAGAATTACATAATAGATGATTGCCATGATCACATTTGGGATGATATAGCTGAGAACCATCGTCAATTTCATCCAAAGTGTATTGATTACCTCGGATAGTTTTTTTGAGAATAATCCGATGATACCCACGATCACTGAAGTAATGATGGCCCAATTCCATGATGTGATCAGATAGACAATCAGAAAACCGACGGTAATCGTAAGAACTGTTTTTGTGGGATCGAAATTTAGTTTTCTCATTGAATCAAAAAAGTGTGTAGATAAAGGGGGCAATCGCACTGCTGCCACCAAATACAATTAAAATCCCGAGAAAGAGAAGTACAATGATTACAGGAGCCAGCCAAAACTTTTTTCGCTCCTTCATAAATTGCCACATGTCTGAAATGATATCCATACTCTTTTATAAAAACTGAACCTGCGATTAAAATTAACGATCCCTGATCAATTGATCAGTCGTTTAACATTTGATCTGTAAAATATCCTTTTAAAACCTCAGCAGCAATACGATGTCCCTCATTATTCCAGTGCGCCATGTCTGCAGCCCTCACTGTAACTCCAAGCTCTTCAGCTTCCCTGATAGATGCCGACACACCTTCAATCAATTGAACACCTTCGAGGTTTGATACAATTTCAAAATAATCCCCATAATAAGGTTGGTTATCATCAGAAGAGAATGTATAAAATTCTGCACCAGAAGCTTCAACTTCGTCTCTCATTCTGCGAATAATCTCTTCCGTGGTTTCAATCGACTCTCTGTATTCAGGATACTCACTGCCCTGGTCACGAATGGTGTATTCTACTGAATCAGTGGCAATTTGACTCTTCATGATGTCTATTCTGCTCAGTATATAATAGAGAAACCGGGAATATTTATTTGCAAAATGACGGATAGCCGCCCATTTTTTCGGTAGTTTGTGAACGATCTCACCATTGATCAAATAGGGTCTTTTTAACCCATTATTATTGAAGATGCTTTGCGCCTCAAGCGCATAGGAATTATTCACAAAATCATTCGTGCAAAATTGATAGACAACGATATCCGGCTGGATCAACTCAATCCATTTTTGCAATAGCAGATAAGATTGAAGTGTACCATACCCTCCGGTACCTAATCCAAAAACTTCTATATTGAGATCATCCTGAAGTTGTGAAAAATAGATTTTACTGTCTGATACCTCCATTGCCTGAGTATAGGAATCGCCAATAAATAGAATCTTTTTTTTGTCACCGCTTTCCAGATTTCCAAATACCCTAAAACCATTCTCATCTGAGGTGATCCTTAACGCATAGTACTCACCTTCTGCATCCGGTTTAACCGTCAGAATATCCATATTCGGCCCCGGAAGCCAGCCAAGCTCACTATCAATCACTATCGACGGGGCCGGACTTCGCAGAAATTGATAACCCCGCATTACAACCTCACATATTACAAAAATTGCAATCAGAGAGATCAATACCGTTACAATTCCAAAAATAAAATTTTTCATTATGAAAACATCAATCCAGTTTAAACTTTTCCATCCACTTTTCACGATTTTCCCAATCGGGCTGGTCCGTCTTCTTCAAAATAAAATTATCCACAACCAGATAATCCATTTCCGTACGCATAAAACATTTATATGCGTCCTCCGGTGTGCACACAATCGGCTCTCCTCTCACATTAAAACTGGTGTTGACCAACAGGCCATACCCCGTTTTATCTCTAAACGTCTCGATCAGTTTGTGATACCGGGGATTGGTTTCCTTATGCACAGTTTGAACTCTTGCTGAAAAATCGAGATGGGTGATCGACTGTATATCGCTTCGCTCATAGTAAAGCCTGTCCCACATATTCATCTCAAAATAATTATCAGGCAGCTCTTTTCTTCGGGATTCTTTCACCTCAGCGATCAGAAGCATGTAAGGAGATGGGACATCCAGATCAAAATAGTCTTTTGAGTTTTCAGCCAATACGGATGGAGCAAACGGCCTGAATCCCTCTCTATACTTTATTTTCAGGTTCAGTTTTCTCTGCATCTCATTATTTCGGGCATCTCCTAAAATACTTCGATTTCCCAAAGCTCTCGGCCCAAACTCCATTTTTCCCTGAAACCAGCCAACAACTGAGCCATCGGCAAGGATTTCAGAAACCTCACCGCACAGGTCCTCAAAATCATCAACCTTTCTGTATTCAGCTTGATGCTTCCTAAACGAGTGAATTGATTCCTTTTCTGAATAGTAAGGCCCCAGATAGGAGCCTTTCATCTTATCTTCACCCGGTTCAACTGTCCGGGGTTGATCAAAATAGATATGATTAACAACTTGTGCAGCTCCAAGGGCTCCACCGGCATCACCCGCAGCCGGTTGAATAAAAATCTCCTTAAAAAGTCCTTCCTTAATCAGTTTTCCATTTGCAACACAGTTCAAAGCCACGCCGCCTGCCATGCAGAGATACTCGGAACCGGTCAGACGCTTCGCTTCAGCAGCCATTTTAAGTACAATCTCTTCGGTGATTTGTTGAGTCGCATAGGCAAAGTTACTGTGAATCTGATCCACATCCCCATCCGGCTCAACTACATCAAAGCCAAAAAGATCACTCCACTTCTTCTCATTCACCATTTTAAGGCCCGTAGCATAATCAAAATAATCCTGATTCAGCCAGATCGAGCCATCATCATGAATTTTCACGATATGTTCTTTAAACTTCCGAATAAACGTAAGTGTCTGTTCAGAATTAGGATTTCCATATGGAGCCAAACCCATCAGCTTATACTCCCCGGAATTAACTCTAAAGCCCAAATAGTATGTACAGGCTGAATATAAAAGACCAACCGAATGCGGAAATCTCATCTCCTTCAAGAGTTCGATCTCTTTGCCGCTGCCCTTACATATAGTCGTTGTAGCCCATTCACCCACGCCATCAATCGTCAGAATGGCTGACTCATCAAAGGGTGATGGATAAAAGGCACTTGCTGCATGAGAAATATGATGCTCAGGAAAAAGGAGTTTTAGCTTCTTTTTCTCAAAAGATTCTATTTCAGCAAGAGAATCATAAATTTTCTTTTTGATAAGCATCTTTTCATCCAGCCAAACCGGCATGGCTGTCCGGAACTGACTGAACCCTTTCGGAGCAAATGCGTAATACGTTTCAAGTAATCGTTCAAACTTTAGGAGAGGCTTGTCATAAAATACAACGGCATCCAGATCATCTAACGAAAAACCGGTCTCCTCCAGACAAAACCGGACAGCGTGTTCCGGAAAATCAGGTGTGTGTTTTTTTCGGGTAAAACGCTCCTCTTGAGCCGCAGCTAATATATTTTCGCCTTCGATGATAGCGGCAGCAGAGTCGTGATAAAAGGCAGAAATGCCAAGAATTTTCTTCAAAACGATGTTTAATTAACTAATCAGTTTTTATAATTAAATCAATCAGATGGATAACTTCGATTTAACACAATAGTTTCTATTTTTTCAATCATAACAAAGTAGGGAAAATTATTGATGTTTTTATTCACAAACAACATTGTATCCACATGACCCACAAAGGTGATTAAAAAGTTCAGTATATTTATATGGACAAAATAAAATGCGTTCAGAAATTTCAACTGATAGATGAAATGCTAAAGCAGGACAACATTAAATAATTTATTGAGGCTTTTGACTTTACGCGATCTGCAATCTATACAGAATCGACCTGACAACGATTGGGTTCAACAGATTTTTATCCTTCGTCCTGATAATCTGGGGGATGTTATTCTATTCACGGGCACTTTACATCTGATCCGTCAAAAATTTCCGCAAGCTGAAATTGTAATCTGTGCTAAAAATTATGTCCACAGCTTACTTGAACTATCCCCTTCGGTAGATAAAGTTATCTCCTGGGAAGAGCTCATGAAACTCTTGCCTGATTGGGTCCCGGAATTCCCGGGAAAATCGAGAGTAGAATCATTGATTCGTAAGTATAAATTCGTGAAAGCGACAATGTGGGATTATCGGCCCGACCTATATCTGCTGCCGGTTCGATCTGTAATTCCGGATCTGCATATTTTTTCATCTCACATCCGGGCATCTGTAAAACTGGGAATTTCCGGTGATACAAATCATCAAACAACTGAGCAGGATCTGCAATATGGCCAACATTATACCGCCAGATCTCATGTGGATGAAAGCAATGGAATTCAACACGAACTGGATACCTACATCGATTTCCTGAAACTTATGGGAATTGAAGCAGATAGAAATGAGATTTGGCCGAATTTATGGAGCAGTGAAGAAAATGAGGCATGGGCCATCGATCATATGCCTGATTCACATCATGAGATCAGACTGGCCATTGCTCCAGGTGTAACCTCTATTGAGGATAAGTATTATGCTGCAGAAAACTATCAAAAAGCCATCGAGGGATTGGGAAACGAGCGTCTTTCCGTTTTTATATTTGGCAGTGAATCAGAAATTGCCCAGTGTAAGGCAGTGGAAGATGCACTTTCTAATTGTACGCAAGTTCAGGCAATTCATAATTTTGCCGGCAAAACAACCATTCTGCAACTCACAGAAATGATAAAGAGATGTGATCTGCTCTTATCCAATGAAACCGGAGTTCTTCACATGGCAACCGCATTGAAAATGCCATCGATTGGAATTTTAGGTGGCGGACACCATGGCCGGTTTTATCCCTGGGGGGACCCAGACATCAATCTTAAAGTGGATAAGCCAATGGATTGCTATCACTGTAACTGGTACTGTATTTATCCAACCATTCGGTGCATTCATGAAATTAAACCGGAACAAATAACCGAAAAACTTCAACGATTGATCCGTCAGGTCAAAAAAAATGATCCTCAAAAGGCTTCAGCCGAAGAATCTAAATAGTATCCCATGAAAATCGAAAAAAAATCCGAATACCCCTATTTTTGGAATAACGGTGAGAAAAAACCGATTCAACAACTGTCTGACCTTCGTGAAAAATGGAAGAAAGAGGGTAAGAATGTTGTGACTACCAACGGATGTTTTGACCTGATCCACCCCGGACACACTCAGTTTCTATCATCCGCTCGCAATCAGGGCGACATACTTATTGTTGGCATCAACAGTGACCCATCCGTTCATGCCTTAAAAGGTCCCGGTAAACCGATTTTAAAAGAAGAAGAACGTGCTGAAATGCTTTCCGCACTGAAATCTGTGGATGCTGTTCTTGTTTTTGATGACCTGCTTCCAAATGGGTTTTTAGAAGCTGTTAAACCGGATATTCATTGCAAAGCAGCCGATTATAGTGAAAGCTCTCTGCCGGAAGCAGATATTGTAAAAAAAATGGGGGGTAAAATATCAATACTACCATTAGTGGATGGGTTTTCAAGCACAAATGTGGTTGAGCGAATTTTATCGGTGCAAAAAGATCCGACATCCGGTATGGACACCGGGAATCGGAAATCTGATGTTGAGGAACAGATACTTACCTATCTATTATCATCTTCCAATATTTTCAGGCAGACCGCATATACTCTAAAAGAGCCGATATCAAAAGCCTCAGAAATCGTCATCAAAACTCTCAAATCGAGAAATAAAATCCTGCTGTGCGGTAACGGAGGCAGCGCAGCTGATTCGCAACATATTGCAGCAGAACTGGTTGGCAGGTTCAAACGTGAAAGAACCGCTCTTCCGGCCATCGCATTAACCACCGATTCATCTATTCTGACAGCCATCGCCAATGATTATGGATTTGAGGAGATATTTTCAAGACAAATAACCGCATTGGGAAGAAAAAATGATCTTCTCATTGCCATTTCAACCAGTGGCTCGTCCAAAAATGTAGTTCGTGCCATTGAAGAAGCACATCATAAAGGAATGGTTGTGATCGGACTCACCGGTGAATTAGATTCTCCGGTAAGTGAACAAGCAGATCTCACTTTAAAAATCCCAACACAGGACACTGCCTTGATTCAGCAGGTGCATATCGGAATCATGCATCTGATCTGTGATTTGGCAGAAATAATGGTATTTGAATCGTAGTTATGCCAAATAAAGCACTATTTCTGGATCGGGATGGTACGATTATCATCGATACGGATTACCCAAATGATCCGAAGATGGTAGCCTTTGTACCCGGTACCATAGAAGCACTTCGCGAAATTCAGAGAGAGTATAAGTTGATTGTGGTCAGTAATCAGTCGGGAGTAGGACGCGGCCTCATCACACAAGAGCAGTTTGAGGCTGTTCACAAACAATTTGTAAAAATGCTGGAGAGCGTAAACATTGAAATGACCGGGATATATTATTGTCTTCACGCCCCTGAAGAGAAATGTGATTGCAGAAAACCGAGTCCAAAAATGATTCTGGATGCGGCAGAAAAGCATCATATTGAATTATCCTCATCATATATGATTGGGGACAAGATGAGTGATGTAATCGCCGGAAAGCGGGCGGGTTGTAATACTATCCTCATTACACCGGAAAATCATACGATAGGTACTGATTCGGAAAAGAAATATGTTGGGTTAACAGCTTCAGACCTGCATCAGGCTGTAAATCAGATTATCAACTTAAAGGGTTAACATTACTCTGAATTCTCCCTATTTTAGTTGGTCAAATGCTGATTATTTCAGACCTTGTACGGTTGGATTGAATACAATACTTTATTGCGTCACATTGAGCGCAGCTGAGGAGCGTTCCTCTTTTATCCCATGAAGCGGAGCGAAGTGATAGCGACGAGGCGAAGTCGAAATGCCCTCGCACTGGCAAGAAGTTCTCGACTTCGTTTGTTCGCACCCGCTCCCGCTCTGCGCTCGAACTGACGATATGATTTTTATATAGAAAATATGACGAACAAAAAACGAGAAGGACTCTCAAATATCATCGATCAATTCCCGGGTAAGCGGGTTTTGGTGGTCGGGGATGTAATGCTCGATGAATACATATGGGGAAAAGTGCGCAGAATATCCCCGGAAGCACCCGTTCCGGTTGTGGAAGTAAAAGAAAAGACATTCATGGCCGGGGGCGCAGGAAATAGTGCGTCAAATATAGCCAGCCTGGGTGGAGAGGTGAAAATAGCCGGGGTAATCGGGGAGGACTCACAGGCAGCACTTTTCTGTGGAAAACTGAATGCACTGGGTGTGGATACATCCGGCCTGACCAAAGATCCGGTCCACCCTACTATTACTAAAACACGTGTAATTGCGAATAAACAGCATGTCGTGAGAGTGGATGTTGAGAAAAGGGAACCCCTCAGTAAAAACGTAGAAGAGAATTTGCTGAATGCCCTTGAAAATCAAATTCAGTGGGCACAGATTGTGGTTATCTCAGACTACGGTAAGCATGTAGTCTCAAATAAAATTGCACAAAAAGTAATCCAAACGGCAATTACTGAAGGAAAGGCGGTTATCATCGATCCGAAAGGAAATAATTATGAAAAATATAAAGGAGCCACCATCATCACTCCCAATGTCATGGAAGCTGAAATGGTTCTGAATCGGGAGATAAGTAGTGAGTCTGACATTCAGGAGGCAGGGAAATCGCTGAATCAATTAATAAACGGCAAAGCAATACTTCTCACACGAGGATCAGAAGGGATGACTCTCTTTTATAATCAAGGCGATACCATCACAATTCCTGCTGTTGCCAGAAACTTGTATGATGTAACCGGAGCCGGAGATACTGTAGTCGCTACACTTGCGATGGCTCTTGCATCAGATTCGACTTTGGAAGATGGTGTTTATCTGGCCAATCTGGCAGCCGGACTGGTTGTTGAAAAACTTGGTACAGCAACGGTTACATGTGATGAGCTGAGGAATAGCATTCTTGAAGATGATAGATTTTGAGAAGTGTTAAAGTGTTTACGTTTTTACGTGTTAAGTGTTTAAGTGCTGAATGTTGATAGCTGAATGCAAAGTGTTTATATGTTATTACGTTTATAGAGGATTTGGATCGGCAGGTGTGATCGTAATGAGTGCCGGTTTTTAAGGTGGTACTATTGACTATTTTAAAATATGCTATTTAACTCGATCGATTTTGCGATTTTTCTGCCTGTCGTTTTTCTGCTCTACTGGTTTGTAGCCAATAGAAGTCTGAAGTGGCAGAATATTCTGATTATCGCAGCAAGTTACCTCTTCTACGGATGGTGGGACTGGCGTTTTCTCTCGCTGATCCTCTTTAGTACGGTTGTGGATTATCTGGTCGGAATCGGATTATCCAAAACGGATGAACTTCGTAAACGGCGTATCCTGCTCTGGACCAGCATTTCGGTGAATCTCGGATTTTTGGGTTTCTTTAAATACTATAATTTTTTCCTGGAGAATTTCATTACTGCCTTCAGTTTTTTCGGATCTGATATCAGTGCAAGCTCACTCAACATCATCCTGCCGGTTGGAATCAGTTTTTACACCTTTCAAACACTCAGTTATACGATTGATGTCTACAAAAGAAAATTAGAACCGACCCGGGATTTCATCTCATTGGCAGCATTTGTGAGCTTTTTCCCACAGCTCGTTGCAGGACCCATCGAAAGAGCCACTAATCTGTTACCTCAGTTTGATTCACCCCGCACATTCAGTTATAGTAAATCGGTTGATGGGATGCGGCAAATTCTGTGGGGTCTCTTCAAAAAGATTGTCATAGCAGATAACTGTGCAGTTCATGCAAACTATATTTTTGCCAATTCTGCCGACATGGATGGCAGTATGTTACTGCTGGGGGCCCTCTTTTTTACCTTTCAGATCTACGGAGATT
Source organism: Bacteroidetes bacterium UBA2664 (assembly GCA_002359315.1). Classification (GTDB taxonomy): domain Bacteria; phylum Bacteroidota; class Rhodothermia; order Balneolales; family Balneolaceae; genus Rhodohalobacter. The sequence goes on along the minus strand of DEMS01000012.1, from coordinate 10,866 downwards.
TCTCCGGATACTCTGATATAGCCATCGGTACGGCCCGGCTGTTTGGATTTGATCTGATGAGAAATTTCGCTTTCCCTTACTTCTCACGGGATATTGCAGAGTTCTGGAGACGCTGGCACATCTCCCTCTCGACCTGGTTCAGGGATTATCTATACATTCCTATCGGTGGCAGTCGCGGCGGAACCTGGATGAAAGTTAGAAATACGTTCATCATCTTTGTTGTGAGTGGTTTTTGGCACGGTGCAAACTGGACATTTATCGTTTGGGGTGCGCTGAACGCCCTCTACTTCCTGCCACTGCTGCTGGCGAAGAAAAACAGACAGAATATTGAAATCGTGGCCCAGGGGAAGCATCTGCCAACGATTCGGGAGTTTGGAGGAATGATGATTACGTTCTGGCTTACCGTTCTGGCGTGGATCTTTTTCAGGGCGGAAAGCCTGACACATGCGTTCAGTTATATTGAAGGAATACTTTCTCCCACCCTCTTTATGATGCCTGATCTGGCAGGAATGAAAGCATTACTGCTCATTGTGCCTCTTTTTATGATCTTTGAATGGTTTGGAAGGGAGAAAGAATTTGCGCTTGCACAGGTTGAAGGATGGAATGTGTACACACGATATATCCTATACTATATTATCATATTGGCGATCTTTCTCTTTACAGGAGAACAACAGCAATTTATCTATTTCCAGTTTTAAGCGATGAAAAAATTTCTAATCAAAACCGGGCTTTTTATCACATCAGTGGCAGTACTGTTTGCCGCAGCATATGTATTTACCGGCAGCCATATTGAAGAGCTTGAAAATGATTTTATGGCGGCTATGATCGATAAACATCAGAGAGCGGATGAGATCGGCTCTCCTAAAATTATCATAGCGGGCGGATCGAATGTTGCTTTTAATATAGACAGCCGGCGCATTGAGGAAGAGATGAATTTACCGGTTGTAAATTTAGGCTTAAGTGTTGGCCTGGGCATGAATTTTATTGTCAATGAAATCATTGATGTCGCAGAAGAAGGGGATATCATCATATTCTCCATCACTTTTTTTGAAAATATTGATGGGGTTTACTCACTAAAACGGCATACTGCACAACATTTCCCTAAAGCTAAAACCTACTACAACTTCAATTTATCCGAAGAGTTCACGATTCACAGCCGAAGGCTCCGGGACAATATCATCGCCATTGTGTACATGATGATGGGCAGATCTACGCCGCCTAACAAATCAGATGATATTTTTGAGAGTGAATCGATCTATACGAGATCCGGTTTTAATGAGTATGGTGATTTTACAGGTCATTACGGCCTGCCACAGGTTGAAGAACTTGGTCAGCGAATTACGTTTGAATATAGCGAATGGAAAGGAATTGAAGAGCTTAATCGATTAAACAGGGAAGTTAAAGGAAAAGGAGCTAAGCTCTATTACGTCTACCCAGCGTATCCAATTGCCGACTTTGAAAGAAACCGGGAGGTATTAACTCGGTTTGATGAGGATATGCGAAGAGATCTTACATTCCCGATTTTGGGGGATTTTCAAGGCTCTCTTTACCCCGAAACACTGTTCTTTGATACGGCCTATCACCTGCAACGCGAAGGGGTTATCGACCGGACGGAGTATTTTATTGGATTAATTGAGCAAACCGTAAGTTCGAGCGCAGTAAAGGAGCGCTAGCGACTGAACGATGTCGAGAACTCCTATCCCTACCCGATAGACTCCGTAATCAAATACTCTCCCTTCACCTTAAACGTATAGGTGGGCACAATGTCTTTGAGAATCATTCGGGCCTGTTTAGCTGAGCCATTTTGAACCTTGTAGAGAAGATTATCTGTGAGCCGTTCGATCTCTTCGCGATTGTACTCTTTCGTACAAATCGCCTTATGAATCAACTTATGTGATGTTGACACCAAATTTTCTTCATGTTTAAGAAGTTCTTCATACATCTTCTCTCCCGGCCGCAGACCGGTGTATTCGATAGCTATATCTCTTTCAGGTTCCAATCCGTGCAGGCGAATCAACTGACGAGCCATATCTGAAATCTTTATCGGCTCACCCATATCCAACACAAAAACCTCACCGCCCTCGCCGATCATACCGGCTTGCATTACCAGCAGCACTGCTTCCGGAATGGTCATAAAGTAGCGTACAATATCTTTGTGAGTAATCGTGACCGGTCCACCATTTCGGATTTGTTCCATAAAGAGAGGTACAACGGAGCCTCTGGAGCCGAGTACATTACCAAAACGAACGGCCATAAACTTCGTGCCGCACAAGTCATTGTAAGAAAGACAGACTTCCTCGGCAACTCGTTTCGTGGCACCCATCACATTGGTGGGATTTACAGCTTTATCTGTAGAGATCAAGACAAATTTATCAACTCCGTAATCGCAGCTCATTTTTGACAGAAGCCGGGTTCCACCAATATTGATTTTGACAGCTTCTTCCGGGAAACGTTCCATCATCGGCACATGTTTATATGCTGCCGCGTGGAAAATGATATCCGGGACATCCTTCTCAAAAATCTGTCTCATTTTATGTTCATCCGTCACATTTGCGACACACGGTTGCAGTATGTCTCCTACGTGACTGTATTCATTCATCAGATGAAATAGGGACGTTTCGTCAATATCCAAAGCGGTAATTTTATCCGGCATCAAGTGCAGACACTGCCGCACAATTTCACTTCCTATAGATCCACCTGCGCCGGTAATCATGATCTTTTTACCGGTTAAAGCTTTCTCCAAAGAGTTCATATCGGCCCGAGCCGGCTCGCGTCCCAAAATATCTTCAATACTGATCTGCCGTATATTTCTTGCAGCGACCGGGTCATCAGTCAGAAGATGATAAGACGGTAACAGTTTTACTTTTAGATTTGCAATCACAGAGTGAACTTCATCCGTAATTTTTTTCAATTCACTCTTTGGCAGTGACGGTATGGCCACAATGAGCTCATCGATATCCGTATAACGAAGGAAAGAGAGCATTTTCTTTCGATCCCCAAGAATGGCAACTCCGTGAAGTGTGAGTCCGTGCAGTTTTTCATCGTCATCAAATATGGCAACGATGTTTGGACTCCAGGTATAATTTCTGGTAAGGTCTCTTAACAGCTGATCGGCTGCATTACCGGCTCCAAATAAAATGGCTCTCTTTTTCAGAACCGGTGATTTAAAGACTTCGGTGATCATCCGGCGGCTAATTCTGAAGCTTCCTACAAAAAGAATACTCAGGAAGTAAACCAAAAACAGGTAGGAAAATGATAATGCTGTGAATTGTCCAATAATAAGAAGTACCGCTGTAGATAAAACCAATCCGCAAACCAAACCCAGTGCAATAAAAAGTAATTCCCTGAGACTGGTAAAGCGCCAATTGACCTGATACATTTTAAATGTACCCAATGACAATATAGAAAAGGTGAGCATCAGCAAGATCTGTGTCTGAGGGAAAACGATCCCAATGACCGCAAGCGAATCAAGGAGCAGATAAGTAAAGAGTGAAGCGAGTATGATCGCAACAGAATCTCCTACTATAAAGAACAGAGCATGCTGCAGATAATTTTTACGCTTATTCATTTATATATTGTTCGTAAAAAAATGTATAAAACATTTTGTAGCGCTAAACTACGATATATCAATTGAAAGTACTCAAATCTAAAGAGAAGTTAAAGCACTATTTAATTTAATACTTTATACTGAATAATTGCTTAATTGATCCGTCTAATATAAAATGACCCAGGTTCCCTCTCCTTTGACAGGTATGGCGCTACACTTTTAAGATCTTCAAAGTAGTTATGATGAAGATAATTTAAAGCTCCAATGATCTCCCAGCGGTCATTTTCTGATAAAAATGCTTCAAAAAGGTACTGTTCATTCCAGAATAAAACATGATCATTCAGCCATGATTTCAGATAGTTTTTAGGAGAAAAAATGTCATGAATATGTACAATTACACCTTTTTGGAGAGTTGGAAGAATTTGCAAATATTCATACAGAACATCTCCATCAGGGCGAATAATGTGGGTTGAATCGATAAAAAGGATGTCCCCACTACTTAACTTTGAGAAAAAAGATAGGTCTAAGTCCTCCACTTTACTGCGTATAACCTCCACATCCAGTTCCTCCAGCCAATCAAATTCGTACGGCTCAATACAGATGAGCTCGCATTGATAGTCCGGATCTTCACTTTTATTCTTTTCAATCGCCTTGAGCGCCATCATGGTCGAATATCCGGAACCGATCTCAATAATTTTCTTTGGTTTCTCTTTACGCAATAACTGATACCAAAATTCTGCATCTCCTGATTCAAAAGCTCCATTATTAAAATGAAACTCGCTCTTTAATTCTGTTTTATGGGCAGGGATATCTTTCAATTCAGATGCATAGATCAGCTCCTTCAAATATTTGATCTGATTGGAGGTATTCCAATCTATTCCGGTTAGCTGTCGATCCTCTGAATACTCTATTTGTGGATTCCGGTGATCAAACTGTGGCTCGTAATAGTGATCATAGATTGGGAAAACCCCTCTTTTAAGAAGAATTTTTTTCGTAACGGGCATCGCATGAATTCCCCAAATTCGTATTTTTTTCATCAGCCAAGCCGACATATAAACAAAAGGGATAAGCAGATAATCGATAACAGGGAGTAATTTATGAACTACGACATACGATATGTTTGTGATCTTTGTTCTTATTTTATTCATATCTGACTTTTGAGGATAGCTACTTTTTTAAAGATATTTTCTGATCGACACTGCCATTTTTTGATTGATGGTACTTCTTTTATGCTTGCTGATAAATTCATTTCTGTTGATGTTTTTTTCAGATCCTGCATTTTGAAGTATTTCTATCAGTTCAGTCGGGTTGCACGGTTCAAACAGATAACTATCTGGTACTTCACGACGCAGAAATTCTGCTGCATAACCGGATACTCCGGCTAATATCGGTTTATTCAGAGCTGCCATCTCAAATATTTTAGAGGGTAATACCTTTCTGAATGCCGGATAGTCATTTAAATGTAAAAAAAGATAATCTGCAGATTTATAAGCCTTAATCAATTTATCCCTTGGCATTGGATCCTGAAGCTCAACATTTTTAGCTCCAAAAATCTCGATACTTTTCTGAAGGCGGGCTTTCATGCCCCCATCCCCTATCACAATAAATTTAAATCCGTCACCTACAGCTTTTGCCGTTTGGGGTATAATTCGATGTAGACCTTGCCCCTCGCCAATATTTCCTGCATAAAGAATTGTTTTTACATCGCTTGTTTCACTATTCTCATAGGAATCAATTGGGTTTTTTATTATAAATTCTTCATCGATACCATTGGAAAAATTTGAATAAACAGGATCCGGAAATCCAATAAAATAACTTTTAAAACCTCCGCTGATCACATTTATGTGATTTGCTGTTTCAAATGTTTTACTCTCAATCCATTTAAGGATTGGAAGTAATAAAAATCGAGCCAATTTAGATTTTAACACATCCGATATCGTATCCACAAACAGATCACGTATATCCAGATAGAGCGGGGAATTAAATTTTTTAGACAAAACAGAACCAAGATAGGCCGTAAACAATCGACTTGATGATGCAAAAACAAGATCTGCATCTTTGTGGCGATTAAGTTTGCGAACAGCAAAAAAATATCTTGAAAATGACCGGATCTGATCCATCATTCCACTTTTATGCCTTGGCAGTGCGATTCGATGAATTATAAGGTTCCCTCTCTCTTCATATTCGGGGGCTTCCGGAGAGAATGAGTTATATCGATTTGGCAGTGTTGTATAGACCTCTACGATGGCTTCCCCTTCAACTTGAGACGCAAGTTCTACAGCCAGCGGAGAATTTCGGAATGATCCGGCACATAAATCCGGCTCAAAATAAAAGGATAAATAGACTATTCGTTTCAATGGTATGTCCAATTCAATTCTATGGATATCTCTTGCTTATCTGTCAGTGAGATTTCGGCACAACTGTTTATCCGGCTTACACCAAATGCAGGGTGATACGTTGACTCCAAAATCGCAATTGGCAGCACTTTATCACCGGATCTGGCAGTCAGTATAACCTTGCCCAATTTTTCATGGCTTAATATAGCCCCATTTTCATTTGTTTGGCAGTCAAAATCGGGATGAAAATAGAGCCGGGAAACAGCCGTGTCAAAAGGGCCCGAAATCTTATCATGAATAGTGAGTGTTTTCTCACCCAATTCCCATCTCCGGTGGTGAATATTTTTCCCGGAAAGATGCCGATAACCGTCATGAGATGCTGAAATGGTAATCGGGGATTTAATATTCGGATGTTCAGTTTGAATATTGTGAACTGTTGCTCTTCTACCTACCCTAAACCCAGACCAAACATCTGATGAATTCATCCCATTAACCTCTACCGTTGAGTGAGCAGCTGTGGAACGTTGCCTTAACCGTTCAGGTCCCAGGCCATATTGAGAGGTTCCTGAATTCACTATGACCCGTTGCGCGCCCAGTGAAAATTCAAAAGAGAGCGTTTCTGCATGAGCATGACCCGGCTGATAATCAGGGCCGATATCACCGGTATCGGCAATCAGTTTACCCGGATCACTCATCACCACAACAAACCCGCTATCTCGTAAATGACAGATACCCATTTTATTTTTCTGCCTTGGAATATCGATTCCTGCATGATTGGCAACGGTTAGAAGTTGATCTAATGTTGGGGAAGCTCCTTGTGCACAATCATTGAAATGAGGAAATTCACCGGTTTGATAACTCATATGAGAGAGCCATAAAATGCCATTTTTAATTTTTTCTTTGATTTTTTCAGACGGAAATTCCATGCTGAATTGCTCCCTCAAAATATACAGATCCAGCAGGTCTTCGATGGCTATCGCATGGTACATTGGGCTGCGTTCAAAATGTCCGCCATCATTCAAAAATTGCTCATCCAATTGCTCGTTCAGGATTTGCAATCCTTTTTTCTGAATATGCATTGATTCCTCACCATCAAAAATAATGGAACCGATTATCATCGCTTTTGCATTAACAAACAGGTGGTTCCCCAAAAGGTGAATTTCGGGTCGGTCAGCAAGCCAGCGCAATTGATTCCAAAGGCTCAGGCAGATTTCCCCCGAGAAAGGTTCTATAGTGAGGTGCCATTTGACCCAATTAATAATGCGAAGGGATGTCGGGTAAGGCTCCCAGCCGGTCCCCTTTCCAAACGGATTTTGATCGATCCACCGGAGCATCAGATATTGAATTTTTCGCTTCTCATCATCACTCCAGTCTGATCGATCGTGCATGAAATCAAAATAGTGCAGATGATAGCTCCACAGCCTTGAGACATTATCCGGTTCCCAGCCGATTTCTGATAGGCGGTGAGTTTCCGCTAAAAAAGTAAAGTGATCAAAGTCTGTTGTTGTATGAGGTTTGTTGCAGAATTCAAACGTACCGGAAATGGATCGCAACTCAGGAGATCTCTTTTGCTCGGAAATCCATCTCGGAATAAAAAGCTGAAGCCGACCCATAATTTGGATCGGCTTCAGATATTTTACCGTGTGATATAACCTGGAAAGCTTTTTTAGCATTGTGTGTTCGTGTTTGGTATAAAAATCTTAAAAGTCATCCTGATCTAAAAAAAGTCATCCTGAATTTATTTCAGGATCTCAAGGACTTTAACCGTTGAAATGGCATTAGCCTTGTTCGAGTAAAGTTCCTCCAAGGAGATTCTGAAACAAGTTCAGAATGACGAAATTAAGAACATTTCGACTTCACTCCGCTCCGCTTCGTGGGATAAAAGAGGAGCGCTCCTCATCTGCGCTCAATGTGACGGTGTTCAGTCATTGATTTAATCAATACATTTTTACAACTCCACCTTCACCCATTCATTTCTCTTTAAACTCTCAATAGCAGCAAATGACGCGGATGTAGTGTTCACCAGGCTATCAAAAGGAATCAAAGGATCACCCCCTTTTTTCACACGCCGAATCAGCTCATGAAACTGTGTTTTATGGCCTTTATCCAGCCTTGTTTTAACTTTTCGAAAGCCACTAAAACCAAATGCTGTAGTTCGCCTGAAATTATCCAATACAATGGTTCGCTCCCTACTATAAATTTCTACTCTCTCCTTGGCGTAAGACTTATGTCCGTTCGCGAAATAATGGATGGTTGCATTGCTTCCATCAGCATATTTTAGAAGGATGGTCGCGTTATCTGTGGATTCATCCGGATTTGTACCCATTGAATTCATACAGACAGATTGAACCTTTGATCCGGTAAAATAGGAACAGAGATCGATAAAATGGCACGCTTCACCGATGATGCGTCCGCCGCCCACATTCAGGTCATGAACCCATACATCTTTCGGAATGAAACCTGCATTCATCGTTGCTACAATATTCATCGGGCCGGGGCCCAGGGCTTTTTTAATGGCTACAGAATGAGGGGAAAAGCGCCGGTTAAAACCGACCGAAAGCGTTGATGAGCCGTTTTGATAGGCATCGATGATTCTATCCAGTTCTCCCTGGTTCAATGCCAGCGGTTTTTCAACAAACAGATGTTTACCGGTTTGTAGTGCTTTTATGGCCATGGAAGCGTGCTGATTGTGTCGGGTAGTAATCAGTACCAGATCAATATCGGGATCATTCCAGATTTCATCATTATCGGTGGCCGATTGAGAAAATCCATACTTTTTAGCCAATTCTGACCCGCTGACACCCCCCGCACTAGAAATTGTCTTCAGCACAGCTCCTGATCCTTTCAAGGCTGGAAGGATCACTCTTTTGGTAAAATTCCCCGCCCCGATGATGCCCAATACCCCTTTTGTACCTGCAAAAGATCTGGAATCGTATTTCACCAGATTTGGATGGCCATCACTGTTTTCCTCTTCTTCTGGATATTTCAGAATGGATGCAATAGAGTTATTGTCGCTGATATTGCCATAAATTTTTTCAAAGTCTGCCAGATCTACGACTTCCGTAATCAGATCTTTTACGTTGAGCTGCCCATCTGCGATAGCATTCAGGATCGCTTCAAAGTTCCGTTTTTCGGTCCATCTGACAAATGGCAGTGGGTAGTCCATTCCTTTTTGTTCATAGTCGTGATCATAACGTCCGGGACCATACGAGCACGACACCTGGAAGGTGAGTTCTTTTTCGTAGAAATCGGCCCGGCTGATATCGAGTCCCACAACTCCAACTAATATGATCCGTCCCCGCTTACGGCTCATTTTTGCGGACTGAGCGATCACTTCATTGCTTTTTGTAGATGCAGTGATGATGACACCGTCAGCACCGGCCCCGGATGTAAGTCCAATAATTCTTTTGACAGGATCTTCACCTTTTTGAATTTGAACCACTTCAATTCCCAACTTCTCGGCCAATCTGCATTTATTTTCATCCAGGTCAATACCAATCACACGACAGCCGTTTGCCCTGAGCAGTTGTGCGGTGATCAGTCCGATCAGCCCTAAACCTATCACTACTATCGTTTCCCCGAAAGTGGGGTTACAGAGCCTTATTCCTTGCAATGCGATGGCTCCAATTACGGTAAAGGATGCGTCTTCATCAGTGACACCATCCGGGATAGCGGCAGTTAGATTTTTCGGGACGGATACAATCTCGGCATGGGGACCGTTGGAAGCGACCCGATCTCCAACAGCATATTCAGAAACGCCATCGCCGACGGCTATCACCCGGCCAACATTACAGTATCCAAGTGGCAGGGGCTCTTCCAGTTTACTGAATACGGCTTCCAGTGTTGGAATAAGTCCATCCGATTTCATCTTATTTAGCACTTCCTTCACTTTGTCGGGTTGTTGCCGTGCCTTATCGATTAAATTGGCCCTGCTGAATTCAACAAGAGACCGTTCAGTGCCAAGAGAGACCAGGCTCCTTGAGGTTCGGATCAACACATTTCCAGGCCTAACCATCGGCGCAGGCAGTTCTTCCAATGAGGTATTACCGGATTTAAGATGTTGGAGGATTTGTTTCACTGGTTTTTATACTGATTTTTTGAATAGTTCTTTTTGAAAAAAAATATAGATATAGTAATTAAGTATAATATAATTGCACATATTAAGATTCGTATACTCCACAACCAGCTATAAGCCAAAATTAATACCACTCTTTTATCACTAAATAATTGGTTGTAGTCAGATTCAGTTACTTTTAAAGAAGGATAATATCCAAGTATAATTGCAATAGAGTCATATAAAAATTTTTCTAATTTTTTATTGCCAAGTGAGAAATAGATATTATTCAAAAAATTAAAATACTTTTGGATGCTTACAGAATCCATTGTACCGATGATAATGTCATTTAATACAACCTGATCATAATAATTCGCTAACTCCCTATTCAAAGAATTGATATTGTACATTTCAATGATAGAACTAGGATCTAAAATCCCATTTATATCAACTGGCACATCTTTAATAGTTGGGATACTTGCCTCTTTAATATCAATTATCCCATAATTCAGGCCTAAATTTTTAAATTTAAATTTCATATATATAACTGTGTGCCCGTAACCTTCTAAAAAATTATTAACATTGAGTAAATACATGTTTTGAAATTCTAATTGATTTTCAAGAAGATAGTACGCCGCTCCAAATACTAAATTAGAGCAATTTCCATTTCCATTTATATTCCATTTCCATTTATAATTGACTCATTAAATCTATCTTTTGGCAAGACTGAATAAATCGTTTCATCACTATTATAAGGGATCGATCTTATAAAATTCTCGACATCAAATTCATTTTGATTTTGTATATATTTATCATCTTGAATTTCAAAATCTTGCATACTTGTTGATTTTATAGTCAAAGCTTTTTGCAAAGAAATTGGAGCAAATACAGTTAAAAATATTATTGGGGGACTACTAAAAACTACCCGT
>DEMS01000027.1 GCA_002359315.1 Bacteroidetes bacterium UBA2664 | reverse complement strand
CAACCTATTTCAGTATAAGACCGCTAGTAACTCGAAAATTAACACCCCTTAAAATCTCCCTCCCAAAAGATCGGCTAGGTGGGTGTCTTTTTGGGCTCTTGAATCGAACAATGAAACCCCTCCCGGCTCCACCGTACTCGCCTTGGAAAGGGGGGTTTAAGGTTGCCAAACTTTGACATTGTATACTCACATCAATTAAGTATCTTAAACGTACAAATAAATACTAAAAAAGTACTGATATGGATATTTCAATTTCAAAAGACATCGAACCTCTCTCCGAGTTTCGGAAGAAGTCAGCCGATTTTGTAAAGCGTTTAAAAAAAGAGAAGCAGCCGATAATACTCACTCAGCATGGTAAAAGTGCTGCTGTTTTGATGGATGTATCAGAATTTGAGCGTTTTACAAAAAAATTAGAGATGCTTGAGGATTTACTCGAAGCCAAGCAACAGGTTGAGCAAGGCAAAACGTATACGATGAATCAAGCAAAAGAAAGAATTGAAAAACATCTTTCTAAATGGAAATAATTTTTACAGATCGGTTTTTAACTCGAGTTGAGGAGTGTACCGATTATATTGCACTGGATCATATACCCACAGCTATTGAATGGGCGGAAGGTGTTTTCGACCAATGCCAAAAACTGAGTGATCAACCGGAAAGCGGAAGAATAGTACCTGAGTTCAGACGACCGGAAATCAGAGAGCTTATACACGGAAGTTATAGATTGGTATATGAGTTAAAAACCAATCAAATTGATATGTTGACTATTTGGCACACAAGACAGATGTTACCTGATGATCCATACAAAGTCTCTAATCCAACTATATAACCATGAAAACTCCCATCACCCGTAAACAATTCTTAAAAATAAGCAGCGGTTTTGCTGCCGCTGCAACATTCGGATTTCCAAATCTAATCCTACCCCGCCGGAAAGAGAAACTGGGGGTTGCACTGGTGGGGCTAGGGAACTATAGTCATGGCCAGTTGAGGCCGGGATTGCGGATTACGGAGCATTGCGAGTTGAGGGGGATCGTGACGGGTTCGCCTGAGAAAATCCCTGAGTGGCAGGGGGAGTTCGGGTTTCCGGACAAGAATATTTACGACTATGGAAACATGCATCAGATAGCGGATAATAATGATATTGATGTTGTGTACATCGTGTTGCCCAATCATCTGCATGCGGAATACTCCATCATCGGGGCGGATGCGGGCAAGCATGTGATGTGCGAGAAGCCGATGGCGATGGATGAGGCGGAGTGTCGGGCGATGATCGAAGCGGCAGAGAAAAACCGGGTAAATCTCTCCATCGGCTACCGGATGCAGCATGAACCCAACACGCAGACGATTATCCGGTATGGCCGGGAACAGACATACGGGCGTGTCACAGGTATCGAAGCGGCCGGAGCATTCAACGGAAATTTCCCGGAAGGTGACTGGCGAACCATTGCTGCCTACGGCGGTGGGTCGTTATACGATATGGGGGTTTATCCCATCAATGCGATCCGCTATTCGAGCGGATTGGAGCCTATTGCTGTTACCGGTGTTTTGAGCACCGAACGGACCGAGATGTTCCCGGATGTAGATGAATCCGCTATTTTTGAACTGGAACTGCCCGGCGGCATCATCGGAAAGGGAGAGTGCAGTTTTGCCCGGAACATGAACCATCTGGATGTTTCATGCACAGATGGCTGGTACCGGTTAAGCCCGTTCCTCTCCTACTCCGGCGTGCAGGGCGAAACCAGTGATGGCACTCAACTCCCACCCAATCCCAATCACCAGCAAGCGCGTCAGATGGACAACGATGCACTGGCAATCAAAGAAGGCAGGCCACCCCTTGTCCCCGGCGCAGAAGGCCTGAGGGATGTGCGGATTGTGCAGGCAATTATGGAAAGTTCGAGGAGAGGCGGGGAAAGAGTGGAGGTTTAGTGAAGAGATTCATTCTCCCCTTTAGCATTTTACTGAATTTAACAATAAAAACAGAATGAGCATTACAGTAGTAACTTTCCTTTTTTGAGTAGAATGGTCTAAATTATTGATGTTTATGTGAATAAATAAAAAACAATCAGATACAAACATTCTGATTTTTTCTTGTACTCAGTGGTTTATTTACGCTTTTTTCTGAGAGTATCTTTTGGCTTTTTTCAAAAAAAGTCTATGCACCGTGAAGACGAAAATTAGTAATATATATCATCAAATCGTCAAAACTTATGATTTTTGAATCAAAAACAGTTCGTCGCACCATAAATAAAGCGTTCTTAAAGGAACCTATCGAGAGAGGTTCCTTTACTGTTTTTAAAGATGCACTTGAAAAGCTTCACAATGATGTTGAGATAGCCAAAGAGAAAAATGAACATGAGGAGCATTTTAAGAACTTTTTAGTGCCATTCTTTAACAAAGTTGGGTTTCAGGACTATTCCATCAATACCAGCGTACGTATTGATATGGCAATCCACACCGGAGGTAAGGGAAAAGATCCGGTTGGTGTTTTAATTGAGGCAAAAAGGCCGGGTAACTCAAATCAAATGATCACCAAAGACCAGATTAACAGGAAAGCTATGCATGAAGCAGTGCTTTACTATCTGGAACAAAGAATTGAGCTAGATAACAGCGATCTGAAGCATGTGATCATCACCAATATGGATGAATGGTTCATTTTTGACGCTCAGGAGTTTGAACGTTTTTTCTACCGTCCATCAACGCTGCGTAAAACCTGGAAAGAGTGGAAATCAGACCAGAAAGTCTCTTCCAACAATGACTTCATGTACAGCGAAATATCCAAGTATATCGATTCGCAGGATTCCGCGATCACAGGTTTGTGGCTGCCACTGAACAAAACCAAAAAGTTTTTAAAAGGCGAAAAAGATAGTGAGTATGAAAAGAAACTCATACCAATCTACAAACTGTTCACCCCTACACAGCTTTTAAAAGAATCTTTTGCCAATGATAGCAATAGCCTGAACAGAGATTTTTACACTGAGTTGCTCTATATTCTTGGCCTTGAAGATAAGAAAGAAGGTGGTACTCGATATATTCAACGAGTTTCTGATGAAAACAGAAATCAGGGCTCCATAATTGAAAATACTATTCGCATTCTTGATGTTGAGGATCACCTCTCAACATTAAAGAATTCACTTATCAGCTATGGTAAAAACAGAGATGAACAGCTATTCAGTGTGGCAATGGAGCTGTCTATTACCTGGATGAACAGAATTCTGTTTTTAAAGCTACTGGAAGCTCAGCTCTTTCGATATCACAGACAGGATAAAAATTTTAAGTTCTTGAACTTTAAGACCATTGATGGGCTGGATGAACTGAATAAACTATTTTTTCAGGTTTTGGCTCGAAAGGAAAAAGAGCGGTCGGAAGATATCAATGAGAAATTTGGGCATATCCCCTATCTGAATAGCTCACTGTTTGATGTCTCTTCATTAGAGCGACAAACTACTCGAATTTCCGGATTGGATGACCATGCCGATATACCGGTTTACAGCAGAAGTGTACTATCTAAACAGAGAGGAAAAACATTAAACACCCTTGATTATCTCTTTCAATTCCTGGAGGCATACGATTTTTCGGCAGAGGGTTCAGAAGAGATCCGGGATGAAAGTAAAAGCCTGATCAATGCTTCTGTGTTGGGGCTGATTTTTGAAAAGATCAACGGTTATAAAGATGGCTCATTTTACACACCGGGTTTCATCACAGAGTATATGGCCCGTGAAACATTACAAAAGGCCGTTATGGATGCATTTAATGAAAAGTATGGATGGAGTTGTGATTCCTTTGACAAACTTTATAATGAAATCCACCGTGAAAGGATTCCGTTAAATGAAGCCAACCAGGTCATTAACGAATTAAAAATTTGTGACCCTGCCGTTGGATCAGGACATTTTTTAGTTTCTTGTTTAAATGAATTGATTGCCATTAAGTCGAGATTAGATATTCTCTGTGATAGTGATGGAAAACTTCTGCGTCAGATAAATGTTACCGTTGAAAATGATGAATTGATTATTAGTTGGGGCGATGAAGAACTTTTTGAATATGATGTAAGTCACTCATGGAAAGGGACAAAGTTATCATCTCGCTCTATTTCTTCTGATTTAGAACGTGTGCAAATAGCTCTTTTTAAAGAAAAAAGATTCTTGATTGAGAACTGTTTGTTTGGAGTGGATATCAATCCCAATTCTGTGAAAATTTGCCGGTTACGGTTGTGGATTGAATTGCTTAAACGGACATACTATACACCCGAAAGTAAATTCATGGAGTTAGAGGTGTTGCCCAATATTGACATTAACATCAAACAGGGCAACTCACTGGTGAGTCGGTTTGAACTGGATACAGATTTGAGCAGTGTATTTAAAAATAGCGACCACTCTCTGGAAGATTACAAAGAAGCAGTCCGAAGTTATAAACACACAGGTGATCGATCGGAAAAGCTGCGATTACAGAACCTAATTGATGATATCAAACAGGAATACAGTACTACACTGTATAATAATCTCCCTATTAATGAAAAACTCTCGAAAGCACGGGGAAAGCTGGAGTTAATGTCGAACAGTGATCTATTCGGCGAGGTAAAGTTCTCGAATAATGACATTAAAGAGCAGAAAAAGAAAGTTAAGAATTTGGAAGAGCAGAAAGCAGAAGCTGAAAGTGATGCATTTTTTAATCAGGCATTTGAATGGCGGTTCGAATTTCCAGAAGTACTAGATGACGAGGGTCGGTTTACCGGATTTGATGTGGTGATTGGGAATCCGCCTTATGTTAGACAGGAACAATTTAAAGAGCTAAAACCCTATCTGCAAAATCGTTACACCGTTTATCAGGGAACTGCTGATCTGTACAGCTATTTTATTGAGATGGGAATGGAGCTTTTACGTCAGGGCGGGCACTTTCAATTCATCGTGGCCAACAAATGGATGAGGGCTAATTATGGAAAGTCTCTACGTGAATGGTTACAGAAAGAAGTGAATATTGATGCAATTTATGATTTTGGAGATTTATCCGTATTTGAGGAAGCAACCACCTATCCCTGTCTGTTGCAATTGAGCAAAAAATCGCCGACTGGCAGGTTTTATGCTGCCGAAATTGAGACATTGGACTTTGACAACCTGGAATCGTACCTGAACGTACATCGCTTCGTATCCGACCAAACAAAGTTATTGCTAGATGGGTGGGCACTGATTGATGCAAAAGCACAGAGATTGCTTGAGAAATTAAAAAACAAAGGCATTAGCCTTAAGGAATATGTTGATGGGGCAATATATTATGGAATTAAAACTGGGTTGAATGATGCATTTGTTATTGATGAGGAAACGCGCGCAAAATTGATTGAAGAGGATTCTAAGAGTGAAGAGATTATAAAACCATTTTTACGAGGCCGGGATATTAAGCGCTACCAACAGGCGAAGGCTAAGGACTATCTTATTTTTAGCAGAAGAGGAATTGATATTAAAAAATACCCTGCTGTTCTGAATTATTTAAAAAAATATAAAGAACGGTTAAAACCCAGACCTAAGGATATTCCTTCAAGTAATTGGAAAGGGAGAAAACCTGGAAATTATAAATGGTATGAATTACAGGATGCGATAGATTATTATGAGGAGTTTGAAAAGCCTAAAATAATTTTACCGGATATTTCACTAAGGGGAAATTTCACCTTCGATAAAGAAGGTGGATTTTATGTAGTTAATACAGCATACATCATTGGTAGTGATGAAATGTTTCTTTTGGGCATTTTAGCCTCTGATTTGATTGATTTTTACTATAGAAGCATTTCGTCCTCCTACCGTGGCGGATATCTAAGATTCATATATCAATACCTTGAAACCATTCCAATTGTAAACCCAGATGATAAAACTCGGAAGAAGTTGGAAAATAACGTCCAGAAAATTTTGGATGCCAAAAAACAAACTTCCGAAGCTAATATCACAGCCCTGGAGGAGGAGATTGACCGGTTAGTGTATGAATTATATGAATTGAGTGAGGAGGAGATTGGGGTTGTGGAGGGCGTATGAGTAAAGGGAGTTTTTTAACTGAAGAAGAAATAAAGGCAAAAATACTTTTGCCATATATAAAAAATTTAGGCTTTGAAATTGATGAAATAACATTAGAAGAGACTTTTGAAATTAAGTTAGGAAATAATAAACATGTTCTGGATTCGTCAAATAAAAAAGCGAAAGGGAGACTTGATATTTTATGCCACAGAAATGGAAGAAATTTAATTCTATTTGAAGTAAAACGAGAGGGCCTAAAACTAACCAAGGATGATAGAGATCAAGGCATTTCATATGCAAGATTATTACAGAATATTCCTCCTTTTGTTATTGTCACCAATGGAAAGGGTATTGAGGTTTATGACTCTATAACTACAAAAAAACTTAATGGAGAGAACATTTCATCACAATCAAGTTTTTGGAAGAACGATGGAAAACTTTCTTTGGAAGATGAATTAGGAATACGCTATCAAGCTTTAAAAAACTTTGTTTCTTTCTCTGATGAAAACCTCAAAATATTTTGTGAAAAACAGGTACATGATCGGTTGGGCTCAATTGTAGGTACCAAAGATGATGTTAGTGTAAAATTTGTTCCCGATTTATTCATAAAGAGGAATGATGTTGATTTTGAATTTCAAAAATTTATTGAATCAAACTATTCTGTTTTTGCAATTGTGGGTGATTCTGGAGTAGGTAAAACAAACGTGATTTGTGATTATTGCTATCAATATTTAGACAATAAAATTGTACTCTTCTATAATGCAGGATTGATTAATAAGTCTATTTTAGAATTAGTTAGCAGTGATCTCAATATCTTTTTTTCCAACCTTTCAGATAAAAATAAAGTTTTAAATAAATTAGATGAATTTGCGGCTTATATAAACAAAGATGTCATAATCTTTATTGATGCAATTGATGAGTCGTCTTACAGTTCTCTTCGAATGGATTTGAGTGAAATCGGCTATGCATTAAATTCCTTTGATAGAATTAAATTTTGTTTGAGTTGCAAAAAAACCGTTTGGGATTATTTTTTAGAAATTAATTCCAATGACTCATATTTGAAAAGCGAAATATTTGCTTCAATTAATTCAAAAAGTGATGTAGATGTTGGATATCACCTGGATGAATTTTCGATTGATGAGTTTAAAAAAATATCGAAAAGATACATAGAAAAATTTGATTTAAAAGGCGATTTATCACATCTGAATGATGAAATAAGGAATGGTTTTTTCCTTCGTGTATTAAGCCAAGTATACCAAGGCAGAAAACTGCCGTCATCAATAAATGAGGTCGAGCTAATTAGAAAATATTTAGCTTATAATCTTGAAAAGTTTAAAGACAAACTAGATTCAGAAACTGCGAATGAATTTTTAAAAAATATTGGTAAAATTCTTATTGAAGAAGAACAGAGTGGACTTCTTTTAAAAGATCATCGGGAGATGACAATTGGTTCGAAATTTGAAAATATAAAATCAAAGCTTGGACTAAATATTACTCAAAATATTCCACAGTCATTATTTGATAGAAATATTCTTGCAAAAGTAAACCACCAAGATAATACAGCTATTAATTTTTACTTCTCTAAAATTAGAGATTATATAATTTGTCACAAAAGTTATTCATTACAGGACAAATCTGATGAAGAATTAAGAAATATTCTTCCTTCTTTTTTTAAAGGCATTATAGGATTTAGTGCAATTCAATTTTATTTCAACAATGCGTCACTTTCACACAAACAAGTTATAAAAAGATTTGTGGAGAGTAGACTGATTGAATTTATTGAAAAGTATACTGACTATTTAGATGTTAATTTTCCTTTCATTAAAAATCTTTTCCCACCATTTACTAAGGCTAAAATTGGATTATTAATTGCCAATGATTTCCTGAATAAAAAGAATTATTCATTTATTGAAATTCCTGTAGACCAAAAAAATCTGTTGATTAAGGACGATGATGTTGCCAATAAAAATTTACAAAAGGTATTTGAAAAATATGATGCCCAATCTGTTTATTGGAATTACGAAGGATTACTTCTCGGAGATGTTGATCATTTAGTAAAAAATAGGGTTTTCAACTATTTACAAAATATTGTAGAGGAGTGGAATTTAGATGAATCTACCTCAACAGTATTAAATATTGAGAAGCTAGTTAACATTTTATACTTCTATCCCGATAAATTAGGGCTTAATCTTAATTTAAAAGACAAATATTACCCGCGATACCAAAATCTATTTCCAATTGATCTTTACGATATTTTATTTCGTGTAAAAATGTTTTTCGCTACAGAGCATTTTAAACCAATATTCGGAATCGAAAAAGTAGTTAAAAATCTTCATAGAGGTTTTAAAACAAAAATAGTTCAATATGATTGGGAGAAAATAAATGCTGAGGCTTTAAAAACGATACTGGATGGCACGGAAATGCCAAAACCAAATTTTAGCGGCAGTTACCCTCCTTTTATTGAACTTGAAAAAACTTTGGAGAAACTAATACTAAAGGGAATAACTACTATTGAAAACTATCATCTACCTTATCCGGATGTTGATGTAAACGATGTCGATAGCAAATTAAAATCATCAGGATTAAAGAGTAATTGGATTCCTAATAAAATCGATGTTCAATTCTCAATAGAACAAAAGAAGCGATATATAGAAGAATTTTTCACTTTATTGGATAAAGCCTATCAAGAGATTGTAGATGATTGTTTCCCAAACTTTAAAAACAATTTAAAGTTTTACGATACATTGCCTCATGAGTATTATGTGATACTAAAAAAAAGCAATAACAGGTATAGAATAATCGGATATATACACACCAAATCCCCAAACGATAAAACCAGAGTCCATTTTACTGAAAAGTCACACTCAGAGCTAAGCGAAAGTAATATAAAATACGGTATCAATTATGGTTCTAGATTCACGAGTTTTATTAATGATAACGATGCTAAAAGTATTCAAAAAGGAATCCAGTGTAACAAAGTTGATAACAACTGCATCATCAGAAGTTGGGTATATAAAAAACTGAAAGAAGATTTAAATGAATATCTTAGAGAAAATTCAATAAATGTAAAACCCTATTAAAACAAAGTAAGGCTTCAAACAATCAGTGAAGGAATTATTGATTTGATCAAATAAGTAACTGAGAATCTTCCAACCCTGAAGCTGATACCACAGAACAGGAAGTGGAAATTGACCCATTGGTGCATGAGTTATATGGGCTGAGTGTGGAGGAGATTAGGGTTGTGTAGGGGAGTGATTTGGAATAATAAAATAATTCTGTAAGGGAATATAATGTGTATTATTTTGATAACTGAGTTTTAAAAGATATTCCAGAATATAAGCAATAAACAAACATTCATCAGGAGTATTAAGATTTCAGGATAAGCTTAAAAAGACGGCTTAAGGCATTTGAAATGAGTAGAGAGTACATTATTTATGCAGACGAATCTGTCGTAAAAGGAAAATATTATTCCAACTTTTATGGTGGTTTACTTGTACGATCTTCTGATCTGGCAGAAGTTGTCAGTACGTTAGAAAATGTAAAAAAAGAGCAAAATCTGCACAATGAGATTAAATGGCAGAAAGTGACTGCGAATTACCTATCCAAATATAAAAAAGTAATAGAGGCTCTTTTTGATTTGGTTAATGAGGATAAAATCAAGATTCGAATCATGTTCACACAGAACCGATTTGAAGCAACCAATCTGGAAGAGTATCACTACAATCACGAATATTTTCTTTTGTACTATCAGTTTATAAAACATGCATTTGGATTGAAATTCTCAAATCCGGACAAAAATCAGATTAAACTGAGAATCTATTTTGATCGACTACCAGATACCAAGGAGAAAGCAGCTCTGTTTAAATCTCATATTACAAGCCTTGAAAAATCACCGGAATTCAGACGACAGCATTTAATAATTCCTGAAAACCAGATTGCAGAGATTAGGTCACATAATCATGTACTATTGCAGTGCATTGATATTGTTTTGGGTGCCATTCAATTCAGACTTAATGACTTGCATAAAGAAAAACCTGAGGGCAAATGGAGAAGAGGAAAACGAACCATTGCTAAAGAAAAGCTTTATAAAATGATCAACCGTAGAATTCGGAAGATCTATCCGAATTTTAATATCGGAATAACTACCGGTACACGTGGAGACGAGAGAAATTACTGGGATCATCCATACAGGCATTGGTTGTTTAAACCCCGTTTTTACCGTGAAAATGATTCAAAAACAAAAAGATAGCCCCGCAGTTGCTATGAAGTTTTTAAAAATCGTATCCCAAGTGGCACTTGGGACTTCGCAACGTACAGGGCTACATTTAATATACTGTGAAGTGATATCTTTGTCAATGTTGAGATGCCATGCCTGCCACATAATCTACAATGTAATCACCTTAAAAGCAGCAACAATCAACGTATCAATAATAGCATCCCGAATCTCATTCAACTGAACAACAGCCAATCCTTTCTTCTCGATAGATTTTAGTTCAATCAGATTTTTTTCAGACTTCATCAACCATTCAAACTCCTCTTTTGACAATTCACCGTTTGCAAGTAGCGTGATGCGACGTTCTAGCCGTTCTTGAAATCGCCTGGCAAAATCTGTTCCCTCAGTTACTATCTCTTTTGCGTAATCCCGGCCAAGATTTTCAGCTACAATGACAAGATCCGTTTTAACAATTCTAAGAAATCTGTCGAAATCAGCCATCTCTTACCCTCTCCGCGGTCTTATTTTACCACTTTCAAGACCGATAATCGTATCAAAACCCTCCGCAATAGTAACTTTTGCCTCAGCTATAAATGATTCAGAAAGAGTACCCTGCTGTTCCCATCTGTTAAGAAATCCGCCGATCATGTACTGTTCAGGGTCCATCATAATCTCCCATTGCTCTGTCGTAAATTCGTTATCCGGCCGTCCCTTTGCAAATTCATAGGCTTTTAACAGTTCGTGGCGTAAAACCCGGATATCATCTCTATGATTTTCAAAGGGTTCGCTGGCATGATCCATCAGTTGGAGTGAAAGAATCTTTAATTCAACGGCCTGTTGATAAGCGGTTTCGCTGAATAGTGAAATGGATGGAGCACATGCTTGCAGGGATGCAATAGAGATCAATAAAATAGCTATTGTTGATCTTAGAAAGTGCTGTGTTGAACTATACTTAGTCATATTATACCCCCTCTCTTTTAGTTTGACGGTCTTGAAGAGCTAATAAAACACGGCTAGCGAATTGCAATTAAAGTTTTTTGGGAATAGAAATCAAACGCTTCATTTAAATAGTGTCGGATGGAAATGATCCTAATTAGCTGATCAGAACTCTCCAAAAGTACAGTCCACTTATCATCAAATAAACCGATCGATGTAACTAAAGTCCCACTTTGATTACGCAATATGTATTGCTATAGTGACAGATGGGTTAATCCAACTTAAAACTATATTTCAATTGGTTAATTAACTGCTCTGTGTTAACCATAGTAATACCCATCGCTTTCAAAAAGTCTTTTGTTTGTGGTGGATTGTCTTCCATAAGAGTCACAAATGTCATCATATCTTTCTGAATAGTTTCCGGCAATACAATTTTATCTTCACCGGTTAAAGTAGCGGTCAATCGAAATACATCAGATCGGTGCTTTTTAATTTCTTTGGAATCAATGCGTTGTCCATCTTCTTTTCGCTGACTTAAATCCAGGAATGCTTTGGCCTTCAGACAGATCAGAGCTAACTCATTGGCTCGATTCAGATTGCCATCCTTGGTGCAGTGATGAAGTGTAAATTGATAATAGTCGTCATCCATCAGAATGGCCGAGAGACTGGAAATGTCATCATCGGTAGGAATAACCGTAAATCTGGCATCACCAGCGGGTTTGATAATGTCAGGCGTACGACTGAATATTTCCACTTGCCCAGGAAAGTCTTCCCTTTCAGGATTTATGAACCGATAATATTGACGTTTTTCCGACTGTTCATTTCGCTCATACTTTCCTTCTTTTATGAATTCCCAGAAATGGGAAATGAACTTATCATTTACCGCCTCAACCACCAGGATCATATCGATATCTTTGGTTACCCGAAATTGTAATTCTTCTCGATCGAAATAATCATTACAGGCTGCACCGCCGATTACGATGTAACAGTCAGTGAATTCTTTAAAATATTCACTGAACGTATCAAGTCCGATCATTTAAATACCTCCTCCAGCATCTTTTCCATTTCGATTTGTACACGTTCATCCGGATCATCTTTCAGGCTCAGATAGAGGGAAAGGGGGTCTACAAAATCATCAGAGGTAAGTAGGGTGGGATCGTAGCTCCATATCTGAAGCTGCTTATCTACCTCATTAAACAATGTATCCGTCACTTCTCCCTTGTTTTTAAGTTCTCTGTATGTTTTGGCTTCCATTGCATACACTTTCTGCCTCCCTGGCGATATATTCGAATATCTGGACAGTGCAGAAACTCCTGCAATTCTATAGTATCGCCTATCATCTGGTTCAGAAAAAAGCCATTTTGATTCTTTAACAGGTGAAACTAAATAGTCAAGAGCCCGCTCCCAGATATCCCTTTTATTCAAACTGAATTCCAATAGTTTGGACTTGGAACCTGCAATTCTGCATACTCCTGCATCTTCCAGTTCTTTAGCACTTCGGCCTATGGTACGAGGGGTATAGTCAAATAAATCCGCTATCTCCTGGAAATTTAATCCTTCTAAAGACGCCACCCATAAATGATATATCAACACACATTGTGTTGATGGGGAAAAATATTCTGATCGTGTTGTTCTTATTTTTGGTTGTTCGCTTAAATCCATGAACATGAATGGAATGAATAATTGCTTTCCCGGAACAATGAAAGATATTCTTGATTTTATAAGCTGCTCCTTCAGATAGTAGGTCATATCATCAATCACCAAAACAACCGGATGTTCAAATGCTGATTCAATTTTAGGAATATGTTTCTGAAGTTGGCTTGGGGTTGCATCATCTGCTGCATTAGGCTCCACAAACACGATCTGATGATCATAAATTTCACCAAATAAAAAGTCGTATCCCTCCCGGATAAACAAAGGAAGACGTTGCAGAGCATCTGCCGGGTATCCCAGCTCTTCCACATCGACCCCGGTAACTTTTCTGATATAGGATTTTAGTTCAATCATATTGTGTTAGTGACATAATTATTTAAGAATGACATTATGAATGTCATTATAAAAAATTTATGTCATTAAAACCATTTTTATTATGCAGAGATTCGATGTCGTTAATCATAACCTGCTTGTTTCTCCTATCCAATACGTATAACAGTTTTGAAATTAGAGTTGTCTATTCGATCTCACCAACAGATAATCACTAGTGTCACTAGTTCCAATTGAACATGATTCTTGCATGTAAATCTATACCACATTAATTTGAATAATGTTTTATAGTCAAAATTAATTATGACTATGGACAGATTTTCATCCGTTTTGTGGGTACTCATGCTGAGTATGACAAAATAGATGCAACTACAATTTAAATCGAAGTCTAACCATGCAGATTCAACCTATACATACCGATCAAGATCATGAAAACGCATTAGCACGTATCGAAGAAATATTTGATGCAAAGTCTGGGAGTAAGGAAGGTGACGAGCTGGAAATATTGGGCATTTTAGTTGATGAATATGAGAAAAAGAACTTCCCAATCGATGCCCCAAAACCGGTAGATGCGATTAAGTTTCGAATGGAGCAAATGGGCATGGAGCAAAAAGATTTGGCAAAATTGCTGGGATCAAAATCCCGGGCAAGTGAAATACTATCAGGTAAACGGTCTCTTTCACTTCGCCAAATTAAAATCTTATATCGAAAGCTCGGAATTCCTGCTGAAGTTCTGATACAGGGGCCGGAGCCGGTTACTTAACAACTAAAATTCTAAGTTTCGTCATTACTGATTTATGTGAGGCATTTATTCAATATTAAAATTAGTCATCCATGAAACCTTCAACCGGATTCCACTCAACCCTTATCATAATCATCATACTAATCTTCACCCTCACAAACTCGTGCACTGAAGAAACCTCCACTTCTGAACAGGAACCCCAAATCATGACCGTCACCGGACCCATTCCGGCTTCTGAGCTGGGAACAACGCTGGCTCATGAACATGTGATGGTGGATTGGATCGGGGCGGATAGCACGGGGTATCATCGGTGGGACAGATCAGAGGTGATCAACCGAATGCAGCCGTATTTTGAGGAAGCCCGGGATTTAGGAATTCAAGCAGTGTTTGAGTGTACACCCGCCTACCTGGGCAGAGACCCATTTTTACTGAGGGAGATGTCGGAAAACACCGGCCTCCGGTTCGTCACCAATACCGGATATTATGGAGCCGTGGACAATCGATTTATACCGGCTCATGCCTGGGAGGAGAGTGCGGAGGAGCTTGCAGCGAGATGGATCGATGAGTTTAACAATGGCATCAACGGAAGTGATATCCGGCCGGGATTTATGAAGATCTCGGTAGCCGGTGAAGGTGCCCTTTCTGATCTGCACAGAAAGATTGTCACAGCAGCAGCTCTCACTCATCTGGAAACCGGGCTCACCATCATCTCACATACCGGTGGCAGTGATCCGGCCGCCGAACAGGTCGAACTGCTGAAAGAACTTGGCGTCGATCCTTCCGCCTGGGTCTGGACACACGCTCAGTCCGGCGATCTCAACACTCAAATCAATCTCGGATCGCAAGGCGCCTGGATCTCATTGGATAATTTTAGTTACGATCCGGATCGGGAGGGCGAGAATCAGGGAAATCTGGATTGGTTCAGAGAGAGGCTGATGTCACTCAAAAATGAAAACTTGTTGAATCGTGTCCTGATTTCTCATGATGCGGGATATTATAATCCGGATGAGGAGGGTGGCGGCCCCATCAGGGGATATACTGCAATTTCAAATTACCTGCTCCCCGCACTCCTGGAAGATGGTTTTACTCAGGATGAGATCTCACAACTGCTCATTCACAATCCGGCTGAAGCGTTTGGGATTCGTGTGAGGGCTTTTTCGGAAGGGGATTAAGCTGTTCACCATGCGGTTTCCAAAGTGTGGATTTTTTAAATAGCATATCGCCCATATCGCAAAAGAAAAGAAGGAGGATGAAGAACACTAAATCATATCTGTATAGGTTTTAGATGAAAAATGATGAATTACCACCTATTTATTGCCTATCAACCGCTCATACTCTTCTTCCATTTTATTGTGAACAGCCCAGAAGCCTTTTGGCGATATACCTTCAAGCCGGTCTATCAGGATAACGAGGTGTGTGTGCCAGCCGGCACTTACGCTGATGAGTACTGTCGGATCTTCACCAAGGTGGACATGTGTCAGGATCAAAAGTACTTTTTCATTTTTTTGTGGAATCAGTTCATACGTCACTTCTGATACTTCACCAGTGGCTTCCCCCCATGTATAGCTGAGTTTCGTATATGGATCCCACTCGGTCACTTTGCCTTCAAAATAAGTTCCATCTTGCATATGCCTGTATTTTCCAGGAATGGGTTCGTCGGTTTCTGACAGATCACTGTGCTTGAACCGGAATTCAACCTTACCGCCCACTCGCGGCTCTACATCACCGGCCGACAGCCATGTTGCCTTCAGTTCCGATTTTGTGAGATAATCCCAGATTCGTTCGGGCGGACCGGGAAGCAAACGTTCAAACCGGATAGTTCCCGGTTCAGGAAATACACCATGTTTTTGATTCATTTTCTTTCGATTTGTGGCTTTGTTTTAACTGTAAATTCACTTTCTCCGATTTTAATTACACTCTACGTCTCGTAGATCCGGTTAGCATATTCCGGCCGGTTACTCAAATTCCACCTGACCGTAATTTAACTGCCAGGAGACCCCATACCGGTCCTGCACCCAGGCAAACTTCTTTGAAAATCCGTAATCCCCGATAGGCATTGCTGCAGTGCCCCCTTCCATCAGTTTTTCATATAACGTATCTATTTCATCTTCCGAATCACATTTTACAAACAACGAAATTGACGGCGTAAATGTAAATTCGTGTCCAAAACTGTCAATTGCCATGTATTGTTTCCCATTCAAGGTAAACAAAGCGTTTTGCACTGTACCCTCGGCATCCGGGCCTCCCGGCCCATCAGTCCCATATTTCGTGATTCTAATAATTTCGGAGTCATCAAACAGTGATGTGTAGAAAGTTATTGCTTCTTCTGCTTTTCCTTCAAACATCAAAAACGTGGTGATTTTTGGATCCATATCTTGAGCATATATAGGTTGTATTGTCATATTTATCAGAACGATCGTTGCGAAAACTAAAAGAACTTTCATGAGATTTACTGGTTATTTTTCGGGTTTTTGATATCAAATTCAGGCCAATTTTATGTTCCGACTACTATTAGACCTCATCCGTCAATGCCGCTTCAAGTGCATCCAGTCGCTTATCCCAGAATTTGCGATAGCGTTGTGCCCACTCTATCACTTCAAGAAGCTTTTGGGTATCCGCCCGGCAATAACGCTGCCGACCCTTTTTCCGGATTACAACCAACCCGCATTCATTCAATATTTTGATATGTTTGGAGATGGCCGGACGGCTGATATCAAAACGCTCGGCGACATCATTCACCGGCAGGCTTTGATTGGCGAGCAGATCGATGATCTGCCTTCGGGTCGGATCGGCTATAGCTTGATAAATGTCTTGCGGCATAATGGATTAAAATGTAACTGGTTGATTACTAATATATAAGTAACCGAACAGTTACGCAAAATTAAATTCTATATTGACGGGTCAAATTCACAAATCGCCCTGAAATCGCCACATTATTTGCTTCTAAATAAATTTTCAAATATTGTACGAATTGAGTCTTGAAAACTAAGATGTCATGTTGTTTTTAAATAACTAAAAAATCAAATTCCGATGATTTCTAGCGATTTAATAAAAGATTTCTTTGAAGATCAGTTCGGTAAGTACGGTCCCGGTTTCTCATATGTAGATCATCAGCTGCTAAAAGCGAATAAGTTTGAGGAATTTTTTGACCTGCTGTTAGCAAGAACTCGTAAACAGTTCATTTATGGAAGTCCGATAGCCATTGCCATTATCATTATTGGCCTGACCAGTTTTTGGTTAAATTCGAATCCTTTTGATATCGCTAATATAATATTGCCAATCTATTGCATATTGATTGGCGGACTCTTTCAATACTGGATTTCCAAGCAGTACTTTATCATCAAAAGTTCAAATTGGTTAATTAAAAAAATGCTTACCGAAACAGAGCCGTAAATCAAAAATCCAGCTAACCAAGGCTTCCACATCAAAATGAAGATAAAACCAATCGTTTCATTCATCCCTGTGATCCTGTTTCTTGCGCTGATTATCACACACACTCCGGTATCAGCCCAAATCACCCATCAAATGACACTGAATGCGGACCAACCGCAGGAAACCATCAGCCGCCATATTTATGGACATTTTGCCGAGCACCTGGGTCGCGGTGTGTATGATGGACTGTGGACACGCGATGAATCCGGCAACACAATCATCCGGGATGATGTGGCTGAGGCGCTGAGAGCCATCAAGATACCGAACCTGCGCTGGCCGGGCGGGTGTTTTGCTGACTATTATTTCTGGAAGGATGGTGTCGGACCGAGTGATGAAAGGCCTTCTATTGTGAATGTGCTCTGGGGCGGCGTCACGGAAGATAACAGTGTGGGTACTCATGAGTTTATGGAACTGCTCGATGTGCTGGATACAGAACCCGTCATCGTTGGAAATGTAGGCAGTGGTACTGTGCAGGAGATGGCGCAGTGGTGGCAGTATGTCAATCACCCCGGACCCAGCCCGATGGCTGATTGGCGTAATGAGAACGGTCGTGAAGATCCATGGAACGTGCGCTACTGGGGAGTGGGAAACGAAAGCTGGGGATGTGGCGGCAACATGCGTCCTGAATTTTATGCCGATCAATACCGCCGTTTTGCCACTTTTTTGCACGGTTATCCCAATGTGCAGCCCTTTCGGATTGCAGCAGGTGCTGCCGGTGGTGATTATAACTGGACTGAAGTGCTAATGAGGGAAGCCGGTGATTACATGGATGGAATCGACCTGCATCATTATACCATCATTGGGTCATGGGAAACACAGAAAGGCCAAGCCACTGATTTTACAGAAGCCGAATGGTTTGAGTTGCTGGAATCGACGTATCAGTGGGTGGAACTTCTCGACGGCCATACGGAAATCATGGATCGATACGATCCCGAAAAACGGGTCTGGCTGATTATCGGTGAGTGGGGAACCTGGCATGAGCCGTTGGAAGGTTCAACCCCGGGGTTCCTGTATCAGCAGCAAACCCTTCGTGATGCACTTTCGGCATCCACGTCTCTCGATATTTTTCATCGCCACCTGGATCGTGTGAAAATGGCCAATATCGCCCAGACCGTCAATGTGTTGCAGGCGATGATCCTCACCGAAGGGGATCAAATGATCCTTACTCCTACATACCATGTCTTTGATTTCTACACGGTTCACCACGATGCCACCTATCTTGATTTTGATCTGGATGCCGGAGAGTATCGGTTCGGGGATGGATCGCTTCCGGCAGTGTCGTCCACGGCTTCGCGCGATAGCGAAGGGATTGTGCATATCACTCTCACCAACCTTGATCCCAACAATGTCCGTACGATTGAGATTGATGTGCGTGGAGAGAGTGTATCGGGGGTATCTGGACGAATTCTGACAGCCGACGAGATCAATTCACATAACACCTTTGATCAACCGGATTCCGTTTCACCGGCAGATTTTACCGGTGCGAGCGTCTCTGATGGAAACCTTATCATAGAACTGCCCGCAAAATCACTTGTGGTACTTGAATTGTCGCGTTGAGGAGGCAGGTACTTTTCTCAATAAATATCAACCGAAAATCAACAGTGACGGCCATATCTGTTTGAAAAAAATGATTTCAGGTGTAACTAAACCACAGGCACTGCGACGGCCATTTCCTTTGAGATAACAGTGAGCTTCAGGTGTACCTATACCAAAGCAGTCGAATTAAACTTTTTCCTGTACTCAAACGGGGTAATCCCGGTCATTTTTCTAAACACATTCCGAAATGCTTTGGCATCTGCATATCCCACATCATACATCACTTCCGACACCGATGTCTGCCCGGATTCCAGTTGTTTTTTGGCAGCTTCCACTTTCACCCGCTGGATATATTCAACCACCGTATTAGTCGTCGCTTTTTTAAATCGGCGTTCCAGACTTCGGCGGCTTAATGCGACTTCATCAGCAATGTCATCAACCGTCATTTTATCACTATAGCTGCCTTCAATGATCTTCTGTGCTTCCATCACCTGTTTATCGCCGTGATCTTTTTGCCCCTCGAAGATGATAAACGGCGACTGACTCTCTTTGTCGATATCAATCATAAACATCTTGGACGCCATGATGGCCGCTTCACGTCCGGCATTCTTTTCGATTAAATAAAGTAGCAGATTCAGATAGGAATAGGCACCGCCACTGGTGTAGATACCGTCTTCCGCAGTCATAATCCGGTCATCAACAAGATCCACATCCGGATACATCTGCCTGAAATTATTTGCATGAGCCCAGTGAGTGGCACATTTTTTTCCTTTCAGCAGGCCGGTTGCTGCCAACAGATAGGCACCGATACAAAAACTGGCCAGTTCAGCCCCGTTATTGTAGTGATCTGTGATCCATGGAATAAACCTTCGATTTCGTTCGATACCCTCCTTTTGCTCATTATGTATCGCCGGGATGATGATCAGATCCGTCTTTTTTACATCCTCAATCGTGCAATCTGGATAGACAGTAAACAAACCGGTATCCTGCCTCGCTTCTTTTGACAGCCCAACCAGTTGTACATCAAATACCGGCATCGGAGCCAGACCATTCATTTGATTCAATATTTGATGAGTACCGGCAATGTTAACCAGGCTGGTATGTCCATCCGGAATAAGTATGGATACATGTTTCATAATCATGAATTTATTGAACGGGGATGTCGCATTCAACCCGCAGGATTGGCGTATTTCCCCCTTTACATTTGTGCGTCAACGTTTAAATTAATGCATAAGCTGTTGTTGACCATAGACTAATTAAACAAACAAAAACCAATTAATCACATGAATCCCAAAAAAATAACCCCATGCATTTGGTTTGACAATGAGGCTGAAGAAGCCGTTCAATTTTATACATCCCTTTTCAGTGATTCTAAAATTGATAAAATTACACGTTTTACCGATGAGGGTACGGATATTCACGGCATGGAAGCCGGAACCGTGATGACCGTGGGTTTTCAACTTGGTGGTCAACCGTTCACAGCACTGAATGGCGGTCCTCATTTTAAAGTAAATCCATGTATCTCATTTTTTGTGATGTGTGAAACCGTTCAGGAGGTAGATCATTTATGGTCTTCACTCCTGCCCAACGGTAAAGTGATGTTCGAGTTGGACAAGTATCCATGGAGTGAAAAATATGGCTGGCTGCAGGATCAATACGGTGTATCCTGGCAAATCAGTGCCGGCAAAATTGAGGATGTGGGGCAGAAAATCACCCCTACCTTGATGTTTGTCAATGATCAATTCGGCAACGCTGAAGAAGCCATTGAACACTACACATCCATATTCAAAAATTCGGAAGTGGATGGTATCCTGAGATATGGCCCGGATGAAGAGGGTCCCAAAGGATTAGTGAAACATGCACAGTTCAAACTGGAAGATGGGAAATTTATGATCATGGACGGGCCCGGTGAGCATGAATTTGATTTCAATGAAGGAATATCACTGGTAGTACACTGCAACTCCAAAGAAGAAGTGGATTACTACTGGGAAAAACTAAATCAAGGCGGTGACCCAAAAGCACAACAGTGCGGATGGCTCAAAGATAAATATGGAGTCTCATGGCAAGTGGTTCCAACCGAACTCTATAAAATGCTTGATGACGACAACACCGAAAAAGTAAAACGCGTAACCAAAGTGATGCTACAAATGAAAAAACTAGACTTGAATAAGCTTCGTGAGGCGTATGATGGGTAGTGCATAGGGAATATGTGGATTGGAAAATCTCTAGGTTATATAGCTGTCAGCCATCATCTATCAGCCTTCAGCATTACATATATAGCCTAGGAGCAATTATACCTTCTGCCCTTTGCCTTCTGCGTTCTGCCTTATCCACGTAGGCTCAACTATACTAAACCATCAAATAGGTTAAATCAACGCTAAAAAAATCATGACCAAAACAAAAAAAACACTTCGAATTTGCGAAAATGGGCATTCGTTTTATAAAAGTACGGATTGTCCTTCATGTCCGGCCTGTATGGCTGCAAGTAAACCGGATAGCGGATTTCTTGCTGATTTGAGCAACCCGGCAAGGTCGGCTCTGGAACATGAAGGGATTACCACCGTCGAAAAACTGGCAGAGTTCACGGAAAAAGAGATCTTGTCGCTGCACGGAATCGGTCCTGCATCACTGCCAACTTTTCGGAAAGCCCTGCACGCCAAGAATCTTGATTTCAAAAAACCATAAACTTAATTAATACCAATGAAAAACAATAAATTAAGATCAATATGGGCAGTTTTTGCAGGACTTTTGATCATCTTTGTACTGTCAATCGCTGCCGATACCCTGCTTAAAATAACCGGAATCTTGCCCTGGGATCACCTTTTTGTCTCTACCGGATTAATCCTATTTGTACTGTTCTACCGGGCGGTCTTTAGCCTGATCGGATGCTATATTGCAGCAAAGTTGGCACCGTCAAAGCCTATGAAACATGCCCTTATTTTAGGCGTCATCGGAGTCGTCATCAGTTCCATCGGTGCCATTGTAGCCGCAGACCTTGGCCCCGGGTGGTATGCCTGGACACTGGCAGCTATTTCAATGCCGATTGCCTGGCTTGGAGGAAAACTACATGAGAAACAAGCAGCCGATTCCAATCCGAACTAAACCATAGAACAATAATCAGTCAAACCTACTGCCCTCTGCCTTTTGCTTTCTGCCTACTCACTAAGAGCTAGGTCAATAAAAACATCACATAAATTGGATCAAAGCTATTTTTATCATGAACCCGCTAATTACCCAATATAATTTACACCATCGTCTGTATAATAATGTACTTGATGGTTTTACAGAAGATGAGTGCAATCAGCGTTTAGATCACTATCCTGAAATCAATCACGTAAAATATTTAGCCGGACACCTGTTAAACTCACAATATGGTATCGTTATGATTGCCGGACTAAAACCGGAAACCAAATGGAATGAATTATTTGCGGTAATGGGACAATCGGAAGCCAAAGATGATATTCCATATCCTCATATCGATGAAATTAAGGCTGAGTGGAACAAATTCTACGAACCTACTTTGTCAGGCCTGAAAAAACTCACGACCAATGATCTTAATCAGAAGCCGCCGGCGCCCTTTGATCAGGTATCCGAAAGTGTGGGACAGTTGTGGGCTTTTATCAGTCATCACCAGGCATACCACATTGGCCAGATTGGAATTTTAAGACGAGCGTTTGGGAAAGAACCGATGAGTTATGAGTAACTGGAAACTTTATGTCAACCACAATGACAACCATCAGCGTTTATAAAACATCTGTCGAAAGTGAAACAGATGCTAAATCTATTGAGAAGCTCATCTCAAATGAATTCCCATCAAGCACCATCAGTTTTGATCTGGACGATTGCGATAATGTGCTTCGAATTGAAACCCAAAACGGGAATTTCAATGAAGAGATCATTAAACAGATTTTCAAACAGAAAAATCACATATTGGAAATATTGCCTTTTTGACCTTCAACCATCAGTTATCAAATAATATAAACTATGAAATCAGCATACCCCTACCTCAATTTTAATGGAAATACAGAAGAAGTTTTTAATTTTTATGAAAAGGTTTTTGGTGTTGAAAACTCTTTTAAACTTCGATACGGTGATATGGATGACAAAACGATGCCTATTGATGAAAAGGACCAAAACAAAATCGCCCACGTTACACTGCCCCTCGGCAATACAAATCTGATGGGATCAGACGTGCTTGAAGCATTTGGGCCCCCCGTATCATTGGGTAATAACTTCTCAATAACTCTTGCACCGGATAGTGCTGACGAAGCGGAAAAAGTGTTCAAGGGACTTTCAGAAGGCGGAAAAGTTCTGATGCCACTTCAAAAAGAGTTTTGGGCCGAAAAGTACGGTATGTGCGTTGACAAATTCGGCGTTCAGTGGATGATTAACTACGAGGGTAATGTGGAACTATGACACAAATAAATCCCATTGAACTTTTTTTAAAGTGGTATAATCGTGAATTGAGCCTGACTAACGTTCGGTTACCCGGTGCTTGTTGCCTTTCAACAATAGGGATCGACGGTGTCCCCAACGCCCGGTTTGTATCCCTCAAAGATGTTATCGATGGAAAATTTGCGATAACCGGATCCATAAATTCAAGAAAAGGCTTAGAAATTGAAGCCAATCCAAACGTAGCATTGACGTTTTGGTGGACAGAGACGGAGAGACAAGTCCACATTCAGGGAAATGCATCCGTAATGGAAAATTCACTGGCCGATAAATATTTTGCAGAGCGCAATAGAGAAAGTCAGATCGTTTCGATCGTTAGTAAGCAAGGGCAGGAGCTTCAAAATGTGGATGAACTGACACAAAAATACATTGAATTAGATACTCAATCTTCAGGCAAGGATTTAAAAAGACCGGATTATTGGCGCGGTTATCTCATTGAGCCGTTCAGAATTGAATTTCTGGATTTCAAATCAACCCGATTTCATGAGAGAGTTCTATATGAAATGGAACATGGCGAATGGAACCATCAACAGTTACAACCCTAACTCATTGTTTGCTTCCGCCTTTATCTACACAACCGCAAAACGGTTCTCCAGCATATAATTGTAGCTCTCTTCAAGCATGTTGAACACATCACCATCCACCTCATCCATTTCGAGCACCATCCACTCTGCTGTACCGGTCGACGCCTCCATAATGGACGGAATATCGAGGGTACCCTGACCCACAACCGTCATCGGCTCGTGCGGTTCGTCCGCACTTGTATCATCGGGATTGGCGGGGCCATCTTTTACGTGCAACATCTCCACCCGGTTTCCCAGCTGACGAATGACCTCCGCCGGATCAAGGCCGGCCACTTTCACCCAGTAAATATCAAGCTGTGAAAAAATCGCTTCATCCAGTTCCCGGTGCATGATCTCCCAGGGAGTTTCGCCTTCAGGCAGAGTGCGGAATTCCCACCAGTGGTTATGAAGGCCGAAACGGAGTCCGTTTGCATTCAAATAACCGGATAGTTCATTATAGAGTGAGGCCAGTTCCAGGGTTCCTTCAACAGAGTGATAGCGTGGATCTTCCGGCCAGCCATGCCAGATGAGCCGGTCACACTGATAGAGTTCAGCAATCTCCAGAAGGGTGTTTCTGTCACCATTTTCCGGAAGTTCTGCATGAATCGACGAGACTGTCAGCCCGGCCTCTTTCAAATATGCTGCACCTTCGCGATGTGATACCCCCTCAGGCCAGAAAGCCGTTTCCACATGAGTGAATCCAATCTCTGCCAGACGGCGAAGCGTTCCTTGCAGGTCTGTAGCGATCTGATTTCGTACAGTATAAAGTTGTATAGAAAGCCGCGGTAGCACAGCTGCATCTGAACGGGCACATGAGGTGACTCCAAAAGGCAGCGTGGATGCAAGCAGGCCCATACCGGAGAGTTTAAGGAAAGAACGACGGTCGAATTGGTTTTTCATATTGGGCACCATTAGTTGAGTTTACATGAAGTGGAACGTTTATGTGTTTACGACTTCGATTTTGAAACGTTTATTCGTTTATTCACTTGCTGTGCAAGCTTGATAATACGTTTATGATTCCGAAACTGAAAACCATAAATACTTTAGCAGTCTCCAACTTTTCAATCTCTCAGCAAACCTACCACTCCGAATAAAGCTCTCCATTTTCATCTGTAAACATGATAAAAAAGTCTGATCCACCCCGAAGCATTCCCTGAAAATCAGCGTCATTGGAACCGAAATTTCCGGTGATCGCATAACCCCCAATACTTGTTTGAATGATTGAAGTACCGTTTTCCCACTGGCTTCCGCCATAATTTTTCATCCACTCCGTTTCGCCCGTCGATGTCAGTTTGTGAATCAAAATATCGGTACGGCCATTCAGCTTCAGGCCTGCAAAATCACCATCCTCAGAACCGGTGAATCCGGTTAATATCACTCCACCATCATCCGTAGCCGCAATCCCATAGACATCGTCACTACCGCTTCCGTTAAATGTCTTTTTCCAGAGAGTCTCCCCGTCACGGTCCACCTCTATTATGTGATATCTGCCGAGGGTGGAGCCAAGTGTCTCTCCTGAAGTAAGATCTGTATAGATATAGAAAATTTTGCCACCTGTAGTTTCGGCAACATCCGGCGATTCGCTTTTTAAACTGTGAATTCCATCTCTCTCCGATTTAAATCTGGCCCACTCCAATTCACCTTCTTGATCTGTACGGATTAAAAATCCGGCCATATTACTATGATCTTTCAGTCCCTCAAAAGTGCCATCGGTTGAGTATGCCCAGCCCGAGACCAAAAATCCCCCATCTGCCATTTGCACAACCGATCGGCCTACCTCACCTGAACTGCCTCCATAGTTCTGTACCCACTCCACTTCACCGGTTGCATCCAGTTTCAGCAAAAACACATCCGCCTCACCTCTATGCAAGCCTTCAAAAATACCTTCATTAGAGGCGTTGAATCCGGTCACAACCACCCCTCCATCAGCTGTAGCAGCCACTGCTTCGCCACTTCCTTCTTTAAACTGTCGCTCCCAAAGCACATTTCCGTTTAGATCGAGTTTCATGACATGAGTCGCCCACCAACTACCCGTAAAATATTTACCCGATACTACGATTCCACCATCTCTTGCTGATGTGATGGAATAACCCTGATTCAACTCTGCATCACCAAAAAGATGCGCCCACTCTTTGTTTCCATCTGATCCAACTTTGATAATCATCAGATCAAAATTATCATTAAATTGCCCCTCAAAATCACCGTCATTACTTTGCGAATATCCGGTCATGGCAAAGCCACCATCCGATGTTTCTGTAATAGAGAACGAATGATCAGTTCGAGTTCCTCCAAAAGTAAGAATTGAACCTTCTATTGGCACAAATGTGGCCGTCACACTGACGGGTCCGTCAATAGTGATCTCCGCAGGTGTTTCATCCCCACTCAAAACCCCACCACCCCAATGAGAAAAGCGCCAGCCGCTTTCGGGCGCCGGTTGGAGTTCCACAACTGTACCGTACGGGTGCTCCACGGTTTTTCCCTGAACCACTTTCTCTTGGATCGTCCCGTTACCTTCAACTGTCAGCGTCAGCGGATAGTTTCTTTTTTCAAAAACGGCTCTAACCCATGCGTTTGATGCAATCTGTAGTGTTTCCGGGTTGTTATCACCGGTTAGGTTTCCTTCCCAGCCGGTAAAGATCCACCCCTCATTCGGCGTTGCTGTCAACTGCACAGATTCCCCTTCCTGAAAGTCCCCACCTACAGGATTGACAATTCCTCCCTCCTCCGGTTCTACAATAACATCCAGATGATAGCTAGGTACAGGCTCCGTGCTGCATCCATTTATCCACAACATCAGAATTGCAAACGTCACTATTCCAAATAATCGTCTCTTTTTCATAGGTTTTCTCCTTTGATAAACCCTTTTATGTTGGAAGTGTTTATACATTTATTCGCTTACTACGAAAGATAGTATGTACGTTTATTTTCGAAACTAAAAACATAGACACTATAACACTTTAACACTTTACAAATCTTCAATCAAAAAAAAGACAGCCCGCTTCCGGACTGCCTTCTATTTTACCTAAGCTAAAGCCATTCATTTCAAATCAAACCGATCCAAATTCATCACTTTATCCCACGCTGCAACAAAATCTTTCACAAACTTTTCTTCTGCGTCTTCCGCAGCATAGAGTTCCGCAAGTGCACGAAGTTCTGAGTTGGATCCATGAATCAGATCCACACGGGTTCCGGTCCATTTCACTTCATCGGTTTTGCGATCACGGCCTTCAAAAAGCTGCTGGTTTTCGGAAATGGCTTTCCAGGTGGTCTCCAGATCAAGCAAGTTGACAAAATAATCGTTTGTTAGCGTCTGCGGACGATCGGTGAATACTCCATGTTTTGATCCGTCATAGTTAGTATCAAGTACGCGTAACCCACCCAACAAAACAGATAATTCAGGTACAGATAGCGTCAACAATTGCGCTTTGTCAATCAACATCTCTTCTTCTTTTACATCGCCATTCATATT
This sequence comes from Bacteroidetes bacterium UBA2664, assembly GCA_002359315.1. Classification (GTDB taxonomy): domain Bacteria; phylum Bacteroidota; class Rhodothermia; order Balneolales; family Balneolaceae; genus Rhodohalobacter. The sequence continues at coordinate 134,457 of DEMS01000027.1, read as the reverse complement.
GAAATAGTTTCGGAATCCATCCGCTTTCGGCTCCAGCCATGCAAAGGAGTCAATTTCAGTCTGATCCTGAGTTGCATCAGTCCTGCCCGGAGTGAAGGGAACTTTCAAATAATGCCCCGCATTCTGAGCTGCTTTTTCCACAGCCGCACACCCACCGAGGACGATTACATCTGCCAGAGACACTCTCTTATTGCCGGATTGTCTGCTATTGAACTTTGATTGAACGTTTTCCAACACGTTGAGCACTTTAGCCAATTGCGCCGGATTGTTTACTTCCCAATTGTTCATTGGTTCCAGCCGGATACGCGCCCCGTTTGCTCCACCCCGTTTATCAGATCCACGGAATGTAGATGCGGACGCCCATGCTATAGATACCAGCTCGGAAATACTCAATCCGGATCCCAGAATTTTCTCTTTAAGTGTAGCAATATCCGTATCATCGATCAGCTCATGATCCACCGCCGGAATCGGATCTTGCCATAGCAGATCTTCCTCGGGAACTTCCGGGCCGATGTAGCGCGACTTCGGCCCCATATCACGATGGGTCAGCTTATACCACGCTCGGGCAAATGCATCCGCAAATTGATCCGGATTTTCATAGAATCGTCTCGAGATTTTTTCATATTCAGGGTCGACTCTCAATGCAAGATCTGTCGTCAGCATAAACGGTGAATGCTTTTTCTCCGGATCGTGTGCATCGGGAATGGTTCCCTCACCCGCTCCATCTTTGGGCCTCCACTGCCATTTTCCACCCGGGCCTTTATGCTTCTCCCACTCATACTCAAACAGGTTTTCAAGAAATTTATGGCTCCACTGTGTCGGTGCGGCTGTCCATGTTCCTTCCAGTCCGCTCGTGATGGTATCCGCGCCTTTCCCGGTTCCGTGGCTGTTTTCCCATCCGATTCCCATTTTTTCAATGGGCGAGGCTTCCGGCTCGCGATCGAGGTGATCTTCCACATTTGCGCCGTGAACCTTACCGAATGTGTGTCCACCCGCAATCAGCGCCACTGTCTCCTCATCGTTCATTGCCATCAGGCCGAACGACTGACGAATATACTGAGCGGCTTTTGCAGGATCCGGTTCTCCGTTGGGACCCTCCGGATTCACATAAATAAGCCCCATATGGTCGGCTGCGACGGAGCCTTTCAGATCACCTTTTTCATCATGACGCTTGTCGCCCAGCCACTCACTCTCAGGACCCCAGTTTACATCTTCATTCGGCTGCCATACATCCTCTCGTCCGCCGGCAAATCCAAACGTTTCAAAACCCATCGACTCTAATGCGCAGTTTCCGGCCAATATCATCAGATCGGCCCATGACAGTTTTTTACCATATTTTTTCTTCACCGGCCAGAGCAGCAGACGGGATTTGTCCAAATTTACATTATCAGGCCAGCTGTTGAGCGGGGCAAACCGCTGATCTCCGGTTCCTCCACCGCCGCGGCCATCTTGCACCCTGTACGTACCGGCACTGTGCCAGGCCATCCGGATGAAAAGTGGCCCATAGTGGCCAAAATCTGCCGGCCACCAATCCTGAGAGTCAGTCATCAGATCAAAAATATCTTTTTTAACGGCATTCAGATCCAATTTTTTGAATTCCTCAGCATAATCAAAATCCTCATCCATCGGATTGGAAAGGGAAGAGTGTTGCCTTAGAATATTCAGATTTAATTGATTTGGCCACCAATCGCGATTACCGGTTCCACTACCTGCATTTGGTTTTACGATCTGTCCACTGAATGGGCATTTACTTTCATTACTCATGTGCGCTGATTTTAATTGAATAGATTTATATTTAAGCTGTTTTAGTCATTTTTGAGCAGACATTCCTGTCTAACACTTGTTTATAAGGTATGAAATCTACCGGGGAGTATGGATAGATTTACTTTATTAAGAGTATAGGGGACACATCAAACCGATTTAACAGTTGCAATAAATACCTAACATTTTTAGTTTTATAATGAAACTAAAATAAAGTCACTTATTATGCCGACAAATATTACTATTCGAGATATTCCGGATGATGTTTATGAAAAGCTTAAACGCCAGGCAGAGCTTCATCACCGCAGTATAAATAGTGAAGTAATCGTCTATTTAAAAAAGATTGTCCAATCTCAACGTCGCGATCCGGCTCAAATTATTGCTCAGGCAAAAAAATTAAAAAAGAAAGCAAAAGGGTCTCTTACTATCCAACAAATTCAGGAAGCTATAGATCAAGGCCGCCCATGATTGTAGTAGATACAAATGTAATAGCTTGTCTGTGGGTACCCAATGAAATGGATGAAGTGGCATATAAAGTTTTAGAAAAAGATACTGATTGGATAGCACCCTTACTTTGGCGTTCTGAATTCAGAAATGTGTTAGCATTATATCTGCGTAATGATATATTAGAATTTTCAATCGTTTTGCAAGCAATAGAAGAAGCAGAACAGCTGATGGGATCAAGAGAATTTGAAGTGAATTCAACACAAGTATTAAGTCTTGTTTCTGATTCTTCTTGTTCTTCCTATGATTGTGAGTTTGTAGCCTTGGCTGATGATTTAGATGTCAAATTAGTGACCTTTGATAAGAAGATTCTTAAAGAGTTTCCTGAAATAGGAGTTTCCCCAATAGAATTTATTGCTGAACCATAAAATGAAAAATTACTAACCACAGCTTTTTTTCCGGACGGTTTTCTGTATTATTCAGCCAAGTTTGATCACTTAATTTTTCCCCATGAAATATCCAAGGTTCCGTCTTCTCGAACGTTTTAACTACTTGCTGGAAAGACAGTTTGTTAAAGGAACCCATATACAGCTACTCTTTGTGATTGCACTCATTGGAGTCATTTCAGTCGTTGGGGGAATGCTTGCACTGCCTTCCGGTGAACCCGGCAGTAACATTGGAGAATCGATTTGGTGGGCATTTCTCAGGCTATCTGATCCCGGATACCTTGGGGATGATGAGGGAACCTGGCGCAGAGTCATTTCAACACTTCTAACAGTTGCAGGCTATGTGGTTTTTATGGGCTCTATGGTTGCTATTATCACCTCCTGGCTTAACCGTAAAATTCGAAGTTTAGAACAAGGGCTGACCAGGGTAACCGCACGTAATCATATTATTATTCTTGGCTGGACCAACCGTACCGTTCATATTGCTGCTGAACTGTTCCAATCCAGTAAACGGGTAAAAAGGTTTTTGAAGCGCCATGGTGCAAGGGCCCTGAAATTGATTATTCTTTCAGATGATGTAAATCCACATCGGTTACAGGAGCTGAAAGATCATCCGCTGATCGGTAAACGTGCAAATGAGATTGTATTGCGATCCGGAAACGCCATTGACCGGGAACATCTGAATCGGGTAGATTGTATGCACGCCGCAGCCATTATTATTCCAAGTCAATCCAATGCGAATAAAGAGTTGATTACACCCGATGTTGGGACAATCAAAACGCTTCTTTCTCTGAACTCTGAAATGCAATCTCATCATGGGATCGGGAAAATGCCCTACGTCGTTGCTGAAATTCAGGATGAAAATAAAGTAAAATCAGCCCAAAGATCCTATAAAGGCCCACTAGAAGTAATTCCGAGCGATGCTATACTCAGTCGTCTGATTGCTCAAAATTTACACCACCCCGGTCTGTCAGTCGTTTTTAATGAGTTGTTATCTCATAGCCTGAACAATAATTTGTACGTTTTCGAACTGCCTGAGGCAGAGGGCACACCTTTTTCAAGCCTTAAACCTTGTTTCCCCCGAGCTATTTTACTGGGTGTTGTAAGGGAAAATGAAGGTCATTTCACACCCTATTTAAATCCTGAACCCGGCCTGGTGATAGAGGAGAAAGACAGACTAATTTTTATTGCAAAAAAAATGGAGGATGTCGAAATACTGCCTGAAACAGTTAAGGAAAAGGCAAATAACATAATCCCAAAGACATTTAAGCAAAGGCCGATTACCGGCAATTATAGCGGGGTTTCTAAATTATTGGTTTTAGGTTGGAATAACCATGTTCCGGCATTGATCAAAGAATTGGGGACCTATTCAAATCAGGAATTTCAAATTACTCTTGCTTCAATACGCCCTTTGGATGTACGCAAAAGTGCCATAAATCACATTCTGGACTCTGTTAATAATATTACCTGCACACATGCTATAATCGATTATATCCGGGAATCAGAACTGCGGTCATTGAATCCATCAACATTCGACCACATTCTACTGCTGAGCAGTGATAAGCTGGCTGTTGAGGAAGAAGCGGATGCCCGAACAATCGTGGGGTATACACTATTGGAAGAGATTTTGGAGTCTGAAGAAACCCACCCTCAAATTGTTATGGAATTGAACGACCCGGGAAATGAATTACTTATCAGAAATTTCAAAAGTGAATCTATCATTGGCCCGTTGATATTAAGTAACTTATTGGCAACCATTGCGATGAGAAGAGAGCTGTATTCTGTATACAATGAATTGTTTACAGTGAACGGTGCTGAAATAATTTTCAGGAATTTGGAAGAGTACGACTTGAATACGGGAAAAATGAATTTCATTGATCTGGAAGAACATATCTCCGTTTACCAGGATACTCTACTTGGTGTTTATTATGATGAGCCTGATGGCGAGGTTGATCTGCAATTAAACATCCCTCGCCACAGGGCGGTTATTCTGAAGCCCGAATGTCGGCTGGTTGTTCTGAGCACTATAAACGCTACCGGTTAAATTCAACTTAATCAGCTATTTTTACCCATTAAAAAGTATTATTATTGATTGCCTCAATAATTCTTGAAAATGAGCCCTTGGTAAATTCTACGATTCGATCTTCATTCCTCATACTATAATCTACTTTTTTGCTAATCATGAATACTAAACAAAAATGCATCTGGACAGGTTCTATAGATTCCCGGGTCATATCAGTCAAGCTAAATACTCTAAGTCGATTAACCATTCCAACAGTAAAGACGTTTTTTGTATTGCCTGAATTTGAGCAGGAGTTACGAAACTATAACGATAAATTTGTCAGCCATGGCAGACTATTTTTGATGTTAATAATGGGATTAACGCTGCTGTTACCATTCATAACTTTTAAAGCATTAATCTTCTCTTTTTCGAGCACTTTTATTTTATTATCTGTTGGAATTATCTCAACTCTTATTGGAGTGGTGATTCTTCTATTTCCTTTCCCAACACCTGAAACAGCTAAATGGCTCGGATTAAAACGATCGTTTGTATTAGCACGAACCGCCGGTTTTATAACAATTGTATTGGGAATGGCCATTTGTGTTTTTCCAACACTTTAAAATGACCCCTAATTCATCAAATAGTATGAATCCATTCAAGTGATGCCGGAAAAAGATTTGAAATATATTATATCCAACTATTACAAACCGGATATGTTGTTTGGTTAAAAAATCAATCAAATCGAAGATAAACCGTCTAAAGCACTCTTTTTATAAGTACGGCTGACAGGTAGTTCCTTGCCGTTTATCTTCACATTTTTTGACGTAAATGACTCAATATGCCGGCGATTGACAATAAATGACCGATGTATCCGGATAAAATACTCCGGCAGAGACTCTTCAAAGAATGTAATTGTCTCTTTTGTAGTCACAGAACCCTCGATGATATGAATTTGAACATAATCGGAAAGGCTCTCAAGGTAAAGTATCTCATCAAGTTGTATTTGACGATTGACTCGGTTCTCCCTGACTGTAATAAACTTCGTTTTCAAAGCTTCTTTTTCATGAATCAACCTCTCAACACGAAATTCATGATTGAGATTACGTCGATATAAAAGGACAAATGCCTTTATAAAGACAATCAAATAGATGGTCAATGCCAATAGAAATATATTGGCCATTACAGGTTCCATCTCCCGAAAATTGTAGTTGGCAATCAAAATAAAAGAGAGTGTTATCACAACCATTTGCAGGAAAAGAGATGCAATCACGGTATATACAGTGTAGAGTATGAATCGAAACATTTTCCTTTGAAGCAGATAGCGGGGCACCAGGAAATAGTTAAAAAAGTACGATGTGGCCATTGCAACCGGCATCAGAAATGTTACGAAAAAGAACGTTTTACTGTAATCATCAAACGTACTGCCAAAGCCAATAATCATTACAGCCGTTACTAAAATCCAGAAAAGTATGTGTTTGCCTGTCTGCATATATTTCGTCAAATAATCTCAAATAAAATTAAAAATTGCAGGTTTTATCGATGAACCGCACCCTTCAGCAGGTATTCAACATTGCCTGAACCGGCTTACAGGCAATAAATTATTGGTGAACAATCATTCAAATCCAAATATAACTTATTATGACTGACTTATTTTACATGGGTGGACCGCTTTTCATGGGTATCATTACGATCATTCTTATTGCTACTGTAACCGTAGCAATTATCAACTATTTACGTCTCAAAAAAGGGCAAAATGCCAACATCACAATCGTTAAAGAGATCGGTATTTTCGGATTGATCGTCGGAATATTCGGACAAACCCTCGGACTTTACAGTGCCTTTTCAATTATTGAACAAACAGAAACAGTGGCACCCGGATTACTCTATAGCGGATTAAAAGTATCATCCATCACTACAATATATGGCCTGATGATCTGTCTGATTGCTTATCTGTTATATCTGGGCTTGAGATATATGGACGGGGTATCGTAAAATCTACCATCCAAAGCATTCGGGGCCAAATGAAAGGATTGCTTGGGAAGAACTTTTAAGAGTAGCTGAAAGCTTTAACGGAAGTCTGGATTTTGCAACTTTGTAAAGAACATTCCGGTTGCAGATATTTGAATAAATAAGCAAAATGGTTTAGAGTTTAAAAAATCAAGAGAAAGCTTATTATATTGTACCCATGGAAGGAAATAGACGAATTCTTCTTTATTCGGTATCTGTAATCATTGGAGTCTTCTTTTTGGCTTGGGGGTTAGTAGCTGCTCAGAGTGTTCTGGCGCCTTTGATTACTGCTATTATTTTGGCACTGGTGGTACTGCCCGTGGCAATATGGCTTGAAAAACATTTACAAAGGGGCTTTTCATCTCTGATTAGTACCCTCTTGCTTTTCTTCATTTCACTGGGATTTGTCGCGCTGGTATCCTATCAAACCAAAGTATTTGTGGATAGCTGGCCCGACATTCAGGAGACAATGGAGCCTAAAATCGATCAGTGGAAGACATTTGTTACGGACAATACTTTTCTAACTGAAAATGATTTCCCGACGGGTGAAAGTCTTTCCGTTTTGGGAGGTGAGGCTGGAGGAGGCTTACAATTACTCAGCATGTTTGGGCGTGGCACCGGATTTTTGGGCATCTACCTTCTGACCATTATTTATGTTTTTTTCATGCTGAATTACCGGTATCGTTTTCGAAAATTTCTGCTGTTGCTCTCCTCAGATGAAAAAGATGATGATGTCAATCAAATAATTCAAAAATCAGCTAATGTAGTGCAACAATACCTGGTGGGTAAGCTGATGCTCATTGGCTTGCTTGCAATCGTCTATACGATTGGCCTGGGTATTTCAGGTGTCAGTAATTTTGTTTTGGTTAGCATTCTGGCCGCACTTTTTACTCTGATCCCTTATTTAGGAACTTTAGCAGGTTTTGTTCTGGCTATGGTTTTCGGCTACTTAACATCCGGAGAAATCGGTGTGCTTATTGGAGTAATCATTACATTTACTATTGCCCAATTTTTTGAAAATTATGTACTCCAGCCCTATGTAATAGGTGATAAAGTAGATGTGCATCCTTTCTTTGTAATTTTAGCCGTGATTGTTGGGAATGCTTTATGGGGTATCATTGGAATGATTCTGGCCATACCAATCATGGGAATCATAACCATCATATGCCTGCAAGTTCCGGCCCTGGAACCATTCGGTTATCTTTTTAGTAATAAAAAAGCTGGCAGTTAGTGGTTATTATAGATGCAAAAATCATACACTTTAAATAAACGGTGTTTTAGAAATATTTGTCTTCATCATGTTGCATACTCTCAATTGTAAATTTTATAGAAAAAAATGATTGCGTTAATTGCCTATTTACTGCTTGCCTTAGTGGTTTCATTTATCTGTTCTATAATGGAATCCGTTTTACTTTCTACTCCCCAATCATTTCTGCTGGTTAAGCAAGACGAAAAACAGGTATGGGCCGGTAAATTTATCGGTTTGAAGGTCAATATTGACAAACCCTTATCAGCAATATTATCACTGAATACTGTAGCTCACACTATTGGCGCGGCAGGGGTCGGTGCTCAGGCAGTAAAAGTATTTGGAGAAGCCTATTTTGGACTTATTTCCGCCATTCTAACCCTCATGATTTTAGTATTTACAGAAATTATTCCAAAAACGATAGGGGCCAGATATTGGAGATATTTGGCTAAGATTACGTATTACACAATCAAATCAATGATTATCATTACATACCCATTGGTCGTCATGTCTTCATTCATTTCCAATTTTTTCTCAAGTGATTCTGATGAGATGACCACAAGTAGAAAGGAGATCGCTGCTCTGGCTAGTATTGGTACTGACGAAGGCTTATTTACTGACAAAGAGAATAAAATCATTCAAAATATACTCAAACTGAAAAATGTAAAAGTAACTGAGATCATGACACCCAGGGTTGTTGTAGCGATTGCGGATGAGGATATGACATTACATGATTTTCTGAAGGATAAAGAATATTTAAAATATTCAAGGATACCTGTTTATTCAGAAAATAATGAAAACATTACCGGTTATGTTATCAGACAGCAGGTATTGGAAAAATTAGCTGAAGATGAACATACACTGACGCTTAAAGATGTCAAGCGTGAAATTTTTGTAGTCCCTTTCAGTATTGTATTGTTTTCGTTATGGGAAAAGCTTTTGGAGGAAAAAGAGCACATTGCACTTATTGTTGACGAATATGGTGGGTTTGATGGAATTGTAACTATGGAAGATATCATCGAAACTCTGCTTGGACTGGAAATCGTAGACGAAAAAGATACGATCACCGATATGCAGGAATTTGCCAGGAAAAGATGGGAAAGAAGGCAAACTAAGTATAGCCTGATTGATAAATTGAAGTAGGAATGATTGTCACGTCTATCATTGATAATCTAAATCTAAAAGAAGCTATAGCAGCTTTCCATATCAGTCAAATCAGGTAAACAACGACATTTTTTTCCATGGAAAACCATTTCATGATCTACCTCCGGGTCGCCTGATCGCTATTTTAAGGTCATCTTTACCACATAGTCTGGAAGGTATTCAATCCTATGATCAATAAAAGCTTCAAATCCGACATCATCCATTTCAAATAGAATCTGAAGGATGGGTTTTCCAATAAATGGAAATATGATCATCGATATGAGATTAATAACAACCTGTTCAGCCGGCAGGTTATCGACAATCTTTCCTTCTCCGGATGCCTCGTGTATCTGATCGATAAATGGCTGTACATTTTTGACCACCTGAGATCTGAAAAACTCCTGTATCCGTGACGGATTTGTATTCAACTCACGAATTATAAATGATGGTATATCCGGGTTCTTTTTGATGATGGTCAGATATTCCCTCACAAAACTACGCAGTTTCTCTTCCAGAGGTAAATCCTTATTGAGTAATATCACAATCTTCGGAATAGCTCTCATCAAAGAGAGTTGATAAACCTGTTCGAATAGTTTGTCTTTCGATCGATAGTAATAATGAAGCATTGATTTGTTTATGTTGGCCTTGTCGGCAATTTCCTGCATTCTGGCGCCATCAAATCCTTTCTGATGAAATACATCACGCGCTGCTTCAAATATCTTCTCTTCCGTTGACTCTTTTCCCGGTTTATCGTCGGCCATGGGTTTCAATTTTAATGTTTCTGAAATTCATTACTGACCAAGAGTTAATCTAAAAAGTTTAATCAATTGGTTAAACCATAAGATAAAAAAATCGAGTTTCTAAAAATAATTTCTCTGTTTCTGAATCTTATAGGATTCAGAAATCATTGATATACAATTGTTTAATAAACTTATAAATGATTAGGCTGCATTTAACTATTTAATTCAACCAATTAGTTGAACTTTATATTTGATATCCATAATTTACAATTGTAGTCAAAAAGGGATGTCCAAAATTTTCAGAAAACTACAATCAAATGAAAAAATATGTATTGACAATATTGTTCCTTTTTCAGGCCGGCATCGCAATAGGTCAGGGGGATACAGCTTCATTCACTCTACATCAGGCCTATGACCAACTTGAAAAATCCTGGCCATTGGGCAACAAAGCAGATCTTCAAAATCAGATTTCAGAATGGAATCGCAGAATTGCCGGAACAAATCGACAGCCGGATATACGCCTAAATGCAAGTATGAGCTACCGATCGGATGTTACCGAAATACCCTTTTCAACACCGGGTATGGATCCCCCCCTGTTCAGCAAAGACCATTACAGTGTTTCCTTAGAAGTAAACCAGTCTCTTTTTGACGGTGGCAGATCTCAATTCGCCCAAGAAATAGAAGAACATTCCGGTACCGCAGAACAGGCACGGATCCGCTCAGAGTTTTTGAGTATACGGGAACAGATGGAACAAATATGGTTCAGAATTCTGATGATGCAAAAACAGGAAGAAGTACTTGAACTTTTGCTCGTTGATATCAAAAAACAGCGGGATAAGGTAGAAAGCCTGGTAAAAAATGGCGTACTGTTACCAAGTGATGAAATGTTGCTCAGGGCGGAACAGATTAAAATTGAACAAGAGCTTACCGGTACCAAAGGACATATCAGTGCGGGTTATGCCGTTTTAAGGGAAATATTGGGCGTAGACATTCCCGTGGAAACCCCTCTGGAAATCCCCGATACCAATAAATCTGAAGCTGATAAATCGGCAATTAACAACCGACCTGAGTATGATCTGTTTGAAGCAAATGAACAACGACTCGAATCACAAAAAAAGCTTTCCGGTGCCGAGATGCTTCCAACAGTATCCCTTTTTGCTACCTCTGCATATGGACGACCGGGTTTGGACGTATTTGATGACGATCTGCAATTCTACTGGATTGTGGGTGCCCGTGCTCAATGGAGCTTTAGAAATGCAAAAAATGCGTCAATCAAAAAAGAGATTTTGAATCTACAGAAACGGGTAATTAACACCGATCGAGATATTTTTTCGCGTCAGCTTCAGGCATCACTTCGTGATACAGAAAAAGAGATAGAAGCCATTCGGAAAGAGATCGAGCAGGACACGGAAGTCCTAAGTCTTCGAAATAATATTGTAACCGAAAAATTGGCTCAACTGGAACAGGGAGCCATTACATCCACTGAATATATTACCGAACTAAATGCCGAAAGTCGTGCAAGAATCAATCTTGAAATCAGAAAAATCCGGCTGACACAAGCGCTTACCGAATACAGAACCAAACAGGGAATATCATGGAAATGAAATCAATTAAACTTATCACTGCCGGTATCGCATTGCTCTTGATAGCTGCCGGTTGCATGGAGTCAGATCGTTCCGATGCTTACGGCCAATTTGAAGCGGAAGAGGTACTGATTTCAGCAGAAGTACCGGGCAGAATACTCATATTCGATGTAAACGAAGGGGATCGTCTGGATGAGGAAATGGTTATTGGCCTCATCGACACCATGCAACTTTCCCTTCAAAAAAGGGAAGCAGAGGCCGCTATTGCCTCCGTTCGGACAAATATAAACGGGTTGAATGCTCAGTCAGCCGTATTTCAATCACAACTTGAAACCGCTCGTAAAGAACTGAATCGTATCCGCTCTCTTCAGCAGGATAATGCAGCGACAGGCCAACAACTCGACAGAGCTGAGGGTGAGGTAAATACATTGCAACGAAGAATCAATGCAGTGGAAATAGAAAAACAATCTGTCAGAGCTGAACTGGACCGAATGAGGATTCAGATTGAGCAAATTGATGATCAGATTCGAAGAGCGAAGATCGTGAATCCAATCGAGGGAACGGTTCTGCAAACGTATGCAAAAGCACATGAACTGGCATCGACAGGCAAACCGCTCTATCGCATTGCCTCACTCGATGAGATGATCATACGAGTATACGTCTCAGGTGCTCAACTGCCTGATGTGAGAATCGGTGAAGAGGTGGAAGTGCTTATCGACCGGAACATGAACGAAAATGAAAGCCTGACAGGTACTGTAAGCTGGATTGCATCCAGGGCGGAATTTACGCCGCGGATGATCCAGACCAAAGAAGAACGGGTAACTCAGGTCTATGCCGTAAAAGTGCGTGTCCGAAATCCTGACGGACACCTTAAGATAGGCATGCCGGGCGAAGTTAATTTTTGACCTTTTTATTCTGTTCAACTTAGATGAAATCCGTAATACACATAAAAAACCTGACCAAATCCTTTGGCAATATTACAGCGTTAAAAAATATTTCGCTGAATGTTGAAGAAGGTGAAATTTTTGGGTTGATAGGTCCCGATGGGGCGGGAAAAACCACACTGTTCAGAATCCTCACCACTCTGCTAACACCCGATTCCGGCAGCGCCGACGTATTGGGATATGATGTGGTAAAAGATTACAAAAAACTTCGTCCGCTGCTTGGATATATGCCCGGTAGATTTTCACTCTATCAGGATTTAAGCGTCGAAGAAAATATCCGCTTTTTTGCATCGGTATTTGGCACCACAATTGAGGAGAATTATGAACTGGTAGAGCCTATTTACAGCCAAATCGAACCCTTTAAACATAGATTGGCCGGTGACCTTTCAGGAGGCATGAAACAGAAGTTGGCTCTCAGCTGTGCCCTGATTCACAAACCCGGGCTTCTTGTTCTGGACGAACCCACAACAGGAGTGGACGCTGTTTCCAGGAAAGAGTTTTGGGAAATGCTAAAACTGCTGAGGCGGGAGAACATCACCATTATTGTATCCACACCTTATATGGATGAAGCCAGGCAGTGCGACAGGGTGGCACTTATACAGGAGGGGGAAATTTTAAAGGTAGATACGCCGCCCGGAATAGTTGAATCATTCGGCAGAATCTTGCTTGGTATCAAATCAGCGAATCGATTTCGGCTAATCCGTACCCTGCAGCGATATCCGCATACAAAGTCTGCCCATCCTTTCGGTGAATATATTCACTACACAGATCAACGTAGTGAACCCGATATACCGGAACTGAAAAAATTTTTGCATCAGGAAGGGGTGCAGGATGTCATTATCCGGCCGATACAACCGGGGATTGAAGATGCATTTATGAATTTGATGCAGGGATGAACCTTTTAAAAAAATACAAAGCAACAAACATGATTTCTGAAACAGCCATTATTGCGGAAAATTTGACTCGGAAGTTCGGTGATTTCACCGCTGTGAACCGAATTTCGTTTGAGATAAAAAAGGGAGAGATATTTGGTTTTCTTGGAGCTAACGGTGCGGGAAAAACAACGGCTATGAAGATGCTCACCGGTCTGCTTGCACCCACATCGGGTAGCGCACAGGTATCGGGTTATGATGTCTATACCGAAGCAGATCAGATCAAAAAAAACATCGGATATATGAGCCAGAAATTTTCACTCTACGATGACCTGACTTCAATCGAGAATATCAGGTTTTACGGCGGTATTTACGGCTTAGACAGAGTTTTGCTTAATCAAAAAACAGACGAATTGGTAGAAAAAACAGGATTAACTGGAGTTAAAAAAAAACAGGTTGGTTCGCTGCCCCAGGGGTGGAAACAGAAACTTGCCTTTTCAATTTCCACCATTCATAATCCCGGTATTGTATTCCTGGATGAACCCACGGGGGGTGTGGATCCGGTTACACGTCGGCAGTTTTGGGAGATGATCTATGAAGCTTCTGAAGCAGGGATCACGGTTTTTGTCACCACTCACTACATGGATGAAGCGGAATACTGCGACAGGGTATCAATTATGGTGGATGGAACCATTGCAGCGCTCGATACTCCTGAAGCTCTTAAAGAATCGTTTTCCGCTGAATCTATTGAAGATGTTTTTATTCAACTGGCCAGGAAATCAAAATTTGGCTCAAATCAATTGTGATGTAATGAATTCATTCAAAGGTTTTATCATTAAAGAGTTCAAGCAAATCTATCGCGACAAGCGAACATTGGTTGTATTGTTCGGAATGCCCCTCATTATGATGATCCTGTTCGGGTATGCCATTCGCAACGAAGTGGAAAATGCCCGTATAGGTGTGCTGGATTTTTCAAAAGACCAGGTTACCCGGGCACTTATACAACAAATAGACGCTTCTGACTCCTTTTTGATTGCAAAGAACCTTGAAAGTTATCACGAAGTGGAGCCGCTATTCAGGCAGGGAAGTGCCCGTAGTGTGATAGTGTTTGAAGCCGGATTTGCTGAAAATCTGGAACGATTTGGATCAGTTGATATACAGATCATCAGCGATGCCACTGACCCAAACCTGGCCGGTATACTCCAGGCGTATACCTCTCGTATTGTGGAAGAGTACACCACAGGGCTTAATCAGAATAATCAAATAGCAGTCGCGGGAGTACAGCCTATGGTACGGATGATGTACAACCCCGAGTTAAGGAGCGTGAACCTTTTTGTTCCTGGCTTAATTGCCGTGATTCTGATGCTTATTTCGGCTCTTATGACATCTATTTCGATTACTCGTGAAAAAGAAATGGGTAATATGGAGATTCTGCTGGTATCACCGCTCAAACCACATCATATCATTATCGGTAAAGTGCTACCCTACCTGGTTCTATCTGTGATCAATGTGATCACGATTCTGATATTGGCTGAATTTTTGTTCGAGGTACCGTTTAGGGGTTCCTATATCTTTTTCTTTGCAGAGGCCACCCTATTTATTCTCACTGCGCTTGCACTGGGTGTATTCATATCAGCGATTGCCAATAACCAGCAGACAGCTATGATGATTGCACTGGCCGGACTTTTGCTGCCAACTGTGCTTCTTTCCGGATTTATTTTTCCAATTTCCAGTATGCCTGAGCTGCTCCAGTGGATAAGTCATATAATTCCGGCCAAATGGTTTCTGATCATTGTGAGAAGCATCATGTTAAAAGGAGGCGACCTTGTAATGTTATGGAAAGAGACGCTAATTCTAATTAGTATGACCGGGTTTTTTATAGCTCTCAGCTTGAAAAAATTTAAGGTGCGGCTTGAATAATGTTGAATCAAAACCCACTACACTCAAATAATTAAAACACGTAGACAGATCCATTCCATGCAAACCGTTCAGTATCTACTGCAAAAAGAGTTCATTCAGATATTTCGCAACAAAGCGATGCTTCCCATTCTCTTTGTCATGCCGGTAATACAGCTACTGATTCTCTCTTTTGCGGCAACCTATGAGTTGAAAGAAGTACCGTTTGCAGTGGTGGATATGGACAGGTCAGCTTATTCTCGCGAATTGGTTTCGCAATTCAGTGCAACAGGCTACTTTGTTCAGGAATTCAACACATTCAATGCAGATCAGGCCATGCAGAAAATGGACAGTGGTGAAATTGGAATGATTCTGCAAATCCCTGTTCATTTTAAGCGAGATCTGGAAGCAGGAAATCTTGTTCCTGTCCAGCTCATCATAGATGCTGTGGATGGCAGTACGGCAGGACTGATTCAATCGTACAGTAGCTCCATCATTCAGGATTTCAATCAGTCCCGTGCTGTTGAAATTCAGTTTGTATCAGATCAGGGTAGCTTTACGAAGGCTAAAATGATAAACCTGATACCGTTGAATTGGTACAATCCGGATCTGGACTACATCACGTTTATGGTTCCGGGAATTTTAGTTGTTCTTGTATCGATGATCGGCCTTTTCCTATCGGGGATGAATATTGTCAGAGAAAAAGAGATCGGAACCATTGAACAGCTCAATGTGACTCCCATACGTAAATATCAGTTTATGATCGGAAAACTTGTACCATTCTGGATCATCGGAATGGTTGATCTTCTGATAGGCCTGGCCCTTGCCCGGTATGGATTTCAGATCCCATTTTTAGGCAATTTATTTCTGATTATGGCTGTAGCCGGACTCTATCTGGTTGTGGTTCAAGCTATCGGACTTCTGATTTCTACTGTTACAAACACACAACAACAAGCCATGTTTATTGCCTGGTTCATCATGGTGGTTTTTATTCTGATGGGCGGACTGTTTACCCCGATTGAAAGTATGCCCGTCTGGGCTCAAGATCTCAATCTAATCAATCCCGTAGCGTGGTTCATCAAAATCATGCGGATGGTGCTCTTAAAAGGGGCCGGGTGGGCCGAAATCCAATGGATGGTACTACTCCTGTTTGGGATGAGTATTCTCTTTTTGATGGTAGCTATCAACCGGTATCGAAAAGTTGCGGGATGATGTAACCTTTTCCAATTACTAAATTTTTGAAAGATGAAAGAAGACAAACAAATAGCCGATAAGAAGGGGCATTTACCATTCATTCAAAAAATGAGAATGTTGGCAAGAGAAGCGGACCGATCCATAGAACAGTATGTTCAGCAGTTTGTCGATCATATGGATGAAGCAATCAGTAACAATGAATCGGAAAAATAATCGCTTCATAACTATTTGAGACTCTAATTCATCCCCGCTAAAGCAGCCGTATTTTAAATTACTGATTTAAAAAATTACATTTTTTACACTCCAATTTTTCACCCAATTTAGATTGCTTTCCTTCTTCCGTTATAACCCATGGACGAAGCTGCCAAGGCGGATTATGCCTCACATGCTGCGTATGGCCGCACTTCAGTTCAGCCACCCAATCCCCTTTCTCATCTTGATGAAATCCGGTAATAGGTTGTTTCATAGTTCATTTTTCTGATGTTTTTCAATCAATTTAGTAAGATCCAGTTTTTGAACAGCGCTGATCGCCGCTTCCATCGCTCCATCCATACACAATCCACTCATCGAAGCATCATTGAATCCATCTTTTACGGCTTCAATACAACTTATTCTGATATCTTCGGCTAATTTAAGTTCTCTGTTATCCATATTTTTTTGATTAAAGTAATGACTACAAGGCATCCATAACTTCGGAAAGAAGTTGATATGATTTTATTCTTTGATTATGTTCAAAGATATAGGTCGAAACCATCAACTCATCAGCTTTGGTCTGATCCAGGAAATGTTTGATCTGATTTTTTACATTTTCTACACTTCCAATAAATGAGCAGGCAAGCATCTGTTGTACAGCATATTTGGTATGTTCATTCCAGATCCCTTCCATACTGTCTATAGGTGGTTTCATGGGTGAACGATCACCGGTCACCACGCCCATAAACATTTGTAGCATCGAAGTGGATAGATATTCCGCTTCCTCGTCCGTATCAGCCATGATTACATTCACGCACGGCATAAAGGTTGGTTGGTCCAGCTGATCTGATGATTTGAATCTCTCACGATAGATTCGCACTGCCTGAGACAGATGCTGCGGAGCAAAGTGACTGGCAAAAGCATAAGGCAGCCCCAATTCTGCAGCCAAATAGGCACTGTCTGTACTGGAACCTAATATCCAGATTGGCACTTCAGTTCCTTCTCCCGGAAAAGCCCGAACTTTACTTTGGCTGTTATCTTTTGATAAATATTTTTGCAACTGCTGAACAATCTGTGGGAAATTCTGAACCTGCTGCATACGGTCGGGGCGAATGGCACTTGCTGTTAGCTGATCGGTTCCCGGAGCCCGACCCAGTCCCAAATCCACTCTGCCGGGATAAATGGTTGCCAGAGTACCAAACTGTTCGGCAATGATAAGCGGGGAGTGATTTGGCAACATAATTCCACCCGACCCAACACGAATTTTTTCGGTTGCATCGGCTATATGTCCAAGCAGTACAGAAGTAGCCGAGCTCGCGATATTTTCCATGTTGTGATGCTCCGCCATCCAAAAGCGGTGATATCCCATGTTTTCTGCTTTTCGGGCCAAATCTCTGCTGTTTTGAATCGCTATCCGGGCAGAACTGCCTTCAGTTACAATTGCGAGGTCTAAAATAGAAAGTGGGATCATAAATGTGCTCTTGATAAATTTTTTTGGTGTTTACTACGTTAGTAACCATTTTCGGCTATAAAGTACTTGAGAATTTCGTGGCGGTAATTAGCCTCAACCGAGACAATTAGTTTAATTCATTCAGCAGGTCGGAGAGATCAAGTGGATCCGTCACCATCACAATGGATCCATCCTCCTTGTATGACCATTCTTCTTTAGGTCTGTCCCGATACAGCTCAACGCCGTTTCCGTCCGGATCATTCAGGTAGATCGCCTCAGAAACGCCGTGATCACTCGCCCCGGTAATCGGATATTCGTTGTCGATCAGACGTTTGACTATTTCGGCCAAATCTTTACGGGTCGGGTAGAGAAAAGCGGTATGGTAAAGCCCGGCGGCTCGCTGGGGAGCCGGTGATCCATTCTTGCTGTGCCAGGTATTCAAACCTATCTGGTGGTGGTATCCGCCGGCCGACAAAAATGCCGCTTGATCTCCATACATTGTAGTTACTTTAAAACCGAGCAGATCACGATAAAATTTCAGTGCACGTTCAAGATCAGTAACTTTAAGGTGAATATGTCCCACTACGGTATCGTTCGGAACTTTGTAATTTGATTTCATAAAAATATTATTCTCCGGTTGTTGAATTGCATTTTAAATTAATCAATATTTTCGATGACTGATTGAACAGGTTTATAATTGAATACTTCTAGTAAAATAATGACAAAAAACCATCACTACATAAGATTCAAAAGATTAGGCAAAAACGAACCCTTGCCTTATGGTCTTTTATTACTTGCAGATCCCTCAAAAGAGATGATAGATTCTTATGTAAAAGATTCAGACGTATTTGTCACCTTACATAATGAAGATATTGTAGGAGTTGTAGTTCTGCTTTCTTTGACAACTGATGAGGTTGAAATTAAAAACATTGCTGTAAAACCTGATTTTCAAGGAGAGGGTATTGGAAGTTATTTAATTGAAAATGTGATCAATATTGCAAAACACAAAATGAAAAAAAATATCTTTATAGGAACATCAAACTCTAGTGTCGGACAACTATCTTTATATCAAAAATTTGGTTTTGAAATTGTTGAAATCAAAAAAGACTATTTCATTGAAAATTATACTGACGCAATTTACGAATATGGAATTCAAGCGAAGCATCTATTGGTCTTAAAAATGGACCTGTAAACCGAAAAACAAATTCCTGAAATTTCACATTGTTAAGAGCACGACCAATAATAATTATTGAGATTTAAGCCACCGGTTTAAAACTGTTAAGCCCCTATTGCATAAGTAGGGCTTTAACATTTGATTAAGAATAGAAGCATAATCAGTTTTATTATAAAAACCATTTTCTTTTAATTGAAAATAGGTCCCCCTCACGCTCACACTCAAAAACATAATGAAATCCAGATCATTATTACTTAATTCCTCTTTTAAAAATCCCTCATCTCTCAAATGAATGAGTAACAACTTCCACTTTTTTCCTCTCTCTTCATTTAAGGTATCAACCCTGGAAAAAAATTTAGAATAATTGCGCTTTAGCTCGTTATAATCGAGGGTAAAAAAGAGATACTTCACAGTTATGTCAAAACTGGATTTCGGAAGCTCTAACAGGTAGTACATCAAATTAGATGAATCGTTCGGAGATTGCAGAGATTTTAGTTCATTGTTCATTTCTTCAAACAATCTGGTAATAACATCTTCCTTTGTCGGATAGTGATAGGTGATGTTACCGTAGCTCCTTTTCATTGATTTTGCTACATCACGCAATGTGACATTCATCACACCCTTCTCATTAAAGAGCACCCTGCTAACTTCTAATATTTGCTTTTTAGTTTTCATCATCGTAAAATTAGTCCAATTGACCTAATATTGCAAATCATTTAAATCTATCTAATGAAAAGTATATACAAAACCCCTCAGGCAAAGTCCGTACTTATGAGGCTTTACGATGAAAAACTGAATAGTTTAAACATTGATTATAAAGAAATTGATGTAAACACAACATTTGGCAAAACAAGAGTTATTAAAGCTGGAAATGAAAAAGCAAAAAAGATTGTTATTTTTCATGGACTTAACGCCGGTTCCCCACTTACACTTGAAGCAGTGAAAGATCTTCGGGATGATTACTTATTGATTGCCATAGATACGATTGGTCAGGCAACAAAAAGTGAAGAAAATCCCATAAATATTAAAGATGATTCTTATGCTGTGTGGGCTGATGAAGTATTAGATCAACTTGAAATTACTGATGCCCACTTTATTGGCATTTCGTATGGTGCATTTATTCTTCAAAAATTAATCACACACAGACCGGCAAAGGTCTCAAAATGTATCTTTGTTGTACCGGGTGGATTGGTTAACGGTACGTTAGGTGAATCAATGAGAAGGTTAACTTTGCCACTCATTAAATACCAGATCACAAAAAAAGACTCCCATCTTAAAGACTTTATCAAAGCATTTGTGCCGGATGGCGATGAATTTATGTTTAGAATGCAAAAAGCTCTTCTGACTGGATTTAAAATGGATTACAGAAGACCCGTTTTACTTAAGGAAAAAGATGTAGAAAATTTTACAAATCCGGTTTATATGATCGTAGCAGATGATGATGTTTTTTTCCCAGGAGATGCGGCTATTAAAAGAGCGGAAAAACTATTCCAAAACATTCAGGGAACTCATGTTTTGAAAAACAGCAAGCATATGCCAAGTTTTGATACATACCCGGAAATTCAACAAAAGATTAAATCCTGGATTGAAGAATAATCCATTTAATTTGTCGATCAGATAATACCTTTAACCAAGAATAAGTGGTATGCCATGAAAATGATTTCCCGCATTTCTACACGACTGAATTGTTCGGAAGATGAACTTTGGAAAAAAATAATTGAGCCCGCTTCGTTACAGTTTGTCGCATCACCGATCTTGAGTTTTGTTCCGATAAAGGAGGGTACACTAACAGGTGAATGGCAAGTAGATACGCCCTATCCGCTCAAACTTTACTTTCTTAAGTTTATACCATTAGGGCTGCATACCATTAAATTTGTGAAAATCGACAGAGAGACAAATACGATAGTTACTCAGGAGAATGGCCATCTGGCAAAAGTTTGGAACCATATCATTTCATTTAAAGAGGAGACACCGGGAGTTGTGAGCTATTCAGATGAAATCGAAATCCGGGCCGGGTTGCTTACACCTGGTATCTGGCTGTTTTCCCAGCTTTTTTATCGGCATCGACAAAGGCGTTGGAAAGTGCTGCTAAAAATTTAGCCTGAAAAACTCATACCCATCAAATCGCAACTTCTCACCTTATACACTTCATATTATTTAATTTTATGACGTCACCCACTTGTTATGAACCTTATCTTCAACTATATTCGTCAACCATCGCACTATGAATGATTGATAATCAAATAATGACTACATGAAATTAACTTTACAATTTTTCTTGTCTTTTCTGTTGCTAACCCTTTGCATCACAGGAATAGCATCAGCACAAACCGGTTCCATTTCCGGAACCATAACCGACTCAGAACAACAGCCACTACCCGGAGCTACGATCCAGATTCAGGGTTCAACCCTTGGTGCCGTGACAGATGAGGATGGCGACTTCCTCCTTGAGGAAGTCGCTGCCGGTGATTACATATTGATCGTACGGTTTATCGGATACAGAACTGCAAGAACACAGGTATCAGTCACATCCGGCAGAGAGACGATCGTCAACCTATCGCTTGCAAACGACCCTCTGGGCCTGGATGAAGTGATCGTCTCCGGGACATTTAATCCTGCAACGCGACTCGAATCCAGTACCGCAATCACCATCATCTCACCCGAACAGATTAAGCAGAGAGTACCGCGTGGAACCGGAGATCTTTTAAGAACAGTTCCCGGAGTTCAGGTTTCAAGCAACTACGGTGAGTCCGGCGCCGATGTGACCGTGAGAGGTTTGCCATTTCTTGCAAACAGCTCTTTCCGTTATGTCAGTCTGCAGGAAGACGGTTTACCCGTTTTTGAGCCACCGGGCGTATTATTCGCATTTCCGGATGCCATGGCCCGGCAGGATGAAACCATCTCACGGGTCGAGATGGTTCGTGGCGGCAGTGCATCCGTGTTCTCATCCAATACACCGGGTGGGATTGTTAACTTCATCAGCAAAACCGGTGGATCTGAACTCCAAGGCACTCTCAAAAGCAGTGTCGGTTTTCATGGATTGGCCCGGCAGGATATTAATCTGGGTGGGCCACTTATGGATCAATGGCGTTTTAATGTTGGTGGTTATTATCGATATGATGAAGGGGTCAGACATCCGGGATTCCCGGCAAATCGTGGAGGGCAGCTTAAAGTAAACCTTACCAGACAATTAGATAACGGGTATTTCAGAATCTATGGCAAGTACCTGAATGAGCGTAATGTCTGGTTTATGGGAAGCCCGATCCAGAATTATAAAAACCCGGAATCCATTCCCGGCGGACCTGACATAGCATCCGGAACTACCTACTCTCCGAATCGACGTGTACTGACTATCCCGGATGCACATAATCGTGGGTCTCAGCGACAGGTCAATATGGACAATGGTTTTCACGTCGACTATCGCATGATCGGAGCCGAACTGCTGAACGAACTTGGAGATGGCTGGCATCTCACAACCAGAACACGATTCATCAACTCTTCCAATGAGATGAATCTGATGGTTGATGTGGCCGACCCTTTCCCGATCACCGCATTTGCACAACCTGCTCTACCGGCTCAGGTTCCTCGATTTGTCCGATTTGTTAACTCCGGGGAAACAATTACTGATCCAAATCAGGTAAGTAATCTAAATGGAAATGGTCTTATGACCGTTCACGGACTCGGATTTTCAAATCAATGGACCAATAACTTTATTTCAAACATCCAGCTAACCAAACAGGCCGGCAATCACAGCCTTAACGCAGGTGTTTACTATAGTAACTACCGTATTCAATGGCATCTGGTTCAGGCCGGTGTGTTTATGGAAGTTGCAGATCAACCCAGATTGATTCAGGTGATGATACCCGGTCAGGGCGGAGCACCCATGGGACTTACACCACCGGATGGATTTGCCGGATTAAATACCAGCTACTGGAACCTGAGAAGTTATGCGAATGTCATGGCATTTTATCTGGGTGATAACTGGCAGGTAAACGAAAAACTCAATATTGATGCAGGTTTTCGAATGGATATCAACCTTCAGAAAGGAAGTGCAGAACGGCCTGTAAACCCCGGACAGGTACAAAATGGCGAAGTTGTCGGACAGGAATTACCACCTGGTTATCCCGCATTTACGCCTACCCCGGCAGAATCCCGAGCAGGACAATTCGGCAGTGGCCGCTATCGTACCTGGGATTATAATTTCACAAATGTCGGAGGGTCCATCGGGCTCAACTATAAAGTCAGTGACACTTTTGCTCTTTACACAAGAGGAAGTACCGGAAGTCGTGCACCTACGATTCAACAGTGGACATTCCAATCCACTAATGGAAGCCAGATCACAGGCGACACTCAAAAAGGTAAAGTTGAAACCATCACTCAGGCTGAGGCCGGCATCAAAGTTCAGTCAAATCAATGGTCACTGCTTCTGACCAGTTTCTACAGCTCCAGTACAAATCTGATTACCAATTTCCATCGGGGTCAGGCAGACGGTAGTTTTATTTTTGTTCCGGTAATCGGTAATACACGTACGATTGGAGCCGAAATTGAAACAGTATACACTCCACTACCAAACCTCGACCTGCGGGCTACGGCAACCATTCAAGATCCCCGTTTCACAAAGTTTGAATATGATTTCTTTATACCCGGAAACAATGAATTCAGCGGAACCCAATCACGAGACTATTCAGGGAATCTGCTGCCTGAAGCAGTTCGTTTTTTGGCTGATTTGACAGCTTCATACAGAATTGAAGCCATAGATCTGTTTGTTAACTACAGGTACACTGGTGAACGATTGGCGAATCGGCCGAATACCGTTTCACTGTCCGGATTTAATGAAGTAATGGCCGGTATAGGCTACACATTCAATCAAATCCGGGTCGATCTGCAGGGAGCCAACATTTTCAATACAAAAGCGATCACCCTTATGGCTTCCCGAACCGGTGAAGACATACTGAGTGTGCGTGAGGACGGTACAGCAGAAGTCTTGGTCACATCCGGCGCACGAGCAGGTACAATTTCAGAAAGTTTTCAAACGACCGGACTGGGAATTTTGCCGCGAAGTGTCATCATGAGTATTACTTACAACTTTTAATTATCAAACCATTCATAAAGGTTTGGCCGGCCTACCCCGGATCTATCCGTATCCCGGGTTCTGAGGCGGCCATCTTTTATTCATAATCAATTGGTTATTCTACGATTCTCATGACAGACGAAACCGGAATTCATTCTGAAAATCAACAACATCTTACTCTGGGGTACTCAATTACTGCACTTGTTCTCGCATTCGGTGGAACATTCAGCTGTGGGTTGGTATCCACATTAATGGCTGCATATCTCTCTACTTCTGTTCTTGATCTGCTGGGAACAGCTGACCCAAGTGATATTGGTTATGTCGGATCTTACATAAACTCACTCTATATCGTTGGATGGGCGATAGGTGGCATTCTATTTGGTTGGGCAGGAGATAAGATTGGAAGAGTCCGAACGATGTCGCTCTGCATCCTAACTTTTGCAATTTTCACTATTGTTATCTGGATTACACCCAATTGGTATTTGTTGGTACTCTTCAGGTTTCTGGCCGGTATGGGAGTTGGCGGAACAATGGTTCTTACTGCCGTATTTATCGCAGAAGTATGGGGTGAGCGCTTAAAGGGCAGAGCCATTGCATTGAGTATTATTGCCGTTGGGTTCCCAATTGGAATTATTTTTTCAGGATTGGTTACACATATAATTGAAAGTTGGAGAATTGCATTTCTGACAGGTTTTATTCCACTTTTGATAGCGATCTTAAGCATTCTGATACTTAAAGAACCGAATCAATGGACCCAAATAAGTGTGAAAAATGAAAGAGAACAAAACAGACATAAAGGTTCTTTTTCGTTTCTTCTTGCACCGGAGAACAAAAATAATTTTTTTGTAGCTGCAACCATATTTGGCAGCATGCTGGTTGGAATTTGGTCCACTTTCTCCTGGCTGCCCACATGGGCTCAAAATCTACCGGCTTCAGCTGCAGATCTAAGTCAAGGTGGTAATCTGGTTATATTGCTTGGACTTGGCGGAATCATTGGATCATTCTTTGCCGGTTTTCTGGCAAACGGATTGGGAAGGAAAAAGGCTTTGATGGTTGCATTTGGCGGAGCCACATTAGCCGCATCCAATCTCTATTTGACCAACTCAGAGTTTACTGGCTTTATCTATATACAAACGGCTTTTCTGGCGATCTTTTTCGGAATCAGTCAGGCAATTTTTACTGCCTACATTCCGGAACTATTCCCGGTATCTGTACGCTCAACGGCAACCGGTTTCTGTTTTAATGCCGGCAGATTTGTAACAGCATCTGCTGTCTTTTTTGTAGGGATATTAATTCCCATATTGGGAGGGTATGGCAATTCGCTCCTTTTCTTTTCAATAACCTATGTCATTGGATTTATTACAGTCTTTTATGGACAAGAAACCAAAGATAAAATTATTTAAATGTCAATTGTTCATATAGATAAACTTAATCACTTGAATAGGACATAATATTCAATATTATCTGCGCCAGCTCATGCATCTAAAAATCTCAGTCCTTTCATATGATCAAACGAACACTCTGTGCCAATTTTATAATCAGCCATAAGCAACTTACTCCCCCTTCTTTAATGCCCATCGATCTCTTTTCGGTGGGATAATCCACTTAATCGTTATTTCTTATTAAGTAATGTATTCAGAATTGGTGCAAGCTCAGAAAGATTTTCTTTTGATACAAAATCTACAATGGGAAGCTTAGCGGCTTTTTTTCTCATGGATAGGATGTCATGGCTTGTGACCATGATTATTTTTGCTTTTGGATCCTGTCTGAGGATAATCTCAGAGGCCTGATATCCGTTCATTTGGATCAATTCAAAATCCATTAGAACGCAATTGGGATCGTGAAGCATGTACTCTTTTACAGCTTCTTCTCCGCTTTCACATTCTATGACTTCATATTGATCTGAAATTGCCAGTTCTAAGTGTTTTTTTAACACCAATCGAATCCCTTGATGGTCATCAACAATCATTATTTTCATTAATGCACCTTAAAATAGTGTGTGATTCAGCTATCCAATTCCGCTGAAATAAGTTACACTGTTGATAGAATATTTCATATATCCCTCTGGTTATCAATAGAGAGAGCTGCTCAATCGTATGAGTAGCATTACCTATTTGGCTGCATGAATCGTATTGAATTTGAAATTTCAGATTGACTAGTTTCTTTTGAATTCAGTTATCAGTATTCAGCCATTCCATTCTAAAAGCAGATCTTTTTTAAAATTATTTTCGAGTTTTAAACAATTCGTAAAAACCTCTCATTGCTCTTTGTTGCTCATCCAAACTTCCTTCGGTCTTGAATCAAATAGCACTCGTTCCAGGATTATTTAAATAAGTACTAGACATTTGAAAAAAAAAGAGCCCTCCGTTTTTACGAAGGACTCTTTTTTCAAAATTTACTTTATAAGATCAAAGAACCGCTGCTTATTTGCCGCGTCCTTTTCCTTTATTATGAACGACTTGTACCTCGAAACTATCCAATGTAGTGTTTCCAGCCACATCCGAAGCACTCATGGAAATCGTATAGGTTCTTCCGTTTCCTTTTCCACTGCGCTCGGAACGAACGTACACGTCCTTGCTGCCATCGGCATTCGTTACAACCTCCCAATCCGAATCTGTATTTCCATCACCTTTTCCGTTTGAATCTTCATTACTAGTAACTGTAACCTCTACTTCCGTTTCACCATCTACATTATCAGATGCGGTGATCCCTGTAGCCACTAATACCATCTTGTGATTCGGCGGCCATACGATGCCGGTTACTTGGCTATAAGATAATACAGGTGGAGTCTCGTCTGATGATGGGATTACAATAGGGGTATCGTCTTCAAATTTTACTTCAGGGTCTATTCCTGTTCTTTCTTTATAAGAATCATAAGTTTCAAGTCGATAAATTCCTCCAGCTTGACCTCCCCCGTCAAGTATAATGAAAGACAATTCTGCAGGGCCGCCTGGTAGTGTAATTGAAACTTCTGCTGGTAGTACAGTTGTTCCTTGGAAATCAGTTTGGACACCATTTATAAAAATCCAAGAGCAATTATCAGCAACATATTGCATTACATAGTTACCTGCATCACCACTGATGGTCTTACTGTATTTAGTCCAGTGTTTATCAAATGTACCAGCGTGCCCGGTGCTTGATATACTGTTCCAGGCATTAATCCATTTCGCATTCCAACTGGAATTTGTATACCATTGCGCGAAGGAAGCAGTAAACTGAGGAAATGCATAAGTCTGACTCCCTGGTCCGGTAAATGCATCTAAACCAACTGCTGGTGTCGCCTTACAATCAGCTATCCAATCAGAACCGGTATATTCTATAGGCCCCCAGGATAGCTCTGTGCCATCACTTGTGAAAACATTAGTAGTCGTTGCGTTGTTTCCCAATACCTGAGCCGATAAGGCCATATCATTCTCATCATACGCAGATGTAGAAGAATCTTTACAAGATGTAAATGCCAATCCCGCAATGAGCACAATTAAGCCTAAATTGCGAAAATGTGTTGTTTTAAATCGTTTCATATTATTCCTAAAATTTAATTTTGTTCTTAATTAACGAGCACCTAATAAATTCCAGCAAACCATTTTGCTGATTATTTATTAAGTAATACACAAGTGTTCTGCCTCGATAGTGCAAAGGTGGCTGATTCTTTATTATTTACCTATAGGAACTGCTTCTCATTCGTATAGGTAGAGGTACCTAGATGGGTGCATGTATCGGTAGAAGTAGGCATTTTCAGGTTGATATGCTTCTTCAAATTTTAGCTGTCAGACTTCAGCATTCAGCCTTTCCTTACTAACTGCTGATAGCTGATAGCTAACTCAAAGCTGCTCCGAATGCTCGATCGCGAACTTAAGAAGTGCATGTGTCCCGCTTATATCCAATTTACTGCAGATGTTGTGCCGGTGATTTTGAACCGTTTTAATGCTGACGTTCAACATCTCAGCCATCTCCTGATTCGTTTTCATCGTGGCGAGCAGTTTTAATATATTTTTTTCTGCCGGGGTCAATAAATGAAGCCCTTCTTTATCGGTTGCCGGAGTTGCCAGTTTTGTATTACGATTAATCAGAAAATCCGAAATTTCCGGGCTCAAATAGTGCTTTCCTGCCAACACAATATCCACACTCTTTAAAATTTCGGTTACTGTATTTTCTTTCAAAACATATCCTTTCACCCCAATATCCATCGCTTTGTTGAATAGTGACTCATCCTTATGCATCGTTAGAAAGATGATATCAATACTAATACCCTCGTTGTGCACGCGTTTTGCCACTTCGAAACCGTTGATCCCCGGCATATCAATATCCAGAATTGCAATATGAGGCTTCTTTTCCCGAATAATTCGCAGAGCATCATTCCCATTATCCGCTTCAATAATGTGGTAGTCTTTATTTTGTTCAATGACCTGTCGCAAGCCTTCTCGAATTAGAGCATGATCGTCTGCCAGCAATACAGATTTTTTTGATTCCATAAATCCTCAAAAGGGAATAATAATTTTAATACCCGTTCCTTCTCCGGGCTTTGAATCAATATTGATTTTACCACCAAGTGTTTCAACCCGTTCGTACATACCTGTAAAACCTAATCCTTTATTTACATTTTCTTCCGACTTATCAAAGCTTTTCCCATCATCCCAAATCGTTGCTTTTATTTCTGAATCGCTTCTTATGATCATCACCGATGCTTCTTGAGCATTTGAATGTTTTAAAATGTTGTTTGTAGCTTCCTGGATGACTCGGTAGAAGTGAATCTCTTTATTTTTTGGGATTACATCATCAATATTATCAATGTGATAACTCCAATCAATTTTTGATGATTTTTTAAGCTGATCGCAAAGATTTTCGATGGCTTCCGTAACACCAAATTTCTCTAAATGAACAGGACGCAAATTGTGTGAAATATTTCGAACATCATCAATAGAAAGAACTGCGCTTTGCATAATCTCCTTGAGCTGTTTCACCATCTCATCGGGATCATCTGCTTGCTGTTGAGCTATTTCGGCCCTGTTCTTTATAACCAATATTTGCTGGCCAAGTCCATCATGAAGTTCGGATGCAATGCGTCTGCGCTCCGTTTCTTGTGAATCAATGAGCCGTTCGGTAAATCTTTTTTGCCGTTCATTTTCTCGCCTGAGTTGCCTGACTCTTAAATAGTAGAACGTAGGGCCGGTGCTCACTAAAAGAATAAAAATAAACGCATAAAACCACGGAGTTTGCCAGAATGGAGGGGCAACAACAACTCCTATACTTGCATATTGACTGTTCCACGGACCATTATTACTACTGGCTGTCACTTTAAATGTGTATTCGCCCGGAGGGATATTGGTGAACAGAGCCGATCGGCTATTCCCCACTTCAAACCAATTTTCATTTAACCCTTCAAGTTGATATTGGAACATGACTTTATCAGGATCCCTAAAACTTAATGCCGTATAATCAATTTGAAGATAGGCATTATTGAAATCCAGATTGACTACTTCCCTGTTCGAGAGGTCAACTTCGCCATTTTTCACATTCTCGATATAGACAGTCGGAGGTTGACGTTCTTCCACCGTGTTTTCAGTGGAAACAATTGCAACGCCACTTACAGTGGGAAAATATAACTTCCCATCTTCTGATTGAATCACATTGGGTTCAAATCCACCATTGGTTTCTGCTGATAGCATTCCATCATTTACCCCGTAGACAAAGCTGCTTATCTCAGGGATTTTCTCTTCAGCAAAATCATTCAACTCGCTCTTTTGAACCCTGAAAATCCCACGGTTGCTCCCCATCCAGAAACTTCCATATCGGTCTTCCTGAATATGTGAAACAATATTATCAAAAAGGCCATCCTCTTTTGTGATAGAGGTCACTTTCCCGTCTTTTATTCGAAAAATTCCATTTCCATAGGTTCCGATCCACATCACCCCTTCTTCATCCTGATGAATAGCCCG
This sequence comes from Bacteroidetes bacterium UBA2664, assembly GCA_002359315.1. Classification (GTDB taxonomy): domain Bacteria; phylum Bacteroidota; class Rhodothermia; order Balneolales; family Balneolaceae; genus Rhodohalobacter. The sequence continues at coordinate 104,356 of DEMS01000027.1, read as the reverse complement.
GACATAGGGTTCTGGCTGAATATTATCTCTGATTTCAATTTCTGCTAAAGGAACCTGTTCCGCGGTTCCATTCAAAATTTTATTCAAACCGCTTGATGTTCCCACCCATATCACCCCATTTTGGTCTTCAAAAACAGTGCGTGTATCGTTATAGCTCATTCCATTTTCTGTAGAATATCGGAGGTATGTTTCGCCATCGTATTTGTATAAACCATTTATAGCGCCGATCCAGATATTCCCATTAGAGTCTTCAGAAATGGTAAAAACTTCGGTTCCATCAAAACCTTGATTTTCATCAACGATGACTCCCGGTTCCGTTAAAGAATTACTCCTGTACAGAATACGTGATCCAAACCAAATATGATCTTTGGAATCCTGGAAAACCGACCATATACATTGATTAGGCAGCAAATCACTAATAACCGGTTGAGTTAATCTTTGAGTTGCCGGATCATAACTGTAAATACCCCCACAATTTGTGGCAAAAATATATGTTCCATCATTTAGAGAAGCTAACGACAGCATGATATCGTTTTTTAACCCCTCTCTACGCCCAATGGTTGAGATTTGAGTAGGCCTAAATTTGAATAAACCATCGCCCTGTGAACCGATCCAATAGTTGCCTTCATTATCTTCAAATACCCTGCTAAACTGAACCTCATCAGATACTTCGTTTAGCTCTAACTGAGTAAATCCGGATCCATTCCAAAAACTGACTCCTGAATAACTGGTCACCCATAAATTCTTCTTTTTATCAACATATAAATTCCAGGTGAACCTTGAACTAAGGCCATCTGATTCATTAAATAATCTCAGAGTCCCATCTTTTTGCTGAAAAACACCATCACCGGTAGTCCCAAAAAAATACTCTCCGGAATTTTCAGGGAATTCTACAAAGTCTTCAATGATATGATTTACTTCAGAACTTAAGTCAGCCACTTGAATAACCTGATCTCCATAGGTACGCAAGATTTCATTTTCGTGTGCCAACCACACCCCATCACTGTTGTTTAAGGCTTCTTGTACCAACTCTGAATCCCTCAAAATATCTACCTTATCAATTGAATTTTCATTCACTATGTAAGCGTTCGAGTTCGCCAAAAGCCATATTGTACCTTTTGAGTCTTCTTTCATCATTGAGGGAGAATAAACAAAAGAGTTGTCTTCAATTAAGTAAAACGTACATTCACCATTTTCAAATTTCAATAACCCGCTCTCTGTACCTAACCATATTGCACCACTGCTATCTTCAAATAAATGCAGGATTCGATCCGATCTCATCCCCTTTGTATTGGATCGATCAAAAGTGGTAAATGAAATGCCATCAAATCGCACCAACCCTCCAAAAGTAGCCAGCCAGATATACCCATCCCTGGTTTGTATAATATCATTAATTGTACTTTGAGGAAGGCCTTCTTCCATACCATATTGAGTGAGCCTGTAATTCTGAAGATCAACTTCTTGCGAAACACAAGGTTGAGCAAACAGAAAGAAAGAGATGCACCCTAAAAGCACTTTTAATATAGATGATTTCACATGTAGTAAATAAAAGATGGCCACCAATAAAACAATACTACAAGAAAATATTTATTTATACACATATAAAATGAATCCATCATTTTAACTTCTATAGACTTGTATGCCCGTTTTTCCGGGGCTAACGCTATTAGTCAGTTAGTATCCTGCACCTAAAATTCCGCGGATTGCCACTGCACACTAACTTGTCCCCTGAAACTTGAACCCAGTATAGTTTACATTGAATATTGTGCTTTAACTTTCAAATTTCAGGGATATTTATTGTGCTCCAAATTGCCCCTGAACCCTGGACCCTGTACCTCCTATAAAACATCCCCCAATTCCACTTTCTCCTCCTCATAGAATTTGCCCCATTTCTCCTTGGGATCGGGCGGGGTTAGCAGTGATACAACGATCAACACCAGTATGGATAAACCTGCCGCCGGCAACACTATATAGTCGTAAGGTATCAATGGCTCATTCCCAAACGAGTTAATAATCGTAATAAGAATTGTTACTCCCATACCCGTTGCAATGGATGCCACTCCTCCGGCGGTGGTTACCCGTTTCCATAAAAAGGCCGCCAGAAGTGCAGGTGTGAGTCCTGCCCCTACCATCGTATACGCCGTAAAAGCCATATCCAGTATCGTTCGGAATTGTGTAAGAAGTAACCAGGCCACCACTCCTAATACCAATACCATCAATCTCTGAAAAAAGATGATCCTCTTCTCAGAAGCTTTCGGATTGACAAATCGCTGATAGATATCACGTGTTAAATTTGTTGAAGGTGTTAACAGAAAGCTGTTTCCGGTTGATGTAATGATCGCTACCGCTGCACATATCAACAGTAATCCGCCAGCCAGGGGTATTCCTACTTCTGTAGCAAAACGAGCCGTATGAAGGATAATCCGTTCACTGTCTGCAACCGCAAGATGCATTAAACTTCCGGGATCAAGTGAATTAAAATGACTGAATGCAATAATCGCCAGAGACGCGATCGCTGTTTCAATGACGATTGTACCCACCACCCAAAGCATCACAGCATTTTTTGCGGCTTTCTCACTTTTTGCAGAATAGAATTTCTGATACATATTGGATTCACCAAGCAGCAACAGAAAAGTTGGGAAAAATACACCCATGACCCAAATCCAGCTGTGTCCGCCAAGCAAACTGAAGAGTTGAGGATCCAGCTCTGTCGTGAGGTACTCCGATCCACCCAAATTAAAATAGACCAAAGGTACCGCGATGATCACTGCTACGGTGATGATCGCTCCATTTATGATATCCACCGACACAATAGAGAGCATTCCGGCAAATGCGGTAAATGCAATGATGAAACCGGCTGTAAGCAACACACCCTGCCACTCCGGGATATCAGCTATGAGATTCAATACAAAACCACCGCCTCTGAATTGATATCCAACGATCGTTGTGTATGCTATAACAATCACTATTGTTCCCAGAATCCTGGCATATTTGTTATATCGAAGCTCCAGAATATCCGGAACCGTATACTGCGCGATCCGCCTTACTTTTGCTGCCAAAAAGAAGACGATTACAATTCCAACCCAGGCACCGGCTGCCAGCCAAAGCTCGGACAGACCCACCCTCGCAGCCAACCCGGCACCGGCAAGCAGTGTACCGGAACCCAACCAGGTACAAAGTAAAGTTCCAACAAGCTTGTACGTCGGCACCGAACGGCCGGCAACCATAAAATCATCCTGGTTTTTTATGGATCGGCTTTTCCAGATGGAAATACCCATCAACATGACGAGGTAAAGGATTACGATGAAGAAATATATGGACATGGCAGGATTCAAGCTGGAGCACAGTGACAATACCGAGACATCAGGAGTTCAGTGCGCTGGGTTATGGTTTCAGAGTTCAAGACGCAAGGTTCAAGGGATTTTAAATATATTAAAACCCTACCCGTCGGTTTTGCCCGCCCCGAAACGTCGGGGAGCGCAGTCCCGACGCTTTTTTGTCGGGGCGCTCCTCCTTTATTCCACGTAGCAAAGCGGAGTGATGTCGAGAACTCAATGCGATAAAATAGTGAGTACGCCGATCTCTAACAAATAGAAGAATTATAGATTTGCCCACCTCTAAACTATGCATCTTGCCTCTTGAAACCTGTACCTATAGCCCTGCCCATTGATCCCTGCATCTTGATCCCTGCACCTTAGCCCCTTGACCCCTTACTCCCTACCCTTGATATATTCCTGATCACAAACAGAGTTTTGAACTTTAAGTTCTCGAAACCTTCACACAGGATTACCCCACATCTGAATAGGGAAAAGCCTGATTGTTTTCCTGAAATTGATTGTGTTAAATGAGAGGGTAACCATGTATGTCTGAACTCTGAATCAACCCCGGCTTTTGGCTTGATGAGATTCAAAACCCGGACTGAAGTAAGGAACCGATTACCGAGGAGAGAACCATCACCCGTTTGAAAAAGATTGATTTACAATGAAATTTAATTGTTCAATTCGGGTTCACCAACACTTTGCATAATGAAAAAAGGAGCATTCAATGAAGAGAAAACAAGTCTATACTTTTGGTGATGGAACCGCCGATGGCGACCGTTCCATGAAACAACTTTTGGGCGGAAAAGGCGCCAACCTCGCAGAAATGTCCAATAAAGGGCTTCCAGTTCCGGCCGGTTTTACCATATCTACCGAAGCCTGTCACTATTACTCCAGCCACAATTCTTTATGGCCAAAAGGACTGAAAGATCAAGTCCGAAAAGGAGTCGATTTTATCGAAAATGTGATGGGTACCAAACTTGGCGACTCTAAAAAACCTCTTCTGCTTTCAGTACGTTCAGGAGCTGCCGTCTCCATGCCGGGCATGATGGATACCGTACTGAACCTGGGGCTCAACGACGATACCGTGATTGCACTGGCCGAACATACCGGCAATGAGCGATTCGCCTACGACAGCTACAGACGGTTTATCGATATGTTTGGCAATGTTGTGATGGGAATTTCACACGACTTATTTGAGGAAGCGCTTGAAGCGTTGAAAAAAGCAAAAAAAGTTGACAATGATACCCTGTTAAACACCAAAGACCTGAAGGAACTGGTGAATCGGTATAAAGCCGTTTACAGAAAAGCGACCGGTTTTATGTTTCCCAAAGATCCTCATGAACAGCTTGAATGGTCAATAAACGCCGTTTTTAACTCCTGGGACAGCGACCGTGCAATCAAATACCGTCGAATCAACCAGATTACCGGACTCCTGGGCACCGCGGTCAATGTTCAGGCGATGGTTTATGGCAATATGGGTGATGACTGTGCCACGGGCGTCTTTTTTACGCGCAATCCATCTACCGGAGAGGATAAACTTTACGGCGAGTACCTGGTCAATGCACAGGGGGAAGATGTTGTAGCCGGTATCCGAACACCGGAAGATCTCTCCAAATTGGCTGAGATAATGCCAAAATCTTACAAAGAGATTGAAAGCTGGGGCAAACGACTGGAATCTCATTATGGTAACATGCAGGATATCGAATTTACGATTCAGAAAGGAACTCTTTACATCCTGCAGACCCGAAGCGGTAAGCGAACTGGCCATGCGGCGATCAAAATAGCAACCGATATGGTTGAAGAAGGACTTATCGATAAACGTACTGCCGTAAAATCACTGGTCGAACCCACACACCTGGATCAACTGCTCCATCCGCAAATTGATGCAAATAGCGTAGATCCCGAATCCGTTTTGGGCACCGGACTCCCGGCATCGCCCGGTGCAGCCGTAGGGAAAGTGGTTTTTGAATCACATAAGGCTGAAGAAGCGGCTTTGGCAGGCGAACCGGTGATTCTGGTCAGAATTGAAACCAGTCCGGAAGATGTTGGCGGAATGTCAGCCGCTCAGGGGATTTTAACATCGCGTGGCGGCATGACCAGCCACGCCGCCGTTGTCGCAAGAGGTTGGGGAAAACCTTGTGTGGCCGGCTGCGGTGATATCATCATCGACTACGAAAATGGTAACTTTACGAATGGCAAGGTAACCGTCAATGAAGGGGATTGGATCTCCATCGATGGTGCAAGAGGCACGGTGATCAATGGACAAAAAGAGGTCATCAAACCGGAATTGAAAGATGATTACCATCTATTCATGACTTGGGTCGATGAATTCCGTGACATGAAAGTAAGAACTAACGCGGATAGCCCGGAAGACGCTGCACGTGCAAGGGAATTTGGCGCAGAGGGAATCGGGCTGTGCCGGACTGAACATATGTTTTTTGGTGAGGAGAGAATAAAAGCAATCCGACGCATGATTATCTCCAGTAATACTGACGATCGTAAGGATGCCCTGGCTCAACTACTGCCCTACCAAAAAGAGGATTTTAAGGAGATATTCCGGGTTATGGAAAACCTTCCTGTAACCGTCAGGCTTCTTGACCCGCCACTGCATGAGTTTCTCCCGGATGAAGAGGAGGAAATTAACGTAGTAGCGGATGATTTGGGCATACGGAGATCTGTTTTTGCACGAAAAGTAAGAGGCCTCAAAGAGTTCAACCCAATGCTGGGCCATCGAGGATGCCGGCTGGGAATCACCTATCCCGAAATCACTGAAATGCAGACACGCGCCATTCTGGAAGCAGCCATCGAATTGAAAGAAGAAGGATTTGAGATTATTCCTGAAATCATGATCCCACTGGTAGGGACCCCACAGGAGTTTCATGCACAAAAAATTGTCGTAGATAATACCGCAGAAACAGTTTTTGCAGAGAAAAAACAGTCTGTAAAATATCTTGTAGGTACAATGATTGAGATTCCAAGGGCAGCACTCGTGGCGGGTAAGATCGCCAAAGAAGCGGCATTCTTTTCATTCGGAACCAACGATCTTACACAAATGACTTTTGGATATAGCCGTGATGACGCCGGAAAATTTCTGGGCGAATATATCAATGAGGGAATTTTGCAGGATGACCCATTTCAGGTTCTGGATATTGAAGGGGTGGGTCAGCTCGTGGAGATGGCAACTAAAAACGGACGAATGGTGAAACCGAAACTAAAAGTAGGTATCTGCGGGGAGCATGGAGGGGAGCCAAAGAGTGTGACGTTCTGCTATGAACAGGGACTTGATTATGTGTCCTGTTCGCCGTTCAGGGTACCTGTAGCCAGGCTTGCAGCCGCACAAGCGGCGCTAAATGGATGATTTTTCCGTAGCTTAATATCTCATATAACCAACCATGCCCCCGGATCTTTGAACAGCCGGGGGTTTTTTATTGATTACTTATACGGTACCTAATAATCTCTTCCATTGTAATCTCTGGATTCTCCTGCTGAAGCTGTTCAATCAGGGAAGTCGTGACACCAATCGTTCGCATTCGAATTAACTGCTCTTTCGTAACATCCCGAAACCCTAAATCATGAACATTGCTGGTATAATGAGCCGTGACATTCGCACGTCTGAGCTGTGCAAATTCATCAAGAGTCAAATCATAACCAAGCTCAATCATCATGGCCATAAAAGTAGTCGATACATCCGCATTGGCCAAACTCACAGCTTCATCCAATGTTATTTCAGTAAAACCCAGTGCACGTATATTGGATATAAAAGTAGCCGTCACGCCTTCACTGCGTAATGCGCGAAGATCGTCATGGGTCAGATCGGTATATCCCATTTCAATCATCAATTCATTCATGCTGTTTAACAGATCTTCAGACGGGCCGCCTACAGACTGAAAAGTACTGACCACTGCAGAAAGGGGATTATAAACTGAATTACTGACATCCTTCACAAAATAGAGTCCCAATACCACAATAACGGCAATTAGCAGTACCCGACTTACAAAATTATCATTACTTGAGGGACGATGATCTGTTTCAACAGAACTTTCCTTCAAAAAATTATCTAATCCATCCCGATCCGAATTTCTTAAATTGTTTTTAAAACGTTGATCCTTCGAACTCATAATTAGTTATGTCAGGTTAGCTGGATGAAAATTTTATTACGTAAATTTTCGTAAACTGTTTCAATTACAAAATGTGTTACATCAATAATTATGATACTTCAACTGAATTTACAACCCTATTTTATGAATAACTATTCTCTAATCCTTCTCATTGCCATTTTCACTTTTATAGCTGCATCCTGTGATAGTGAAGAGAAAACGGCTATACAGGGAACCGCCATTGTAGATAGTACTGAACTATTAGGAGATCTGCAGTATCTCTCATCTGATGAACTGGAAGGCCGCCGAACAGGCGAACAAGGGAATCGAATGGCACAGGATTATATAGAGGATAGATTTCAATCACTGAATCTGCAAATGGCAGGCGAATCCTATCGGCACCTGTTCAATTTTACCAATAGCAGAACAGAAGAGAATTTTACCGATGCTGTCAATCTGATCGGATATGTTCAGGGCAGTTCAAATCCGGATCAGTATATTGTTGTAACTGCTCACTATGATCATCTGGGGATTTCTGATGGCGAAATTTATAATGGCGCTGATGATAATGCTTCCGGGACAGGAGGATTGTTAGCTGCCGCACGATATTTTTCTGAAAATATACCTCAGAACAGTCTGCTTTTCATCGCATTTGATGCGGAAGAACAAGGGTTGTCAGGAGCAAGATTATTTATTGAAAATCCGGCTGTTCCACTGGATCAAATTGCAGTGAATGTGAATATGGATATGATCAGTACCAATTTTGAAAATGAAATATATGCGGTAGGCACTGCTCATTATCCTTTTTTAAAACCCTTTATTGATGAGTCCATTACCGACACAACGATCACTGTGAGTTTTGGATACGATACAGATGAGTGGCCTCAAAACTGGACCCTCTCTTCTGATCATGGCCCCTTTCACCTGGAGGGAATCCCTTTTGTCTATTTTGGTGTTGAAGATCATCCTCACTACCACCAGCCAACAGATACTTTCGATAGTATAAATCCTGATTTCTATTTGAAAGCTGTAGAAACGATAATCGGAGTCATTGAAAATTTGGATGAAAACCTGGATCAAATTGTAGAGTTGTCCAATTGATCAACAGTAGAGGGGGTTCTCGACTTCGTCCCGAAAAAACATCGGGACTTCACTCGAACTGACGGGTTAGGAGGTGTTTTTAAAAAACACCCCTCCACGTCACATTGAGCGCAGATGAGGAGCGCATGCGACGAGGCGCTCCTATTTTATCCCACGAAGCGGAGCGGAGTGAAGTCGAAATGTCCTCGCATTGGCATGCATCACCTATAACTCCTTGGACATAAAGAACATCGTAGGTTCGCCATAGGAGAAGCCGTAACGTTCGTAAAGGTTTCTGGCGCGGTTATCCTCACGCACTTCAAGTGTAACTTTGCAGCACTCGGTTTCCTTTGCTTTTTTTTCTGCTGTGCTTAAAAGAGCCTCACCAATACCCCTTCCCCTGAAATTAGGCATCACAGCAAGATCATGAATATTCAATACTTTTGCAGCTTTGAACGTTGAGAATCCAAAAAAACAGTTTGCAACTCCGGCTACTTCCCCATCAATAAATGCGATGAAACACAAGGTAGTGGGAAAGTTGCTCATTTTGTCGATCAGATTCGATCGAGTCTTATCAGAAAGGGAATCCCCCAGACCCATAGGATCCTCTGCATATCGATTGGTGACATCCAAAATGGCCTGACAATGTTTTTTATTGGTAAAATCAGCTTCAACAATCTCTAATGCTTTCATCCTAATGATTCCCTAAATATCCTGATTATTCTATTTCAACGAAGTCTACTATAAAAGAATCAAATAAAAAACAGATCTGCAAAAAAAAGGCCATGTTTACACACGGCCTCTTTCTTAAAATATGATTGATAAGCTACTGAAATCTTCTTATTGAACGATCAGTTTACCTACCATTCCACCTGCAAAATGTCCGGGGAATGAACAAACATAGTCGTACTCTCCGGTTGTTTCAGGAACAGTAAATGTTACAGTAACTGTTTCGCCATTACCGGCCATATCTGTTGCAGCAATCACCTGATCTTCAAAATCGGGTGAAATGTATTCATTATCACGTGCTGTGAGGGCTGCTCTGATAAATGCATCTAAATCTGTTCCCAAATCTACTACAGCAAAATTGTGTGACATTGCGGTAGGAGGAAGATTACTCACTGTAGTAAGCCGAATTCTTATCTCTTCACCCGGAGCGGCTTCGATGCCTTCCAGAAGAATATTTTGTCCTGCTTGTCCACCGGTAACCAATCCATCCGCAGCCTCTGCCACAACAAACTTCATGTCGTCCGTTCCGATTATTTCAATGGTTCTCACGCCATCATCAACTACTGCATCAGCGGTATCCGTTGTCTCAGCTGTTTCTTCCCCACCACCACATGCAGCAAGTCCAAAAAAGATTGCTATAAGTAATGTACTAAATATTGTTTTTTTCATTTGTCTATTGATCTGATTTTGTTTTTTTATGGTATTTATTCAACATTTTTAAAAATATTTCCATTCATTCAAGGTACAGCTTCTAACTCTCATTTAATAGTACCTCAATGTCTTTAATCACTTCATTTTTATCCAATTCACTGCCTGTATAATGTCTTCTAATCCGGCCCTGATCGTCGATTAAAGTCACCCGATCCGTATGATCAATGAAATAGATCGGAGTACCTGAATCTGTAAATCGGGTCGGTGTTTTAACCGTTCCAATATTAAGCTTGGATAGCAGGTTCACTACAACGGTTTTATCTCCCGTTAATAACTGCCAATTTTGCTGATTGAGATTGAAATTGGAAGCGTAATCAAACAATACATCAGGGGTGTCACGATCCGGATCAAAGGAGACACTGACAAGCAAAAGATCCTCACTCTCTTGAAATTCATTTTGAATATCTCTCATATTGTGCGTAATGAGAGGGCAAATATCGGGGCAGTGAGTGTATACATAACCCACAAGCATCACTTTTCCTACATAATCCGAAGGGAAATTGATATCGGCATTCAACTGATTCTTTAACAGGTACTCATCACCGCTAATAGTATCTTGTACCTTCAGTCGATCACAGCCGTATGCTGTCAAAATCAGCACACAGACTGCCAGGATCGATCGTCGATTTAACCTTCTTTGATTCATAAACACTCTTCGATTTACTGCATATTATCTAAGTGGTACCGGACTATTCGGCGAATACGGCAGTGAACCACCGTAAGTAGCCTCCAGCACGTCTAAGATAACAGGTGTATATGAAAGTACGATTAAGATAATTGCAATTATGATATAGGGTTTGAAATTCCTCAGCCATTTTGCCGGTTCATCATGGTATGGCTCTGATATCGGAAACGTAATCACTGCCCCCTCTTCTGTAGAACTGCTCTTTGAAAACACAGTTCCAAAGAATGAAACCAGGTACATGATAATCCCAATAAACATCAAAACACCGCCAATGACACTTAAATCGATGTAGAAAATCCAATCCTGTTGGTATAGAATACTATCCGGGTTTGCATAAGAGGCGCCGGTATTGGTTCTGCGCGGCATTCCTTTCAGCCCTCCTATTTTTAGCCCATATGACATGATAAACAGCCCAACAGTATAGACATAAGGCGATATCAACGCCCAGCCCTTACAACGAATCTCTTTATGCATGAATTGGCCGATCAGGTACAAACTACCCCCCAGAAATGCGAGTAGAACCGGTCCGGCCACAGTGAGATGGAAGTGACCCGGTACCCATGCGGTATTGTGAACAGCCGTATTCATCTGATAAGATGCGTTTATGATCCCGCCGATTCCACCAAAGATGAATATAAACAGGCCTAATATCAGATAGGCAAAAAACCATTTCTCTTTTTCAAAGTAGGGTAGTTTCCTCATCCACCCAAAGAGGCCTTTACCCCCACGTTTTTTACCGGCATATTCCAGTGAAGCCGCCAGTGTAAATGCGGTAATTAAGCTGGGAAGGGCGACCCCAAACGTGAATATTCCATGTAAAAGCTTCCATTCAGCGCCGATAGCAGGATCCATATACTGGTGATGTGTACCCACAGGGATAGAGAAAACGATAAACATCATAAATACCAATCGGCCGGCCATATCAGAGTACAGTTTACCGCCTGCAATTTTTGGCATAAATGAATAATACATCACGTAAGCCGGTAAGAGCCAGAAATAGACCAGGGGGTGGCCAAAAAACCAGAAGAGAGTCCGGGCCAACATCACATTAACCTCATCGACCAATCCCATCGACCATGGAAGCAGCATAAACAATATCTCAGCCGCGACTGCAAGGGTTGCTATAAACCAGATGATGAAAGTTGTCATCATCCCTACCACTGCAAGGGGTGTTTTCTTACCCACATTTTCTTTTCGCCACTGCAGATACATCGGAACCCAATTATAAGAAGCCAGCCAGGAACCGACCACCAATAGGGTTAATCCTATATAAAAAAGAGGATGTGCCTTTAGCGGCGGATAGAATGTATAGAGAACGGTTGCCTCTCCAAGGAGTATCACAACAGCAGCCATTACCGAACCTACTAACATCATGATACCCGAGGTCCAGGCAATTTTACTGTTCAGATGTTTCTTAAGCGAGTAGGGAATCAGCGCATTCCCTAATGCAACGGCAAAAAAAGTAGTGAACACAATCGCATTCAGAACCCCATGGAAAGTCAGCCCCTTGTAATAATCCCCCCCAACAAATGGGTCACTTTGAATGATACCGGCACGAAACATCGTCTGCATCAAGCCCCCATAAATACCAATAAAAAGAAGTACCATTGGCAGAATGAGCAGAAGTGAATTCAGGTTCTTGATCGATTTTGAGAAACGAAATGTATCAGAGTTCATCTTATGGCCCCTCCGTCATCTCAGGTTCAATAATTATGCGGCCGGCCATCGTATGGTGAGCGGCCCCGCAAAATTCATGGCAAGCAAAAAGATACTCTCCGGGCTCATTAAATGTGACGCGCATATAGTTAATTGCACCCGGTACCGCCATTAGATTCACATTTTTCCGTTCAATTTTAAAACCGTGAATGATGTCTTGTGAAGTCACATATAGGTCGACGGTTGAACCAACCGGTAATGTTACAACTGAAGGCTGGAAAGACCACATTCTGGCTACCATCTGAAGCTCATACGAATCAGGCCCGGTTTGGAAGAGTGTATCCGATTCAAACGGTTCCATGTTTGTGATACATGTAGGCACATCAATATCTTCAACGATAGCTGCATACACGATCCCGCCAAAAAACAGGATTAAAAGCATCCCGCTAAGTGTGAAAGCAATTTTTTCTGATTTGTCCATATTATATCAGGCCCCTCTGCTAAGGATTTCAAAATATAATGCAAACCAAATCACAACAAACATCACTAACATCATGATGAAAAATGCCAATGCCCCTTTCGGTTGGAAATCTTCCATTCCTTTATCTGAGTCGTTATTCCCCATATCCCCATTCCATTAAATTTTGGTTAATAAGGCTAATTAAAAGAATATTAATGACAAAGTAAAAAGACAACCATGTCCAAAATAGAAATAAAAAAAGTGTCCGGTTTTTAAACGGACACTTTATCCCTCTATCTTATTGTTTTATTTAATTTATTGAGACGGTACCCGCAGAGGTTCGGGCACTTAACAACGGGCCTCCATCGCCCACTCTGCCATTGATTCTGTTTCTCTCCATCTCCCCGGAAAAATTTCTTAGATTTGTATTTACACGGCTGCCTCTTAATTCAAGATCGTAATGATCAACATCCGGCATCGTGATTCGAATACTCCCGCCACTGGTTCGCAGCGTTACATCATCATAGAATGCAACCAAGTCAGCCCGAATGGATCCACCGCTTGTTCGTGCATTCAATTTTGCGGATATATTATCGAGCCGCATACTTCCACCGGATGTGCGAAGATCCGCTACACCTTCTAATCCATTCACAGTTACAGAACCTCCACTGGTTCGGGCATTTATCTCTCCTGTTGCATCCTCTATTTGAATAGATCCGCCCGATGTGCGCAGTTCTGTGACACCCTGTATATTCTGAACGCGTACACTGCCACCACTTGTTGACAGATTGAGACGGTTATAGATATTTTCTCCCGAAACGCTGCCTCCACTGGTATTTCCATCAACGGCCGAATTATGGGGTACATAGGCTCTGAATGAAATCGATTCATTTCTATTCCCCCAGAAAAAGTTTCTGCCTGAACCCTCTCGTCTGGCCGAGGCCGTTACTTTATTTCCATCCTGTTCAATGATTATTTCAAAATCGGATAGATCCGTATCGTCCGGTGTCAAGTAGGATGACCCGCGACGAACAAACATTTCAATCCGAACTTCATCCTCATTGTGTCCGATTACACTAATTGTGCCTCCGGACGTTCGTAACTCTACATCAGGTGACAACCCTGCTGAAAATGTATCCACTCTGAATGCGTCAGTAGAGGACTGTGCATGCATGATATCTATCATCATTGTAACAGATATCAGGAATGCTAATCCAAATTTTATCATTTTTATATTCATATTATCACCGCATTGGTTTTATTTTCAAATCCACTCCGGATCGCAATCAAAAATATTGAATAAAACTGAAGACCCCTGCTACATAAACAACAAAAAGAGTCTCAGGAAGTACCATCATCGAATCCAAAGGCATTGAAAAGAGTTAAAATTAGATGATCTGACCAACTGATCATGTATAAAGTCTCTACGATAACATCTTAAGATAGTTTCGGATGAATGGATATTTTTACTCATTCCACCAAAACCGATCATGAAACTAAACGGATTCTTCACTATTTTTGGTTCTATTCAGAAAGATAATTCTACAGACATGAAATTACCCTTTGTAATGGCAAAACGATTTGTCGCTGCCGAAACTTTTGAGGAGACTGTTCCAAAAATTAAATCGATTAATGAGAACGGTATTAAAGTAACACTTGATCTGTTGGGAGAAAATGTTGCGGATAAAACCACCGCTGATGAAACCGTTGAGATCTATTTAAATCTTCTGAATAATATTAATGATGCCGGCTTAAAAAGCACCATCTCTATTAAATTAACCATGATGGGTCTGGATATTAACAAGGATTACTGCAAAAAAAACCTATTCAGGCTGCTGGATGAAACTCAAAGGCTCAACTCCTTTGTACGGATTGATATGGAGGGATCTGACTATACACAGGATACAATTGATATTTTTAAAGAAGCCTTTCAAAAATATCCTAAACATGTTGGGATCGTGATTCAGGCTTATCTAAAAAGAACTAAAAAAGATATTGATGAATTGGCTGAAATAGGCGCGGATATCAGGCTATGCAAAGGTGCTTACAGTGAACCTGCTTCGATTGCCTATCAGGCGATGCCTGAAATTCGTGAAGCCTTTAAAAAATATGCGAAGGTACTTTTTGATAAAACATCTTTTCCGCGTATTGCCACTCATGATGATGAGCTGATTGAATGGGTAAAATCCTACACATCAGAAAATGGGATCTCAAAAGATCGATTTGAATTTCAAATGCTTTATGGTTTACGGGAAGACACGATGAAAGAGTTTGCTGAAAACGGGTATAACGCCAGGGTATATGTCCCATATGGAACGATGTGGTTCCCATATTTCAAACGCAGACTCCTGGAGCGAAAAGAGAATATCTTCTTTGTACTAAGTACAATGTTCAAAAAATAGTGCAGAACATCTATAGTGTTTCTTCTATGGATTTCTCACTCTCGATTTGGATCCAACCATTATTATCCCGATTCACATCAGCCATTCGCTGAGTTGGATCAATCTCTATTCTTATGATCTCATCCAGGGGTCTATCGATCGTAAAACTATATTCCGGGAAAACCCAGGGCCAGTCGTTTTGCACAAACCGCTCTACATCCGGGAACTCATTCTCCTTTTGTCCCCACATGATCCGCATCGGTATGTAGTAGTGTGTAACTGTACCGTCATTGAATTCGACCTCAATATCCAATGGCATTGGCATGAGTCCGACTCGTTCCAGGTCAACAACAACCCCCTGCTCCGTTTCGGAAACTTCCGAAATCCCATAATCAATGGTTTTGGTGGTTGTTACCCAATACTCATAGTACCATTTGAGTTCAATACCACTCTCCTTTTCCGCAATTCTGATAAAATCGATTCCGTACGGGTGCTTAAACTTCCATTGGTCAAAAAAGTTTTTTAGTGTTCGCTGCAAACCATCATCCCCAATGATATATCCAAGCTGATGTAAAAAAATGGCTCCTTTTGTGTATGATGCCATATCATGGGCACTGCTGGTTGTATAATGATCTGCGTGAATGTGCATCGACTCTTCTGTTCCTGCATTCACAAGGCGATAATACCTTGGATATCGGGATAACATTGGGTCAGCGGCTGTTTCGTTGAAAAGCTCTTTCATGATAAATTCAGAGGCATAGCTTGTAAACCCCTCATCGATCCATTGATCATAAACTTCATTGTTCCCTATTGCCCCTTCATACCAGGCATGAACCAATTCGTGTATTGAAACTCCTACTAAACTTCGCAGTGACCGATTCCCGGTGATCAGCGTGCCCATTGAGTACTCCATACCCCCATCACCGCCTTGAATGAAGATATACTCATCGTGCGGATACTCGCCAAAATGTTCACTCATATATTGAAAACCACGAACAGCATATTCCGGCAGCGAACTCCAATTCTCAAGCAGTGAATCATTATTTTCAGCTGCAGCATTTTCAGCAACGGGGTCGGTTTGATGAAAGAATCGCAGCAGTGGGCCATCCGGCACCTGAGCAGTCACATGATTATAATCGGGATCTGCAGCCCACATCATATCGTGTACATTTTCTGATCTGAAATGCCACATCAACTTATCCCCATCCGGACGGTTTACTTCCATTCCGGGTGTTTCATAACCATATCCAACTTCCTCCGGATTTTGCAATATGGATCCGGCAGCTACAACATAATTTCTGTCAATATGAATCTTAACGTCAAATGTGCCAAACGGCGCAAAAAATTCCCTCTCAATATATGGATTGGCATGCCACCCCATCCGATCATATGCAGCTATTTTGGGATACCATTGAGACATTGAAAATCGAATTCCCTCTGCATTATCCCTGCCCGACCTGCGGGTTTGAAGGGGGACTTGTGCTTCAAATTCCATCTCAAAAGTGACACTTTCGCCGGGAGCAATCGGCTCTGACAGATGAACCTCCATGATGGTCCCTTTTACTGTATAGTCGATCTCAACCCCATCCTGTTTCATCCATCTGATTTTTTGGTATCCGATCTCTGTCTCATCGTAATAATAAATTTTATCGCCTATTCTTCGATCCGGATCAGAAATGGTCCTGGAGCGTTTGTCCATCATGCTATTGGGCTGAAAAGCATTAAAAAAGAGATGATAAAATGCCCGGTTTAGTGTGTCCGGAGAGTTATTATGATAAACCAATGTTTGTTTTCCGGAGAATTGATTTAGATCAACATCCATGTCAATTTCCATTGAATATTCGACTTTCTGCTGCCAATAATCGGCGCCCTGGGCAATGATCTTCACATGGCTACTGAATGATATCAGGATTGCTATTAAAAATGACACTGAACTCATTTTTATTGAGAAAAAATTCGACATGATATTAATATTGGATAAACCTTTTAATTACTTTTTAGAATGGTGTACGGCTTGCAAATGCGCGACTTAGTGTCGCCTCATCAATATACTCAAGTTCTGTGCCCATCGGTATACCGTAGGCAATCCGGGTTACATTGACTTCGTAATTTTGCAAAAGTTTATTGATATAATAGGAGGTGGCTTCCCCTTCTGCATCAGGATTGAGAGCGAGAATAACTTCCCGAATTTGTTCGTGATCACCACCGATTCGCTCTAAAAGCTCCTTAATCCGTACATCGTCCGGACCAATATTATCAAGCGGTGAGATGGTTCCGCCGAGAACATGATATCTGCCACGAAATTCATTCGTTTTTTCGATGATGTACACATCCTGAAATTCCTCAACCACACAGATTACTCCGCTATTTCGTTTCTGATTGGAACAAATCGAACAGGGATCTGAATCGGTTATGGTGCCACATGTGGAGCAGCGAATCACTGATTTCTTAAGCTGGATGAGTGCATCTGCTAATGTAATTACTCTCTCATCACTCTGTTTCAACAGGTGAATAGCAATACGCTGAGCCGATTTTCGGCCGGTACCCGGTAATCTGGCCAACTCTTCAATCACCCGTTCAAGGGCTTCTGAGGTTATTTGCATAGTTAAATTTTATTATAATCGTCTGTTCGAGCAGACCTGACGGTGGTTTACCGTCTGGACGTGTCGAGAACTTCTTGTCATGGCGAGGATATTTCGCTTAGCGAGGAAATTTCGACTACGATTCGTCGCTATCACTTCTCTCCGCTTCGTGGGATAAAAGAGGAGCGCTCCTCATCTGCGCTCAATTTGACGTAGTTAAAGACCTAATTTACTCATGTCCATTCCGGGAATTCCTCCGCCGGG
Organism: Bacteroidetes bacterium UBA2664; assembly: GCA_002359315.1. Lineage (GTDB taxonomy): Bacteria > Bacteroidota > Rhodothermia > Balneolales > Balneolaceae > Rhodohalobacter. The sequence goes on along the minus strand of DEMS01000027.1, from coordinate 86,391 downwards.
CAAGATATCTTTGTACACTTCCTGCATTTTTTGCTTTGCAGCTTCTTCTGCTTTTTCAAGTGCCTTATTGACGCCTGCAACAACCAGATCCTCAATCATCTCTTTATCATCCGGATCAATCACATCCTTATCCAGCAGAATACTGATGATTTCACGTTTTCCGTTCGCTTTCACTGTTACCATGCCTCCACCTGCTTCAGCCTCCACAATTACTTCCGAAAGACGATCTTGGACTTCCTTCATTTTTGCCTGCATATTCGAAATTTTTCCGAACATATCTGCCATATTAAAATCACTCATAATCTTCTTTTATTTAGTTACTTACGTTTGCATTGTTTACGAATTAATATTCCATTTCAGCTCCAAAAAGCTCTACAATGGCTCCAAGCTGAGGGTCTTTCTTTTGAATCTGTTTAAAGCGCTCATACGGACTCAATGACTCTTCCGTTTCACTGTTTTGTCTCTCAACAACACATTTTAACCTCAAATGAATTCCCATCACTTCTTTAAGAACTTCGGAGAGAACCATTTTATTCTCTTCTACAATATTTACTGCAAATACATTACTTACCGAAAGGATCAACTCGGTCCCTTTGAGGTTCTTTAACTGAACACTTTCCATCTGGTGAAAAATGGTTTTGGAGACGCGTTGTTCCAAAAGAGTCAAATAGTGACTCCATTGATCTTCAACATCAGAAATCCCTTTTAAAACTACTTTCTTCTCTTCCTTCTTATTCTCAGGCTTAGAAGGTGCCCTACTATCCTGTCCATTTTCATCAGGCCGGGTTCGATTTGCATCCCCTAAACTGGGCTTACCATATATAATATTTTCTTCTGATTCCCGGTTTTGATCTGTACTGTTAACTTGAGGTCTACTTTTATTTAACCCGGCATTCTTATCCGGAGCCGGGGCATCTGTTCCGGCAGAGGCATTCCCGGTAACATCCTGGTTGCCGCCACCACCCATCAACCCATCCCCTTCGTTACTTTTGGCTTCTTTTTCTCTTTGGATTTCCGGATGAGGCCTATCTGCAGCATCTCTTTTTAAACTCTTGTTTTCATCAGGCAATTTATCAATATCACGAGCACCTGTATCTGAATCCGCTTGCGGCTCTTTTTGCGCGGCTTCCCTGCTTAATGCCGATTCAGAACCATTATTTTCAGCTTTTGAGTGGTTTTTTAACTCTCCGGACGATTTTTTACCGTTTTTTTTTACTTCGTCCAACCCATTTAACAGTTCTCCGATCTCTTTGGATCGGCCCATATGAATGAGTTTCAGTGTCAGGATCTCAAAATGTACCCTCGGCTGTTGTACATCTTTGATCTTCATCTGCGCCTCGCTAACCAGGTAAAGCATTCGCATCAAATCACTCTCAGAAAATTGTTTTGCCGTAACAATATATCTCTGTTTCGTTTCATCCGTTGCCTCAACCATGTGCATACGCTGACTCTGTTTTGCAACATAGAGGTTTCGGATGTGTACTGTTAGAGATACCAAAAACTCCTGAATATCCACTCCCTCTTTCAGCAATCGGTCCACCAACAGCAGTCCGCTATTTGAGTCTCTATCTGAAATGGCTTGGGTAAATTCAAATAGCTGATCATTACCGACTACATTCAGTGCTTCGGTCAGATTTGCATACTCGATGTTCATCCCGCAAAAGGCAATGGCCTGATCCATCAGGCCTAACGCATCCCTCAGAGCTCCATCTGCCTTTCTCGCGATTGTGTGTAACGACTCTTTATCAATGGTGATCCCCTCTTTGGTACAAATAACCTCTAACCGGGATACAATTTCATCCACACTGATTCTTTTAAAATCAAACCGCTGAACCCTGGATAGAATCGTGGGCAGAACTTTATGCGGCTCCGTGGTTGCAAATATAAAAATGGCGTGAGGAGGGGGCTCTTCCAGTGTCTTTAACAACGCATTAAATGCCTGTTTCGACAGCATATGAACCTCATCAATAATGAAAATCTTGTACTTGCCGCTTTGAGGAGGAACGCGCACAATTTCCCGCAGGTGGTGAACATCTTCAACCTTATTGTTGGATGCCGCATCGATCTCGACAACGTTCAGGGTCTGACTCAATGACTCCCCATCAATCTGATCATCAATCTGATTGATCGTCCTCGCCAAAACTCTGGCCATCGTTGTTTTTCCAACACCTCTTGGGCCGCAAAACATGTAGGCATGCGAGAGTCTGTCTTGAGCAATCGCATTTTTTAACGTATTGCTTACATGCTCCTGAGAAACGACATCATCAAACGTTTGGGGTCGATATGTACGGGTAAGTGCCCTGTAACTGTTTGCCATAAATCAACTGAAATTGCCGGCTTTTTGATTTGAATGTACCCTGACAAGGTACAAAAAATTTGTACTTACGGTTAACAAAAATGCGTTGTATTTTCCACATTCTGAGAAATAATCAAAAACCAATGAGAGTGAATATCCGGTTTTTTCAAATTCTTGCTATCGTGACGCTTTCCGCGGTGTTCTCGACTGCGATCGCCCAGGATCCCTTGGGTTATGAGCAGGGATTGGAAGAGCTTCAAAGTGGCAACGTCGCCCAGGCTCTCGATCTTTGGTATGATCAATACCATGCAGAAGGACAAGAGAGTGTTGACAGCCGGATTGGATTTGAGTTTATACGTATCGTCACAGATCGCAGAATGAGTTCTTATTATCAGCCGGCCACTGAGATGTATTACAGAGCGTTGGTACATGGTGAGGGAAATGAGAGCAGAGTTGCCCTTCGTCAGGAGATCGACCGATTGGAGCCAATCGTTGGAGATGGGATTTATCGTCAGTGGGTTGAGTGGTGGAATCAAAGAAATGACGCACTCGGTCCTGATATCAGAGGATATTGGGTTCAAAAAGATCCCACACCTGCACAAGAGGTCAATGAACGACTTATTGAGCATTGGGAGCGCATTGCCTATGCCAGGCAACATTTTAGAAAAAACAGATCCACTGCCTATGGCACGGATGATCGTGCATTGATTTACATCAGTTATGGAGAACCTGACCGAAAGAGCAACGGCATTCTTACTCTTCAATCCGAAAATATTAAACCCTGGCTTCAGAGACAGATAAATCCCGGATTAGATTCTGCATCGGAATCCAGGAGAAACGCCGAAACAGCGGGTGGGCAAAGAGAACAAGTCGAAATTTTACAGGAAGCCATATACGAATTTCATCGATATCCGGAATATGAGATTTGGATCTATGACCAACTTACTCCTATGCAATCTAATTCGATCATCTACATGTTTGGAACAGATGTTCAAAACGATGCATTTGGCCTTCGAACGAGTATTAATGATTTCATTCCGGAGAGAGCTTATTCAATAGAAAGAAACCGTGATGAAGATTCTGTTGAATTTACCCGAGCCGGATTAACACCGGCTTTAATGTTGCAGCTGCTCTATTATGAACAATTGCTAAAGGTTGATTCCTTTTTCGAGAATCGGTTAAATGCTCTCAGAGATCGAGTATTAGAGCAGGGATTGCAAGCTTTTAGAAATATGGATAAGGATTTCGAAGCTGAAACCAATGAATTGGTGAATCAAAGAAAATTGCAGGTGCCGCAAGAGCAGTCTTCATATGAAGATATTATTCCCCGGATACCCATACAGGTGTATCAGTATCGTTATCTGGATAGTGAACAAAATCCAATGATTCTGACCTTCATAGAATCATCCGCACAGGAAGCTTTTCTTATCGATTTCCTCAGAAATAATGGCCGGGGCAATGATCGAGACGACATTCCCAATGGCGTAAATCTGCTGGATGAATTTAGTAATTATGAACTTAAGCATACGCTACAGTCATACGACAGAAGGTGGGCACAGACGAACTTATTAGAAGCCAATCCGCCACTTATTTTTTACCGATCATCACCCGAAACAGCCACCGGCACATATTTTCGACTGCCACATCAACACAGATCACAAATGGCTGCTTCGGTACAATTAAATAATTATGACCCGGAGTCCAGAACTCTTGAAGAGAGTCCATTTCCGGAATCAGTAAGAGGATGGAATAAGCTTCAGTACCGTCAACCCAGGCCATTGATAAGTCATCCGGACTCACTGGAGGTTGCCGACCTTGTCCTGGGTTATCCCGACTCGCTTGGTGGTACAGAACCTTTTGAATTTCATGTCGCAAATGATCAGATCATTCCATTTGGTGAAACCCTTTTGCTGCATTTTGAAGTTTATCACCTGAAGAGAATGAGTAACGGCTTTACACAGTTTGAACTTGCCTACAGAATACTGCCTGTGGATGATGCCGGGAATGTGTTGCAGGATCAAACTGAATTTATTCTGACCCTCAATTTCACGAATGAAGAAATACATGTCGTAGAAGATTTAGAAATTGAAACCGCCGATCTTACACCGGGTTTATATCAGCTGGTTGTCCAAATAGCTGATATTGAGTCGGATCAAAGCAAAGAGAGATCGATTCGCTTTGAAGTTATGGAATAAAGATTTATATACGTTTGCCTGCAGTCAAACCTATCCACAGTGCTAAAATCCCCAAAGTTATTTGAAGAAAGAGATAGCATAAAAGAATATATACCGATTCATTTGAAATCAGCAGAGCTTCTACCATGAATCCTGAATAAGTGGTATAACTGCCTATGATCCCTGTCAAAAGAAAAAGATTAAGAGAGTTATTATTTTCAAATCTTTTGCTCAAAACTACGTATATCAACCCGATCAAAAATGAACCCAAAATATTCTCAAATGCTGTCGCAGTAAATAGATAGGAGTTCATTGGTATTGAGGAAAAAAGTTGATTGGTGAAGTGGCGGAGTGTCGCGCCGATCATACCCCCTAAAGCAACCCATCCGATTTCGTTAAAATATTTTCTTTTGATCAAATTATACCCCACCAGTAAACTGATAAAGTGCATAACCGGCAGCGGTTAATAGAAATGCAATCACGACTTGAATGAATAGATAAGAAATCAACTTAGTGAACTTTCCGTTGTCGAGAAGTTGATAAGATTCTAACGCGAAAGTTGAAAAAGTAGTGATCGAACCCAATATTCCTATGGTCACAAATAGAATAACTTCCTCTGAAATGCCGGAGTTATCTCCCATCCATGCCAAAATGATCCCGGCGAAAAAACAACCGATGACATTTGAAAAAAGTGTCCCTGTGAATACATCCGTATCTCCCAATATCGTTGAAGTGAACTTCCCAATGGAGTAGCGCAAAATAGCCCCAATCGCACCTCCCAATGAAATGAGTAAGATTTGAGTCATTGAGTTTTGGTCAGTATGAATGCTATATCAATTAATAAATCCGACATTGTTTTCAACTTTGAAAGCCATCCTCATAGTTTGAAATCCTTTTTGGATCCTGATTATTCATCAGTCGATTTTTAATCATTTACATCAAAAAATAACCCTATTTCTATGTAATAACGACTTTTGTTTGTTCCAAAGAGCTTTTTACATTTTTCCGGATTGTAATATAATGATTAGAATTATCCTTACATTTTTAAATTAAAGATAGTTTTAAAATCAAGATTCCTGAATGTCACAACAAGACCCCGTTCGAAAAGCACTTTTGATCAGCCTGATTGTTGCGTTGGTCAGTTTGTCCTTAAAAATTGCGGCTTTTATTGTGACCGGATCAACAGCTGCCCTCTCCGATGCGGCTGAATCGGTAGTGCATCTCTTCGCCGTCGTTTTTGTGGTTTACGGTTATTATATCAGCCTGAAACCTGCAGATGATGAACACCATTATGGTCACGAACGAATCGAATTTTTATCGGTTGGAGCTGAGGGAGCCATTATCATCGTTGCCGGTATCACAATTATTTATCATGCCGTATTGAGTGCCATAACCGGTGTTCAAATTGAAAATATGTATACCGGAATATGGCTGCTTTTGATTGCAGCACTTATCAATTTAATCCTGGGAACCTATGTTTTGCGAGTGGGGAGAAGGGAAAAGAACATGATTGCCGTCAGTAATGGGAAGCACGTACTCACCGATGTATGGACCAGTGGGGGTGTAGTGGCAGCACTGATTTTGATTCACTATACCGGCTGGCTCTTCCTGGATGTAGCCGTTAGTTTACTTGTTGCAGGATATATCTGTTTTGAGGCCTATAAATTACTTCGATTCTCGATAAGCGGTTTAATGGATACACGTAATCCGGAAATCGACAGCGCTCTTAGAAATGTTTTGAACAGGGAAAAAAGTGACTGGATTAAAGGATGGCATCATCTCCGCCATCGCTCTTCCGGCAGGACAACATGGATTCAGCTTCATTTGGTTTTTGAAGATGACATTTCGCTGAAGGAGGCCCATGATAAAGCAACAGTATTGGAACGAAAGCTGATCGATGCACTGGATACCGATGCAATCATCACCATTCACCTGGAACCACATGATGCTCATGAAGAATCACACGGCATTCTGGAGGGAGCAAATATGAAAAAAAGACTCGATGAATTTATTTAGTTTGATTGAACTCTGAGAAGAGTTGAATAATGTGAACAATAGTTGGGATTTTTGACGTTTTATATCAGAATGGTCATCATCGTTTTAGTTTTCAGCATTCAGCTTTCAGCTTTCAGCTCTCAGTTTTTAGTTTTTAGTTCAAAATAGATTTATGAAAAATCTGATTCTTATTGCACTTACTTTTTTCTCATGCTTTATCGTACCGATAGCTGAAGCTCAAAACAACGATGAGTTTACCATTGCACGGGTCCAATATCGGGGAGGCGGTGATTGGTACAGTTCGCCCACGGCACTCACTAATTTGATCCGCTTTACAAAAGATGCAGTTCCCATAAAGATCAGTGAGAGATATGATGATGTTCAGCTTGGCAGCCGGGACATTTTTAACTATCCATTTTTATTCATGACCGGCCATGGAAATATCAGTGTAAATGACTCCGAAATGCAAAATCTTCGGGATTATCTCGAAAATGGCGGCTTTTTATATGTAGATGATGATTATGGCCTCGATCAATATGTGCGCCCTATTTTACAAAACATATTCCCGGAAGAACCATTCTTTGAACTGCCTGCCGATCATCCCATTTATAACCTGGTTTATACGTTCCCGGATGGACGCCCGCCAAAAGTTCATGAGCATGATGGAAACCCCCCTCAGGCTTTTGCCGTATATCGACAGGGTCGTATGGTTCTGCTCTATACCTATGAGTCCAATCCATCCGATGGCTGGGCGTTTGATGAGAATCCTAATCCGGAAGCAATCATACAAGCAGCACTACGGTTTGGTGTAAATCTATTGGTTTATACATTTACACAACCGTAAATTATTAGTGGCCTCACCTTCGAACTTCATTTATGACAGATGTTATTAAAGAGAGTATATATTTTGGAATGTAAAACGGAATTGCATCAGGAACTGAATCCGGGAGTAAATCATCGGAATAAATTCTCTATTACGTCGCATCAGTGAATGATTTATTAATTGGTTCGGGTAAAATTTTTCTTAGATTAAGCCTCATTGAATACACTTTTACTTAACTGAATGAGTGATTTAAAACGCGAATTAGGTTTTTGGGATGCACTGACGATCGGGGCCGGAACGATGATCGGTGCCGGTATTTTTTTGCTTGCCGGTGTGGCACTTGAGATGTCAGGACCCGCTGCTATATTTGCATATCTGCTAGCCGGTACTGTATGTATGATAACGGCATCCAGTGCAGCTGAATTAGCAACCGGAATGCCTACATCCGGAGGGGATTATTTCTTTGTTTCACGTTCTTTAGGCCCGGCAATGGGTGCCATATCCGGAGTCGGTATTTGGCTAAGTCTTACTTTTGCAATTGCCTTCTATCTCTACGGACTGGGTGAATATATGTCACAGTTTTTACCCCTTACAGCATTCTGGGGTGCTGCCATTGGGGGGGTAATACTTACGGCATTAAATATAATAGGGGCTAAAGAGTCGGGCCGTACTCAGGTAGTTGTCGTTTTAATTCTCTTCGTTATCCTGGGAGCATTCAGTTTTACAGGCCTTTTTCATATTGAGACAGAAAATTATACCCCTTTTCTGCCTTTTGGTTTTGAATCTATATCCGCAACGACGGCCCTGGTTTTTGTATCCTTTTTGGGTTTTGTTAAAATTGCCGCTGTTGCTGAGGAAATTAAAAATCCATCCAGAAATTTACCCCGGGCACTGATCGGTTCCGTAGCACTGGTAACCGTTCTTTATGTTGTGATCATTCTTGTTATCAGTGGAATGTTCACACAATCAACCATTGGCCAGGTAAGAGATCCCTTAACTACGGCTGCCCGAACCATGATGGGCCATCCGGGCGGGGTGGCTATAATTGTTGCCGGTCTCCTTGCAACGCTTTCCTCAGCCAATGCGAGTATAATGGCATCCTCCAGAATCAATCTGGCTATGGCCAGAGACCGAATGGTACCAAACTGGTTGAGTGCCATTCATGAAAAACTGTTGACACCCTATCGTGCCATTTTACTCACAGGTATTCTTGCTCTCTTATTTTTACTGTTAGATAGTCTCGAGGATTTGGCAAAAATCGCCAGTGTATTGCAGTTATACAGTTACGCAGCGTTAAACATTGGATGCGTTATTCTAAGAGTAACCGGCCCCGATTGGTACAAACCCACTTATCGCACACCGGGCTCCCCCTGGCTACAAATCATTGCCTCTTTGGGGTGTCTTTCGATCATTCTTTATTCCGGGCCTTTTGCTCAAATTGCTGTTGTTGTATTGATTGTCGGTAGTCTGGGCTGGTATCTCGTATGGGGTCGAAGCCGGGTAAGTTTCGAGCATGCGGTTCCGGAATTCAAAAAAAGGTGGAAGGAGCATGGGTTAAAAGTCTTTCAAATACCCGCCATTCATTATGAAGCAGATAAAGAAGCCGATTTCCTCCCGGTTGTTCGTGAGTTGAATCCTGATAATGCCCGTCGTGTGATCACTGCCCTGGCCAATCCAAAACATGAAGGATCTTTATTGAGAATCTCTCATGTAATAGCTGCTGGGCTTAAAGACGGTGGCAAAGTAATCGGATTAAGCTTGGTAAAAGTTCCCTATCAAACCCCTCTTTCCACTATTCGGGAAAAATTAGGGGAAAAAGAATTTGTCAGAGAGAGCATCGAAAAAATTAGCCGCAGATCAAGGGCAGATCAATTGGCGGTTGAAGAGAGAAAAAAAGAATTGTCAAAAACAACTTTCGAGTCTGTATCTGAAGCAGCATATGATGTTTTTAAAGGACTGATTAATGAAACTGAATCACGGAAAGCAGATATGATGGTAATGGGCTGGCAAGGCGGCTTCAGTGTCAGGAGAATCTATAAAACTCCTGTTCAAAGAATTATTAAAGATTTAAAGGCCGACCTGGCTGTGCTTAAAGAGAGAGATTTAAGTAATATTCAATCCATTGTTCTGCCATGGGGCGGAGGTTTACACGCCCAATTGGGACTGGAAGTCGGAGTTCGGATTGCCCGTACTGTAGGTGCCAGATTAAAGCTTTTACGCCTTGTAAAGATCGGAACAGACATTGAAGCGGAAAGAGCTGAACTGATTGAGAAAACAAAGCCATTAATTGGCAGTTTTACAGGATTGGAATTCGATATTCGGGAGTCAGAAGATGTGACAGGTGGTATATTTGATGAACTCTCCGGTGAAAACCACGACCTGGTAATCATCGGTGCTTCACGCGACAGGACTTTAAAGAACGTTCTCTTCGGATCTATACCTGATGTCATTGCAGATGGAGCTCCCTGCTCCGTATTGATGGTACGCCGATATGTGCCGGAGGATTGGAAATTAAAAGCCAGTGAAGGCATCAAACAGTTTAAGGAACAGCTCGGCATGACAACTTCTCCTGAGTCTGCAACAGAATAGAGGCATCTAAAGAAATGGGTTTTGTCAGTTCAGTTAACTCAATGATTTCCTCTTCAATGAGCTGGATCTGATCACTTATCAATAAGTATAACTCTTTCAGTTCCTTATCAGTCATCTCTTCCTATTATATTTTAAACTTAACAGCACTGTATGGGCGGACAAGGCGTATCCCCATACGAACAATAAACACAACAATCACCGGACAACGGTTTAAGGGTTTTTTTACATTGTGGGCAATCCCAAAAATATTGACAGGATGTGGTGCTCATTATTTCCTTTTGCAGATGTCCACATTGTGGACAAGTGATTGTGGTCAATAATTCTTTATCATCATTTTTCATCATACAAAGAAGATAACCATCGCGGCATAAGAAATCATTGCCAGTAACCCGGCCATAATTGCAAGCGGCAACTGTGTGGTTACGTGATCCATGAGATCACAACCGGTTGCCAGTGAACTTAAAATCGTCGTATCAGAAATTGGTGAACATTGATCTCCCATCACGCTCCCTCCAATTACAGCTGCAAAACATAGCTGAAGAAAGAAGATATCCGGTACAACAGCCCAGGCCAGCGGGATTGCAACCGGAAATACAACGGCATAGGTTCCCCAGGAAGTACCGGTTGAAAAAGCTATAATCATGCACAGAACCATTAAAATACCGGGTAGTATTGACGGGACAATCAGATCTCCTATCATCGCAACCACATAATCTGCAGTACCTACAGCATCAGCAACCTCTTTTAAACTAACCGCAAAGGCTAATATAATAGCACCAATGGTAACCCCTTTACACCCATCAACGAAACCGTTGATTGCGACCTGAAGCTTCATCCCTTTTGCGAGTGCAATACCTATTCCGGCCAAAACGGCCAATATAAAGGCTTCCGCTATCAGCAGTGTCGGATCATCCTTCTGCCCCAGAAAAAAATAGGTAACTACATAAGGAATGATCGCAACACCAAGAAGGGTTCCGATTGGCCCAAAAAAATCGATTAACCCGGGATTGTAGTCCTTGGGCACTTTCTGTTGAGTAAGTTCATCCGCCGCCATAGGAGTTGCACCTTTTCGGTCCAGCGGCCCCCCGCTTCTGACACGTTCAATAGCAGCACGCATTTTTTTACCGGGTACCCAGGGCAATTTTTCCAGGGCAAAAATAAGTGTAATCAGTATGGCAAAAATGGCGTAAAAATTGAACACGATAGAACTGAAGAAAAAATTTACACCATCCTGAGCTGTCACAAATATAGGAAGGGTGCCGATAACCAAACTGCTCACATAAAACGGCCATACATTAAATGGAATCAGGGTCGCTGCCGGCGAAGCCGTGCTATCTACCATGAACGCCAGCTCTTCATGAGAAACCTGGTGTTTATCAGCTACCGGCCTCACGGTTGCTCCGGTCAGAACGGTACTGATGGTGCCACCCTGGTGAAATATCAGCCCCATCATCCACGCAAAAAATTTAGCAGATCGGGGTCCCCGAACCATCAATTGACTCGCCCATGCAGCGAATTTCTCAGCGCCACCTGTCCGGGTCCAGATACCAATCAAGCCCCCCAACGCCCAAAGATAAACGAGCAGGATGAGGGCAAAACTTTCTGTCCCTATCGATGGTATTAAAAAACTTTGCACGATGTTCATTTCACCGGCTATGACACCTCCCAAACAGATTCCGATAAAGAGTGCGCTCACTACTTCGCGTGTCCAGAATGCAAGTACGATAGCCACAAGTGGCGGCATAACAGACCAAAACCCATAGTGGCCATCCTGTTCCGGAATTATTTCATTCATCCCGGTATAGACGCCGGCTATGATAAGTGCAATAAATGCACCTGTGTATATTCGCCGCCTGTTCTTTCGATCTCCAAAACGGGTCTCAATGTATCCGGATATGTTGCTCATTCAGTCATGGATTAGTTATGAAAGCATAAAAGAAGAGATTCAACGGAGATTGTCAACATAAAAGTTATAATCATTTATAATTGATAGCAGAATGCCCATAGAATCGTTATTTTTGTCGCTCAAAGTTATACTCTTTATCTGTTCTGTCAAATTTTTTGAATAACAGGCCGGGCCAATTTTAAAACAATATTGAATTCACCCATACGATATGGATCTGATACAAGCGGTAATACTTGGAATAGTTGAAGGGTTAACCGAATTCCTGCCAATTTCATCAACGGGCCATTTAATCGTTGTCGCCGATTGGTTGGGAGTAGAACCAAGCGATCAGAATACAGCCTTTAAAGTGATAATTCAGGTTGCAGCTATTTTTGCTGTTATCACAAATTACAAAGAGCGTTTTCATGTCCGGCATATTACTCTTTGGATGAAAATTTTTATCGCCTTCCTGCCGATTGCAATCATCGGCGTCCTGTTCGGTGATCAAATTGAGGAACTCTTTGTTGTTCAAACAGTTGCATGGATGTTTATTATAGGGGGAATCATTTTCCTCGTTTTGGAGCACTATTATGATGAGGATATTCAGCCGGTGCGTTCGATGGATCAGATCAGTTTTAAACAGTCGGCCTGGGTCGGGTTTGCGCAGGTTTTTGCGGTCGTGCCGGGAACCAGCAGAGCCGGGGCAACCATTGTTGGCGGAATGTTGACCGGAATGGATCGGAAAACCAGTGCTGAATTCTCTTTTTTGTTAGCCCTGCCCGTATTAGCTGCCAGTGCAGCGTATTCGATGCTAAAGTATTGGCAGGAGTTTGCAGACACGACTTTTGTTCCGCTCATCGTAGGATTTATTGTCTCTTTTTTGGTGGCATTTCTGACTATGAAACTCTTCCTCAGTTTTCTGGAGCGATTTACCTTCAGGGCCTTTGGAGTCTATCGAATCCTGTTTGGTGCATTGTTGTTATTTCTTCTCTATTAATTAATGTCTTAAATCATCCAAGGATGAAATAAAGAACCCGTTATCTGAACGATAACGGGTTTTAAATCTCATAAATACTGTACTAAACTAATGCTCAGGATTTAATAGTTGATCCGTATATATACGCGATCACTACTCCTCCTAGGGTGTTCAATCGGATTATGGAGTTCAATCTCTAAATTGTCATTTTTTCAATCTGATTCTGTCAAAATGATATAGTGTCTTAAAATTTGACAGTTATAGATCGAATAAATTTCAGTTAAAGTCTTTAAGAATCGATTTTGGCACATCATTTGATGAAATATTTTTTGGATTGTTCATGTACAGTCCATCTAAATTTTAATCTTTTTAACCGAAAATTAATTGTTGAGGAGGTTATTATGATGTTAACAAGAAGAACAGAACTACCAACATTAGCGCGACCGCGATACAATACGCCAGTGAGCTTGTCCAGCTGGATAGATGAAGTGTTCAAGGATGCATTTCAGTGGGATGAGGGCACATTTGTACCAGAATTAAATGTGTATGAAACTGCCAAAATGTTTGAAGTAACTCTTGAACTCCCAGGGATGAGTAAAAAAGAGTTTGATATCACACTGAATGATAATGTATTGACGATCAGTGGTGAACGTCATGCCTATCGCAATGGTGATGAAAATGAGCGAAAATATCACAGGGTTGAAAGCCGTTTCGGACGATTCAGCCGCTCATTGCCCCTGCCAAATACAGCGGATATGGACAAAATTAAGGCTACTTACGAAAATGGCGTTCTGGCAATTTCTATTCCGAAATTAAAAGAGAAAGCAGGACGAAAAATTGAAATAGCATAAAAGCTGAAACTGATTTTGAAAAATTTTAAAGTCATCTGAGGTACTCTCAGATGACTTTTTTTATTTTCGTACTTAACGAGATCATCAACTACACTTCACAAAAAAGAACTTCCACCATCGAAAACGCCATTCTTCAGAATCCTGAATAGTAAATCCGGCCTCTGTAAGCATCCCTTTCATCTCATCCAGTGTTCGTGTATTCATCTCTTGATCAGATACAACGGTGATGATCCAATTCAGGAATCGGAAAAAGCCGGTTCTGTTCCAGCTTAAAATATAGAGATCACCGCCACTCTTTAACATTCTTCTAAAATGTGATAAAACAGCAGGATGGTCTGTATAATACCGAAAAGAATTCAGGCAGATAATTTTTGTGAATTCATCATCTCTAAATGAGAGATCTTCTGAAAAGTCGGAAGTATACTCCACTTCTTTATGATATCGTAACCGATACTTCGCATGTTCAAGCATTCCCTTTGACGGGTCGTTCAAGACCAATCTTTTAAATGGACCATATTTACTCAATATGCTTTCGGCCAGAATTCCCGTTCCGGCGCTTACATCCAATATTTTATCCTCTTTTTTTAAAGATACTTTATTGACCATCTTTTGATGTGTATGCCGCAGATAGGCCCTGTAGATACGATCATATCTATCTGCCAGTTTATCAAAGGTCTCTCTGTTTTTTTGGGCTTTTGTTTTAATAATCACACCTCTAAAGATTCATTCACTCCAATTTCCAATCAACTCTTCCCGGTTCACTTCCGTTTGTCAGCTTCCAAACAATTTAATCAATTCTGTAGCCGCTTTAAAGGAGCTAAGTGTCCCCTCAGCAACTTTATTTTCAATGGCCTTCAGTCTGCATTTGATGGCCGGGTGTTTATAGAACGTCTCTTTTAGGCGATAGTGTATATTTTCATACATCCAATCTATCGCTTGTTCTTTTCGATGATTTTTGAAGTGTCCGTTTTTTTGTGTTAAGGTGATATAATTCTTCACCTCATCCCAAATATCCTCAAGTCCGGATCCATCAAGGGAAGAACAGGTTTTTACGACCGGTTTCCATCCGGAGGGCTGGCGGGGAAAAAGGGACAATGCGTTTTGATACTCTTGTTTAGCCCGTTTCGCGGCCTCAACATTATCTCCATCTGTTTTATTGATCGCAAGCAGATCGGCCATCTCCAGAATACCTCTTTTCATTCCCTGCAACTCATCCCCGGCGCCGGCTAACATTAAAACCAGGAAAAAATCTACCATCGAGTAAACAGCTGTCTCTGACTGTCCAACACCCACCGTTTCAATAAAAATCATCTCATAGCCGGCTGCTTCACACAATAACATCGTCTCTCGGGTCTTCCTTGCAACCCCGCCCAGAGTGCCGGCTGTTGGCGATGGACGGATATACGCATCCGGATGAGTCGATAAAAAATGCATTCTTGTTTTATCTCCCAGAATGCTCCCTTTTGAACGGCTGCTGCTGGGATCTACGGTCAATACAGCAATCCTTTTCCCTTCAGAAATCAGGTTTTTCCCAAATACATCAATAAAAGTACTTTTCCCAACTCCCGGAACACCGGAAATCCCGATTCGCAGTGATTCCCCGGTTTTTGGCAGACACTGCTCAAGAATTTGTTCACTCATCTCCCTGTGATCGTCCCGGGAACTTTCAATAAGGGTTATCGCTTGCGACAGAAATGTCTTATTTCCCGATAATATGCCCTCCACATATTCATCCACTGATTTTAAAGAGCCTTTTTTTGCTCTGAAATCCGGATTTACTGATTCAAAAATTTTTTCCTCTTTACTCATCCATCAAGATATGTAAGATCTTCTGTGCCGCTTGTGCAATCACTGTACCGGGGCCAAATACTGCAGCAACGCCTAATTCGTAAAGAAATTCATAGTCCCGATTTGGAATCACCCCGCCTACAATTACGACGATGTCTTCCCGGCCCAATTTTTTCAGTTCGTTGATGACAGCAGGAACCAGGGTTTTGTGTCCGGCCGCCAAGCTGGACAGTCCCAGAATATGAACATCATTTTCTACAGCCTGAGCAGCTGCCTCTTCCGGAGTTTGAAAAAGCGGGCCGATATCCACATCAAAACCTAAATCGGCAAAACTTGTAGAGATCACTTTAGCTCCGCGATCGTGTCCGTCCTGACCCAATTTTGCGACCATTATTCGCGGGCGGCGGCCCTCTTTAATCTCAAACTGATCCGCCAGTTTTCTCGCTTTTATAAAATCTTCATTTTGATCTATTTCTGAGGAGTACACGCCGGATATGGATTGTATGGTTGCTCGGTAACGCCCAAACTCATTTTCCATCGCCAGAGAGATTTCACCTAAAGTAGCTCGCTTACGAGCGGCATTCACGGCCAATTCAAGCAAATTGCCTGAACCCGATTTTGCGCACTCAGTAATAGCTTTCAGAGTTTCATCGACATCGGTTTGATTCCGCTCTGCTTTTAGTTTTTGAAGCCTCTCCAACTGAGATTGAAGCACTTTTTCATTATCTACCACTAGAATATCAATTGGATCTTCTTTTTCCAACCGATATTTATTTACACCCACAATCGTCTCTTTGCCGCCATCAATCCTTGCCTGTTTCCTTGCAGCGGCCTCTTCAATCCGCATTTTGGGGATTCCTGCTTCAATCGCTTTACTCATGCCACCCAGCTCTTCGGTTTCACGAATGAGCTTCCATGATCTCTTAACAATTTGATCTGTCAGATATTCTATATAATATGATCCCGCCCACGGATCGATTGCCTTTGTAATTCCGGTCTCTTTTTGAAGATAGATTTGAGTATCACGCGCAATTTTTGCGGAATAATCGGTTGGCAGTGCAATTGCCTCATCCAGTGCATTCGTGTGCAGCGATTGCGTATGGCCGAGAGCAGCCGCCATCGCTTCAACCGTTGTTCGGGTGATATTGTTGTATGGATCTTGTTCGGTTAAGCTGTATCCGGATGTCTGGCAGTGCGCCCTCAGCGAAAGCGATTTTGGGTTTTTTGGCTTGAACGGTTTCAACAGGGATGCCCAAATCAATCGGCCGGCTCGTAACTTTGCAATCTCCATATGATAATTCATACCGACGCCCCAAAAGAATGAGATGCGGGGTGCAAAATCATCGATATCCAAACCGGCATCGATTCCCTGTCTCACGTACTGAAGTCCGTTTGCAAGGGTATATGCCAATTCCAGATCTGCCGGAGCGCCTGCTTCGTGCATGTGATATCCACTGACACTGATGCTGTTAAAACGGGGCATCTTCTTTGATGTGTAGTCAAAAATATCACCAATAATTCTCATAGACGGTTCCGGCGGGTAGATGTAAGTATTTCGAACCATAAACTCCTTCAGAATATCATTCTGAATCGTACCGCTCAGCTTTTCAATTGAGACCCCCTGTTCCTCAGCCGCAACAATATAGAATGCCATGATTGGGATCACAGCGCCGTTCATCGTCATGGATACCGACATTTTATCAAGTGGAATCTGATCAAATAGAATCTTCATATCCAGAATTGAGTCGATGGCTACCCCTGCTTTTCCGACATCACCGGTTACCCTGGGATGATCTGAGTCGTACCCCCTGTGAGTAGCCAGGTCAAAAGCTACGGAGAGGCCCTTTTGTCCGGCCGCCAGATTTCTTCGATAGAAAGCATTTGATTCTTCCGCTGTAGAAAACCCGGCATACTGTCTGATTGTCCATGGCCGCTGTGTGTACATAGTGGCATAGGGCCCTCTGAGAAATGGGGGAATTCCGGCGGCAAACTCCAGATGTGACATTCCTTCGAGGTCGTCAGAACTAAATCGTTTTTTTACATCGATTTTTTCGGGAGTACTCCAAACTTCATTGGTGTCTGAAGATTCAGTTTGATGAGTCATGGGTTTAACATTAACGTTGAAATCTGGAATGCTCGCTGCAAAATTAGATCTCTTTAGCCGGCCAGCTTTTTCACCTCGTTCATCATCCTTTTCATTTCGCCGTTCGTCTATTCCACCCCGTCCATCGTCCTCTTTATTTCGACGATTGTCTATTGCACCTCGTCCATCATCCTTTTCATTTCGCCGTTCGTCTATTGCACCCCGTCCATCGTCCTCTTCACCCCGTTCGAGTTGATTAAACTTTTGGAGTGTCCCGCCTGTAAGAGAGTCCATAAATCCACCCTCTGATTCAATTTTCTTATATAGATTCCACGATTTTTCTGCAAACTCATGCGTCAAAAATTCAACATAATATGATCCGGCCGCAGGATCTTCAACTTTACCCAAATGCGCTTCTTCTCTCAACACATGGTGAATATTTCTGATAATTCTTGCGGGTAATATTTTGGTAGATTTTTGCAATTTTCCCGGTGGCCTGATCATTACCATGCCGGAACCCCCTGCAATGGCACTCATTGCACTCGTCACGGATCGAAGTAAATTTTTCTCTGTTTCACCGATAAAACCTTCTTTTGGATCTACTTCAGTAAGGATTTGCGGGTGGGCTGACACGGGTTGATTGTGTGTTTTTGCAAATAGATTCCAGAGGATTGGAATTGCTCTCAATTTAGCCATCTCCGGGAAATAGAGCGATTTCGAGAGTGTTTTGATCATCACGTGATCCATCACACTTTCTCTCTGATTTGGCTCAAGATTCAACATAATTTCATTCAGCATAGAGAGTGCAATTGCCAACTCTTCTACAATGGTTGCACCCCTAAATCTAAAGAGCGCGGTATTTAGCAACACTTTTGACCGATTTTTCCTCTCGATTAGATCTGCAACGGTTTGAAATTGCTCTTTTGCATCAACTTTTTGCAATCCGTTTCGAATCAAAGATGAAAAAGGATCCATAACGAAACGATATCCATTGCGATCCCTTCCAAAATTTTGCAAATATCCATCTGTTACAGTGAAATTTGAGTCACATTGAAAGATCAATTCACAGGCCGGATCTACTTGATGGATCAATTTTTCAAAGTCACTTCCGGTTGAGAGTGTCGTTCTATTCTCAAGCTCTTCGTTTCCATCTTGAATGTCAGTTTGAACTTCAATGAAGCAAACATCCGCCCCGCCTTTTACAGCCTTTTTTATGGCGCGGTTCGCATCTATCGGGGTCTCTCCGGAAATTGCTTCACAGCATAACCATTGCTTTGGTTGATGCGGGCGTAAATGCTCATTTAGTTCTAGCGAATCCAGGTCTTCAATCGTAAAATAGGGCGGTGCTACCACTCCCTCGCCTGAATCCCAAAAAAGCTCGTCCGTGAGCTCATTCAGATTCAGATCCTCCTTCACACACTTTTCCCATTCCTTTTTATCCGACGGCGGGAATCCTGAAAATAATTCTTTATGATTTGGATCTTTATCTGTCACGATACTATTTCATTAACTTAATTAAACCTCTACGCTTATATACTTTCCTGCTTACTTGCCAGCCTACCATCTTATCTGCTATCCTGGATTCTTGGTCTACGTTGCATGGGCGAAGTAGACAGCGATGTAAAGACTTCTGCTTTTTGAATTTTTCACTTTTCACTTTTCACTTTTCACTCCTGATAGCTGATAGCTGATAGCTGATAGCAAAAAAATATACTATTCTCTAATCAACATATAAAAATAGCAATAGAGCCACACCTTACCTAACCTTTTCAAGTGATTGTGTTGCGGAAAAGCGCTTGCATATGCTTATATTGTGGATCCAATAAATACTATTCATTAGAAAATAACAAAATTTAAAAATGACTGATTCTACTCAACGTATTGCCCCTCTTACACATCTCACTGAAGATGAGCAGATGCTCAAAGATGCAGCTGCTGAGTTTGCCGATACAATCATAAAGCCAAAAGTCCAAGAAATGGATGAAGCGGCAAAACTGGATCCCGAACTGATTAAAACTTTTTTTGAAATGGGATTTATGGGGATTGAGGTCCCGGAAAAATATAATGGCGGTGGGGGTACTTTTTTTATGAGTATCCTCGCGATTGAGCAGATTTCCAGGGTAGATGCGTCGGTTGGTGTTTTCATGGATGTACAAAATACACTTGTGAATAATGCTTTTTTAAGGTGGGGGACAGAGGAGATCAATGAAAGATTTTTATCCCAATTGGCAACAGAAAAAGTAGGTGCATATTGTCTGTCCGAAGCCGGTTCAGGGAGTGATGCTTTTGCTTTAAAGTGCTCGGCAAAAGAAGATGGGGATCACTTCATTTTAAACGGAACAAAACTATGGATTACCAATGCAAATGAAGCCGATATTTTTCTGGTTTTTGCAACGATTAACCCGGATGCAGGGTATAAAGGAATCACCGGTTTTATTGTAGAAAGAGGTATGGAGGGGTTCTCCATTTCCAAAAAAGAGAATAAATTGGGAATTCGGGCGAGTTCTACCTGCGAACTGCTTTTTGAGGATGTAAGAGTCCCAAAAGAAAATATACTCGGGGATATTGGGAAAGGATATAAAGTGGCCATTGAAACCCTGAATGAAGGACGAATTGGAATTGGGGCACAGATGATTGGCATTGCGCAGGGATCATACGATGCTGCACTTGCCTATACGCAGGAGAGAAAACAGTTTGGCAAGGCGATTTCAGATTTTCAGGGTGTCCAGTTTCAGCTGGCTCAGATGGCCATCGAACTGGAAATGGCACGTCTGCTTGTTTATAACGCCGCCAGGATAAAAGAGGCGGGTCAGCCGTTTCTCAAAGAAGCAGCTATGGCTAAATACTACAGTGCTGAAGTCGCAGAAAAACTTAGTTCCATGGCAATTGATCTTTTTGGCGGTTACGGCTATGTAAAAGAGTATCCGGTTGAGAAATTCTATCGCGATTCAAAAATTGGCAAGATTTATGAAGGGACCTCCAATATGCAGCTTCAAACGATCTCTAAGATCATTTTAAATGGATAGATAAACATTTTATCTTTGAAGAAGCATGTTCTTAACATCAATAGAGTGCGATTTCAATTAATCAATTCAAGAATGTATATTCTTCGGGAATGATTTGATGTAGTGAAACTGTTATAGAAATATTTCTAGCAAGTAAGGAGTTAAAATTAATTTTATAATAAAATGGAGTGCTCAAGCTCGCTCAGCAATATAATCTAATACATCATGAAAGATTTTAAGGAGTTTCTGAAAACTAATAGTAAAAACGAGGAGTCCTATAAAAAACTCCTCGATTTTTTTGATCAATTAAAGAATGAAAAAGAGACCGTTGATCATCGACTATCGCTTTTGGAAAGAGCAATTAGCAGTGATTATGATTCTATCTTAATCACATCACTTCATTTAGAAGCACCGGGACCGCAAATCGTCTATGTGAATGATGGTTTTACAAAAATGACGGGATACTCCAGAGAAGAGGTGATCGGTAAAACACCCCGAATATTACAGGGTGAAAAAACGGATCGGGCAGTGCTGGATAAACTGAAACAGAGGCTTAAAGATGGCCAGGCTTTCTTTGGACATACCGTTAATTACCGAAAAGATGGAACTGAATTTATCAATCAGTGGGATATTCACCCACTTACCGATGAAAAAGGTGAAATTACACATTGGGTATCTTATCAACATGACATTACAGAGAGAAAACGATCGGAGAAGAAAGTTGTTGACTCACAGGTAGAATTTGACCGCTTGAAGGAAGAGTCGAAAAAAACGTTGGTAGATATTGATGTTCAGGGAAATATCATCACTTCAAATAAAGCATTCAGAGATCTGACAGGATTTGATGAGGATGAACTCAAAATGAAAAAAATCTGGGAGCTCCTGGCTGAAGAACAGATCGAATCGTTTAAACATAAATTCGACAAATTTAAACCCAGTGATTTTGAAAATATCTCTTTTAACCTGGTTCTGGTTAATAAAAAAGGAACTGAAATTGAGGTCAATATTAAAACCAGGCTATTGACCATCGATGACCAAACGATCTTGCGGGCTTCTTTCGAAAATAAATCGCTTCAAAAACGCATCATGGCAATCCTTAAAATGCGCAACTCAAATATTGAGAAGATGTTTGATGTCGATAAGGACTTTCGATATAGCATTTTACCGGAAGGAAAAAATAGTTTTCGTTTCAAATATCTCTCCGATACCTTCCAAAACATAACCGGTATCCCTTCCGGTAATCCATCCGGTCTCAATCTTGAAGAGATCGTACATCCGGAAGATTTAAAGAAGGTACACGCTCACTTGAAGCTGGTTTTAGAGGGCAAGCCCAGTACAGAACAATTCAGGATTAAGGGCAAGAATGGAGACTATATCGTCGTTATAGATTATGCAAAACCGGTTTGGGATTCCGCTAATGCAGTTGTCGAAGAAATCAAAGGATCTGTATCGACTGAAATATCATCGGCAATGACAAAGTCGAACAGTTAAGTTTATATAATACTATACTGTCCTGAATTTCAAGATTGATATTGAATTATTATCACAATGACTATAGAAGAAAAACAGGATCGGATTATTCGCCAGTTTAATCTATTGGGCGACTGGCCGGAAAGATATAAATACATCATAAAATTGGGCCAAAAGTTAGACCCCATTGATGAAGCAAAAAAAATCGATGAAAATCTTGTCCGGGGCTGCCAATCACAAGTATGGCTTGTTACTGATTTAGAAGATGATAAAGTAAATTTTTATGCGGACAGTGATGCAGCCATCACAAAAGGCCTGGTCGCTCTTTTGGTACAATTTTATTCGGGCGAAACACCGGATGCTATACTAAATACCAGTCCGGCTTTTATAAAAGAGATCGGCATGGAAGATCATCTATCTCCTACCCGATCGAACGGATTGGCCTCGATGGTTAAGCAGATGAAAATTTACGCCATGGCTTATAAGAGTAAACTGGGGCAGAATTAAGTTCCCTGTCTACTCCCGTATCACCCCGAGGGATCGGGACTGTCGCTGCCGCTCCAGCTTCTCCCTGCTCTACGAAGCTTTAGCGTAGTAGAGACTTTTCACTTTTCACTTTTCACTTTTCACTTTTCACTTTTCACTTTTCACTTTTCACTTTTCACTTTTCACTTTTCACTTTAAAAGATGTTATCTTTCCCCTTAATCAAAATTCCACATTAGTATAGAAATGAATAAGTTATCAAATCAAATCATCGCTTTTTTTGTAGTTGTCGGCATCGCAGTGGCAGCTCTTTATTTCTCCGGAGTATTTACTGACGGTAACGGTACTTCATCTGAATCTGAAACAACTGAACGGACAGCCAGAACCATTGAAATATTGATTTACAGTGATTATTCATGTCCGGCTTGCAAAATGTATGATCCGCTCAATCAGCAAATTGGCAGAGAGTATGGTGAAAATGTGATATTGACTCATCGCCATTTTGTGTTAGGATCATTTCCCCACAGTGAAATTGCACACCGTGCTGTAGAAGCCGCCAGACAACAAGGCAGATTTTATGATATGCACGATTTAGCCTATGAATTTCAGGCAGATTGGTCGCCGGCACAGGTTGATGCACGGCAATATTTTATAGACTTAGCTGAACAGATCGACCTGGATATGGAGCAGTTTATGGCCGATTTTGACTCTGAAGAGGTCGCACAGACCATTGAGTCTCACAGCCTGGAGGGCAGAAGGCGTACGGTGAATTCAACCCCATCTATTTTTATCGATGGACATAAACTGCGACAGCTTCCGCAATCTTACGAACAGTACAAGTCGATTGTAGAACTCTATATGTACAGAGATTAACTTTTCAATTCCCGCTAGGCAATCTATCCCTTTGCGGGAATTTCGATCCTTATCTTTCGAATCCCATGATTTACGAATTTCTGAATCGTTCTCCACAATTCGATGAAACAGTCTTTATCGCTCCAAGCGCTGATATCATCGGAGATGTTACAATTGGAACTGAAAGTTCTGTCTGGTTTAACGTCACCATTCGTGGAGATGTCAATAAAATTACGATTGGCAACCGGACAAATGTTCAGGATAACAGTTCTATCCACGTAATGAATCAAGATGGCCCTACGATAATCGGGAATGACGTTACGATCGGCCATAATGCGATGGTTCACGGCTGCACGATCCGGGATCGGGTTCTTGTAGGTATACACGCGACCGTCTTAGATAAAGCTATTATTGAATCGGATGTGATCATCGCTGCCGGGAGTCTGGTTCCACCCGGGAAAAAATTAGAATCCGGCTATCTTTACATGGGTTCACCGGTAAAACAAGTTCGGAAATTGAGTGCCGATGAGATCCAATCAATTGGAAAATATGCTTCCAACTATGTTGCTTATCAACGTACATATCGACAAGTTGACCGGTACGACAAAAACCC
Organism: Bacteroidetes bacterium UBA2664; assembly: GCA_002359315.1. GTDB lineage: Bacteria > Bacteroidota > Rhodothermia > Balneolales > Balneolaceae > Rhodohalobacter. The sequence goes on along the minus strand of DEMS01000027.1, from coordinate 62,507 downwards.
ATTCTATGACGCAGATTAACTGCTTATAGATAGAATTGCCTTACAGTTATCAAGCGTAACTGTATATTTATGTTCAGGTCCCACGAATCACAGGGCTAAATACATTTATTTAATTTTTAAGACCCGACGGGCCACTCATGATTTGATCAGCCCGGTAGTTCTATTTTCTATGAAGCAATTCTCATTTTTCACGACTCACACTTGATGAACGGCTTATATATTCACATACCCTTCTGCAAACAGGCCTGTAGTTATTGTGAATTCTACTTTTCTACCCGAAAACAGTTAAAGCAGCCTTTCGTGGATGCTTTGGTTGATGAGATCCTCTTTTATAGAGAAACCGACTATTCAGCTCCGATATATAACACCCTTTACATTGGCGGCGGTACCCCTTCACTTCTCAATGAAACCCAATTAAATGCGATATTCTCTGCACTGCATCATGTCTTTAAACTGGAGCTTGATGAAGTAACGATGGAATTGAATCCGGATGACGTGACTTCTTCTTATTTGAAACTGTTGCAAAAGATTGGAATCAACAGGGTTAGTATGGGTGTACAATCTTTTCAACCCGAACTACTTGCCTTTATGCATCGTGCACATAGTCGGGAAGAGGCTTTATTGGCTTTACAAACAATCAGGGACACTGGATTCCCAACGTTTACAGCAGATTTGATCTATGGGAATCCCGGCCAATCTCTCAAGATGCTTGAAGACGATATTGAGACTCTGCTTTCATTCGACCCGCCTCATATCAGCGCCTACTCACTCACCATTGAACCGGAGACCCGGCTTGGAAAGCAGGTGAAATTAGGACGAATACAACCCCCTGATGATGATCATGTCTCGGATCATATCGACCTGGTTACATCCCTTTTTTCAGAAGCGGGATTACATCGGTATGAAGTAAGTAATTATGCAAAACCGGGTAAAGAAGCCCTTCACAACAGCAACTATTGGAATCATCACAATTATCTGGGTTTCGGGCCCTCCGCACATTCATTTTGGAAAGATAAAAAGCAAGCCCGACGGTGGAACAATCAACCCGACCTAAAGTACTATCTATCAGAAAAACCAAAGGCATACAGGATTGAAGAAGAGGAGCTGGATGCTTCCGTTTTGGCAGAGGAGCGCATCATGCTGGGACTTCGAACCAAATGGGGCGTCTCCTTTCCTGAATTAGAAAATGAGTATAATTATCAACTTTCAAATGATCAGAAAGGGTGGATTGAAAAGCAGAAAAATGAAAAGCTGCTCACTTTTGAGAATGGGATCTTAAAACTCACAGATTCCGGTTTAAAAATTTCAGATCTTCTCACTGTTGACATTTTGAGTAAAAAATGATCCTTTAAATTTTATCAAATTAAACAGAGATACTGATTTCATACCAAATAAAAGCTACCTTTCTACTAAAATGACCACTGAAAACAACGATTTATAGTGAATAAAAATATCTTAGTTGCATTTGGAGGCGCCTCCCCGGAGCATGAAGTTTCGGTTATTACTGCTCATCAAGCAATTGCTGCGCTTAAAAATGAGGATTTATATCAAGTGAAACCTCTCTATATAACCAAATCGGGCAGATGGCTTACCGGTGATTACCTCCTTGAATTAGAAAATTTTACAGATCTCAAAAAAGCAGAGGCCAATTCTAATCCATGCTCTTTTACTCAGAATGAGTTTGGTGCAACTGTCTTATCTGAAAGCAGAAAGAGTTGGTTTTCGGGCCGTAATGAGACGGTAATCGATACGGTACTTGTTGCCTTTCATGGTTCAAAAGGTGAAAATGGCTCTTTTCAAGGGATTTGTGAGATGTATAATCTTCCCTACACGGGAAGCGGAGTGATGGGTTCATCCATTGGAATGGATAAAGTAGCAGCAAAATCAATCTGTCGGGATCACGGAATACCGGTCGTTGACGGGGTTGATTTTTTTGAATCTGAGTGGGTTGAAAAGAAGTCCATAATCATTGATAAAATAGAAGGGCTCCGCTATCCCGCCATCATTAAACCGGTACATTTAGGCAGCAGCATAGGCGTTCAAATTGTAAAAAACAGGGAATCTTTAATCAGTGCAGTCGAAACTGCATTTAAATATGATCACCATATTTTGGTGGAAAAAGTAGTGAAACCGCTTATGGAGATTAATTGCTCCGTACTGGGGTCGTCCCATCAGAACAGGGCCAGTGTCTGCGAAAGGCCTGTAGGTAAAGAGGAGATCCTCTCATTTGATGATAAATATATGTCAGAACAGGCGGCCAAGGGTATGGCTTCAGCGGATCGTATTATTCCGGCAAATATATCTGAATCACTATCTAAGGATATTCAGAATAGTTCTCAAAAAATCTTCAGTTTGCTCTCTTGCAGTGGAGTTGCAAGACTCGATTTTCTGGTTGATTCAGATAGCCTCCAATTCTATTTTAATGAAATAAACACCATTCCCGGATCCTTTTCGTTCTACCTTTGGAAAGAGTCCGGCCTCTCGTTTACCGATCTTTTAAAAGAGATGATTGAATTAGCACAATCAGAGTACCGTAATAAGGGAAGACAAATTCAGAGTTACGAGACAAACTTATTGAATAAAAAAGCTGTTATGGGGATTAAAGGACTCAAAGGAACAAAATAAACAATCATGAGAAAATACACTGCCAACTTCTTTTTAATCATCACAATTTTAGTTTTAAGCGCCTGTAGTACCACCGAGGATACGATCACTGTCATTCAAGACGCCCCTCGTGCCGTTGCTGTGCAGGACACTGTAGCGGATTCTGAAGAGTTTTTTCAACTCAATATTGGTGTTTTAGATCCGATTACAAGTTTCGATCCGCTTTATGCGGAAAACCTCAGTTCACAAAGAGTGATTTCATTGATCTATGAAACACTCTATTCATTGAATGATGAGGGGGATGCGGTTCCATCCATCGCCACTTCAGTTGAGATTTCTGAGAATGGATTGGAGTATTTATTTACAATTGATCGCAATGTTTTTTTCCAGGAGTCACAAATATTTACTGCCGGATTAGGCAGAAGAATTCATGCACAGGATATCAAGTGGGCGTTTGAAAGAAGTGCACGTTCCGGGCTTCCCCCTCATGCTGCCGAATTGTTGATGGGAATAACCGGATTTGAAAACTATTACCTGGAACAGAGAGAAGTATTCGATCAGGAGGCAAGAGTTCTTGAAGAAGTGATTGGAATTCGGGTTATCGATAGTAATCGAATCCTGTTTGTGCTCAATGAGAGAGATCCTGATTTTCTAAAAAAATTAGCCTCCCCATTCCTAAGCATCTATCCATCAGAAGCGTTTGCTCAATCCCGGGATGGATTACGCAATAGAGCCGTTGGGACCGGAGCTTATAAACTGGATCGAATTGAGGACGACGGACGGATTGTGCTGATTCGGGATAATAGTGAAAACAGAGTAAACCGTGCAGATCCGCCTGCCATAAACCGAATCGATGTCACTCCTTTTTCATCCGAATCTGATCTTTTTCAAGAATTCACAAATGGAAATATAGACTGGATCCCTGAAATAGGCCCTGAAATAATGGGTCAGGTGCTGGACAATGAGTACAACATCTTGCCCTCTTATGATGAAAACTATGAAATTATTCGGCATCCGGCGGATCGTGTTACCGCATTTTACCTGCATGAACCATCGATCACCCCAAAAAAGTGGTTAATCAGTAGATTAGCCCTTCTAACCGAAGAAGATTTTATGATTCCGGGCACAATTACCCTACAAAATCAAGAATTTCCAATATCAGAGAATGCTGAGCCGCAAGAACAGTATTTTGTTGCCTATACTGAAAATTTGCAAGCCAGGGCGCTCCTGTCTGAAATGAATGGTTTGGTCTTTCAGCCATCATCATCCCTTGTATTTTTTGATATTCGAATTCCAACCCGGAGAACATCTATATACAGTCTCAGCAGTGATTCGTACCATGAGAATTCGATCATATTACCGGCCGATTATTGGCTAAAATTAGATTCCGAAATAATCAGTTTATTTCACCGGAATGTAGATGGAATTCAGAACTCAACAACTCCCTGGGATTTGCAAATAAATAATATTACTGTGATCGATGAGTAATCCATCCAACATGAGTTTTTGCATTGTTGCAAATCCAGAAAAATACTCTATTCAGAAACCCCTGTTAAGGGTAGTAGAGTGGTGCAAGACGAATGATATCCCTCTGTTTATAACTGAAGAACTGTTTACTTTTTTTCCCGCACTATCCGAATCTGAAAGCCTGAAAATTGTCGCTTCCGAAACAGAAGCGATTCAAAATTCACAAATTGTTATTGCTTTGGGAGGAGATGGTACAATACTCCATACAGCCCAAATGGTAAAATACAGCTCAAAACCGGTGTTAGGTATAAATACAGGCCGGCTGGGGTTCATGGCTAATATACAGCCCTCTCAAATAGACGAGGCTTTTGATCACATCATCAATAATAATTTTACGATTGACAGAAGAGATTTTCTGCAGGCAACTGTATCCGGAGGGAAACAGTACTATGCCTTGAATGAGTTCCTGTTTACAAAAAAAGATACCTCATCAATGATCACTCTTAGTGTTGAGTATGATGGTAAACTGATCAATGATTATTGGGCGGATGGACTTTTGGTCTCATCACCCTCCGGATCTACCGCATATAATCTATCTGCGGGCGGTCCCATTATCCTGCCGGGGACACCGGTGATGGTCTTAACTCCCATCAATCCTCATACTCTTACTACACGTCCTCTGGTATTACCCTCTGATAAGAAATTAACGGTAAAAACAAGCGAAACACCTGAAAATATCCTATTTTCATATGATGGGACGATACTTCCACACAATAGTAAAATGGATGTGGAAATAAGCAGGAGCGAATTTTCCTTTCACCTGATTCAACTACCGGATCAGAACTATTTTGAGACGCTTCGTAATAAATTAATGTGGGGAATGGATAAGCGAAAAAATTAAATCAGGATCGGAATTAATAGATATCATTTTTGAGTTCAACCGAACCAAATTTGTGATTCCGAAAAGTAAAGAACAAGAACTAAAAACGTAAAAACAAAAATATCATGAAAGTAACAGTCGTAGGAGCCGGTGGGAATGTCGGTTCAACGGTAGCATACAGCTTGGCAGAAAGAGATTTTGTCAAAGAAATTGTAATGGTGGACCTGGAAAGAAAAGAGGGAGATAAAACTTTTTATCCATCCAAAGGGCGTGCCCTCGACCAGTGGCAGACAGCACCCGTAACCAGTTTTAATACCTACCTGAACGGGACAGTAAACTATGAAGATACGAAGGGGTCTGATGTCTGTGTAATTACAGCAGGAGTTCCCAGAAAACCGGGAATGAGTCGTGACGACCTATTGTCTATCAATGGTAACATTGTAAAGAGTGTTACGGAGCAACTTGTGAAACACTCTCCGAATACAATCATCATTGTGGTATCGAACCCGTTAGATGTGATGACCTATGTAGCTTATGCCGCCAGTAACCTGGATCCTAAAAGAGTCATGGGAATGGCCGGTATTTTAGATACTGCCAGATATCGGGCTTTTCTGGCCCATGAATTGGATGTTTCACCAAAAGATATTCAAGCAATGTTGATGGGCGGACATGGAGACACAATGGTACCATTGCCAAGATATACAACTGTATCGGGTATTCCGGTCACGCAATTCATCTCTGAGTCTAAACTCAATGACATTGTAGAACGCACCAAATCGGGAGGAGGCGAGCTGGTCGGGCTGATGGGAACTTCTGCATGGTATGCCCCCGGTGCAGCAGCAGCGCAGATGGTTGAGGCAATATTACTCGATCAAAATCGTATATTCCCATGTGCAGCATACTGCGATGGTGAGTTTGGAATCAAAGATCTATTTATCGGTGTGCCTGTTAAGCTTGGTAAAGGCGGCATCAAAGAGATCATTGAAATTGATCTGGACGATGAAGAGAAGAAACTTCTAAGAGCATCAGAAGAAGCAGTCCGTTCAACATTGGACGACTTCAAAAAGCTGATGGATAAATAAACCGCAAAAAACGAAGACAAGGCTCTTCACTACTTGCATATAGCCTCAATCCGGATTCCGGGTTGAGGTTTTTTTATTTCTATAGAGCAGGTGCCTTTTATTGTAAATACAATTCAGGCGGATTGGAATATCTGCTTAGGTTTTCTTGCCACATTGAGCCGATCGTATGCCGGGGAATGAAGCTCGTTGGTGGCGCGTCTTCCTATGGATTTGTTGGGGATGCGATTTAGTTCTCAAATATATTTAGCCAGTTCTCGGGAGGACCAATCTCTGCATGAATCGAAAGTCCCTCCAAAGAAATCCCCGAACTTTGTAATAAAATTGGACGTACTTGTAACTGATTGCCGGTTTCATCCCCCTCCGGCCCATAGATTGGGTCATCCAGAATCGGTATCCCTGCCTCTTTAAGATGTAATCTTATTTGATGAGTGCGGCCGGTAATCGGTGTACATTTAACTAAACTGATGTTACCATCCGATTGACATAGTTCGAAATTGGTTTTAGCCGGTTTTGAATTTTCCAGATGATGCCCGCATTCAAATATAAACCCTCTTTTTCTTCGGATGGGGATATCAATAGTCATAGAATCCGATTCCGGAACTCCTTTCACAATGGCGTAATACCATTTGTGCACTTCATTTGCTGAAAATGCCATTTGCAACCGATTGGCCATTTCCCTGTTCTTGGCCAGCAGTACCAATCCGGAGGTCACAGAGTCTAACCGATGGACAATGTTTGTATCTGAATACCCCATCTCACTCAAAATATAGGAGAGAGTGTTCTTGTAATACCTTCCTCCTTGATGCATCGGCATGGGTGACGGTTTATAGACAATCAACCACTCTTCACTCTCCTGAATAATCCTTACATCATCCGGAACAGACGGCTCTTTAACCATCGGAGTGTGATGATAGATCAGCTGATTACTCTGCAGCACAGATTCCGGAGTCGCTTCTCCATTGGATAGCCAGAGCCACTTCCGGTTTATACGGCCAATCCATTCGTCCACTCCGACATATGAAAACCGTTCATGTAAAAAATCGATTAACCTTTTCCCCCTGTCTTTCGGCTTTACCAGCAGTGTGCGGGTGAGAGGATATGGCTCTATAATACGAACACTACTGCTTTTGAAGTTCACGCTCTTTGAAATCTTCATTAAAGTAATTATACCATTTCCGAAATGGTTTAAAAGCGTGATCCGGATCAAAGGGCCTTTTGTACTCGCTCTTTTTGCACTCCTCACTGCAGCAGCCTTCCATTATTTGCGCCCCCTCTTCAGAACAGACAAACAACTTGTTACACTCCATATTGGCACAGTTGATATAACTGTCTGCAGGTTTGCCGGTAATATCACATTTTGCAATCGGTTGTAAATTCTCTTTGTTAACGGGTACTACCAATCGGTCGTCAAAGACAAAACATTTTCCTTCAAAGTGCTCCCCGCCTTCCTCTTTTGCATATTTCAGGATGCCGCCATGAAGCTGATTTACATCATCCCAGCCTTTCTTCTTCATTAACACTGAAAATTTTTCGCAACGAATTCCCCCGGTACAGTACATCAGAACTTTTTTGTCTTTCGGGATCTCTTTTCCGGCTTCGTCCAGCCATTTTGGGAAATCATAAAAGTTCTCAACATCCGGCTTGATGGCTCCTTTGAAATGGCCGACTCTCGATTCATAATTATTTCGCACATCGATCATCACATAGTCGTCCCGGTTTTCCATCACCTCTTTCCATTCGGCCGGAGACATATAATACCCGCCCTCTTTCGGGTTCAGGTTGGGTTCATGTATCGCGACAATCTCCTCCCGAACTTTACAGCTTAACTTTGCAAAAGGAATTTCATCATGCAGATCTGTTTTGAACTCTGTCTCCTCAAACCCCGGGATTCCACGGAGGGTTGCCTTATATTTTGATATTTGCTCAGGAGTTCCCCCAAGGGTTCCGTTGATGCCCTCACTGCTGATGTAGACTCTGCCTTTGAGTCCCAATTCTTTCATGAATTTTTTATGATCACTACAAAATTTATCAGGATCGCTGATTTCCTGAAAAAAGTAGTAGAGAATGACTTCGGTTTTCATCGTTTATATTTTTGAGACGATTTTAAATTAGAATTCGTTTATACTATCTGAGTTCTATAATTTACGATGATTTTCAACAAGATTTAAACCTTCCATCGCGGATGATAAACGTTTTAAAAACAGCTGCAGTACAATCTCTGGCGCTCTTTACCCTGCTCATCGTCTCTTCGGGCCTGTCTGCACAGGATCGCAGTGAGCGGCATTCACATTTTGGAGATCATCCAATCTTTCAGAGTATTGAAATTGCGGCACAAAATGGCTTGATCTCCAAAGAGGAAGCTCTGCTTCAAAAATTCTATGCCGGATTTGATTTGGAGCAATTAGATCCCATTTACAGATCTGAAAATGATCCGCCCATAAAGTGTATGGTGCCCGTGATGATTGAATATGAGCAACTCAAGAATGAAGTTACTCCAGAACTTGCGGCCAAAATAGAAGGGTTGCTCAATCCACAAACCGCCTCACAAGTTGGAAACAGCTATATCTCACCTTCCGGGAATTTCATTTTGAAATATGATACATCCGGATCACATGCTGTTCCGGCTGAAGATGATAATGAAAACGGAATTCCGGATTATGTAGAAAAAGCAGCTTTTGCGGCAGATTCTTCCTACAGCTATATGGTGGGGAATCTTGGCTTTAAAGATTTTATTGAAGATGAACCTTATGAGATCTCTTTTGAAAATTTTAATGTGTATGGGAGAACGTATTTCTCCGGCTCTTCATCAAGGATTGCAGTTAATAATAATTTTGAGGGTTTTGACCCAAACACCCACCCGGAAGGGGATGTAATCGGAGCTCTCTATGCAACGATTGCACACGAGTTAAAGCATTCCTCTCAGTTTGAGGTAATAGGGTCAGGTGGTTTAAGAAACTATACGGTATGGACCGAGATGGATGCCACCCTGATGGAGGATGTCGTATTCCCGGATGTGAACGATTATTACAATTACATCATGGGTAAAAACGAGGATTATAATGAAGATTTTAGCGATAAGAATGAATATTGGGACAGAAATAGCCCTCACAGCCTGTCAATTTTTGACAATCCAGGATCCGCCACACCGGGCCTCTATTGGCATGTTACCTGGATGATCTATTTTCATGAGAAATTTGGGCCTGAATTCTGGGTAGAGGTATGGGATGTAATCGAACAGGATCGAGCGTCCGGCAACGGTAATGAATTCAGGTTTATTGATTCAATGGATCAGGTGTTGAAATCAAATGGGTCATCGATTAAAAATGAACATATACAAAATCACATGTGGCATATGGGTTCCGGGCCCGATTTTTCCCGGTATAATTTTGGTTTTTCTGACCGGGAAAACTATCCGAACGCAAGTTTGGGAGAGGCTCAACCCTTAACACCAAACTCTCCAACATTTATCAATCAAGTTGTACCATTACAATCATTTGCTGCACGTTATCATAATTTGGTTCCTTCCAGTAACTCTCTGGGACAACCCTTGTTCATTTTAGACTCACAAGAATCGAAAGGATTTGGATTGGGTGTCGTAGGTTATTTCCTGGATGGTTCTGTTGAATATATTACTGCGTTCGATCCAAATTCAACCCGACAAATAGTCCAGACAACATGGTCATGGGAAGACCTTGTTGATGTAAATGTAGCCGTGATCAATACGAATGAATCAGGGATAACATCCGGATATACCCTTGAAATAAACTCCATTGAGCCGGATGAAGATGTTATTTCCCAAAATTTTCCGAACCCTTTCAACCCTACGACTCGCATTGAATTTGCACTCAGTGACACAAAGGATGTCTTAATTGATGTATATGATACCCTTGGCAGAAAAGTGGCAACATTGGTGGATGGACAGTTAAACAGTGGGTTTCATTCGATCATTTTTGACGGTTCCGGTCTGGCCTCCGGCGTTTATCTCTACAGAATCGTTACCAATGAAACCGTTATTTCGAAAAAGATGATGTTGATCAAGTGATGCAAACCGTTTCTACTTTGGAATTGCTGCCACTATCATATTTGACCGTCACATTTTCATAAACTTTTTCCCAGGCAGTATTCATCTTTTAGACTTATGCACTCATCATTTTTTGAATGACTCCTTCTCACAACTCTCTCCGCGGCAACACTCATCGACATTGATGCCACAATTTGAGCATTGTCCATGACCGTGTACCCAAACCAGATCGGCCGGCTGCCCGCAATAAAGGCAACGGTTCTGTTGATTCCCGACCGATTTATTTATTGGATCACTCTTCACTTGTAAGTTCAAGATATGCGACATCTATGTTACGGGATAGAGATAAAAAAGCACTGGGGCTGACAAAATCGGGGAATTCTTCAAATTGATCCCGGTCTGTAATATCTTCACGGGAACGTCCTTCCTGAATGGCAGTTTCAGTATAATCGAGAAGTTTCGTGAGAAAATCCCGTTTTACCATCAGGTCCTCCCTGTCTCCGGTCACTCCAAAATCGGGATTCCCATGACCGAAAATAAACAGTGTTTCAGCATCCGCTTCATTATAAACCGTTTCAAGCAGTTCAATCCAGCCGGAAATAGAGGCCCCACCATTTCTGTCAATAAAGGGATAAAGACGATTGAATATGAGGTCTCCCATATGAGCTACATTTGCGTTTTCAAACCAAATGACAGAATCTCCTTTGGTATGAGCCGGACCATAATATTTAGCTGTAATCGTTTCGTTGCCCATTCTCTTGCTGTATTGATCACTGAATACCGTTTCTGGATATGCTTGATCGGCTTCACTGTCTGATGCGATGGCTGAACTCCTCTGCAGTTCAGGAACATTTTGGTGGGCGATAATTTCATAGCCATTATTCTGAAAAACCGGATTTCCGCCTACGTGATCCCCATGATGATGAGTATTAAAGAGTACACGTTCCATCCCGGAACCGTACTCTGAAATGCCCTCCACAAAAGCGCTGGCAGGGGCAGGAAATTGCGAATCGATGGCCAAAATGCCATTATCAGTTGTGTACCACCCAATAGTGCCTCCCTGCATAGAAAAAATACCCACACCTCCTCTCAGCTGCGTAAAAGGCGATTCTTGCTTAAAACTCAACGTTGGCAGGATAGTAAATCCTGCGGATAACATGCCTGCGTATTTTATAAAATCAATTCTTTTCATAATGGTTTAATTAATCCAGGGTTAAATCGTCACGAATCAGGAGCAAAATGGCTCCATGAGGTACGATCAGATACTTCTCGTTTTCAAATTCAATTTCAAAGGTTCGGTTTTTTAGGAAAATCGCTAAATCTCCCTCTTTCGCCTGCATCCCCATATATTTGGGGTCTGCTGATCCATCTTTCCAGGGTTCATCAATCTCCTGTGATGGGATCGGATAACCCGGTCCCGTTTTAATGATATATCCGCTATGAATTTCCTCTTTTTCTTTCACAGAAGCGGGAAGAACCAATCCGCTCTTGGTATGAGTCTCCATATCCCGGGGTTTCACTAAAACCCGGTCCCCAATAATGATAAATTTTTCTACTGAATTAAGATATTCCTGAATCATCGATTAATCTAAAGGTTCATTCATTAAACTTTTTGAAATGTAAATGTTTAGCGGCAAAAAATCAGTATATGAGGAAAGAAACGACCGAATACAATAAAACGTTTCATTCAGAAATTTGTGAAACCTAAATTGCCGTTGTATCATTTAATAGCCAACTATTAACCAATCACTCCTGGTATGCTTAGATTTATTTTAGTTCCGATAATATCACTTCTCTTCAACTCATTGCTGATCGATTCTGTTCATGCACAAATAGACCGCCCAACGGGGGAGCATTTTCAGACCCGGTCAGAAGTGATTGGTCAGCGCGGAATGGTTGCAACGAGCCATCCATTGGCCACTCAAATCGGACTGGATATATTGAAAAAAGGGGGTAATGCGATTGATGCAGCCATTGCTGCTAATTCTGCCATGGGGTTGATGGAACCGACCGGTAACGGAATAGGAGGGGATCTGTTTGCCATTATCTGGCATGAAGAGAGCGGACAGATATACACAATCAATGCCAGTGGACGGTCTCCGATGGGTTTATCCTATGACCGGCTTATGGAAGAACTTGATGAGCTGGGCAGCCCGAATCGCATTCCACCATCAACCCTGCTATCCGTATCTGTTCCGGGTGCCGTGGGTGGCTGGTTTGATATGCATGAACGATTCGGGTCTTTAAGCATGGCTGACATTCTGGAGCAGTCTATTTATTACGCAGAAAATGGTTTTCCGGTCACCGAGGCTATTGCAGATTCCTGGCAGCGTAGTGTCCCGGTTTTGAGCAGCCAGCCGGGTGCTTTTGTGGAAACTTTTACAATCGACGGACGCGCACCGGAGAAAGGCGAAATTTTCAGTAATCCTGATTTAGGGAACACATTCAGGCTGTTGGCTGAAGAGGGGCGATCTGCTTTTTATGAAGGGGAGATTGCTGAAAAAATGGATGCGTTCATGCGTGAACATGGAGGATATCTACGATATGAAGATTTCAGTTCACACCGGTCTGAATGGGTGGATCCTATTTCTGTGAACTATCGCGGATATGATATTTATCAATTAGGGGGGAATAGTCAGGGCATCGCTGTGTTGCAAATGCTCAATATCCTTGAGGGTTACGATCTCTCGTCGATGGGATTTGCATCGGAAGAGACGTTACATTTGATGGTTGAGGCCAAAAAATTAGTCTATGAAGATCGTGCAAAATATTATGCGGATTCCGATTTTTACGATCAGCCTTTGGATAAGCTTCTATCAAAAGAGTATGCGGCAGAACGCAGGGAACTGATCACTGACAGAGCGGCCCGGAGAGTGGTATCGGGAGTTGATGGATTGCATCAAGGCGGTACCATTTATCTGACAACCGCAGATAAGGATGGCAATATGGTGTCGCTGATTCAAAGTAATTTTCGCGGTATGGGAACTGGTTTTGTTGTTCCGGGCACCGGATTTAGCCTGCAAAACAGGGGGGAACTCTTTTCACTCGATCCGGACCACCCGAATGCCTATGAACCGGGTAAAAGGCCGTTTCACACCATTATACCGGGTTTTGCAATGAAAGATGGAAAACCATGGTTCAGTTTCGGGAATATGGGTGGCGGGTATCAGCCGGTCGGACATTTGAGTCTGATTACCAATGTGATCGATTTTGGTATGAATATTCAGGCAGCCGGTGATGCGCTGCGATGGATGCATGCCGGGTCGACCCAACCGACGGATGATCTGCCTGATATTCTGGAAGATGGCGGAACCCTTCACTTAGAGTCTGCTATTGATTATGAAACGGTGCGTGCATTACGGTCCAGAGGACACAGGGTGCAAATAGGGATGGAGTTTTTCGGCAGGTATCAGGGAATCTTAAAAGACCATGAAAAAGGAGTCTATTTTGGAGCATCCGAGTCCAGAGTGGATGGACAGGCAGCGGGGTATTGACAATTCGGCCAATGTAGTAACTTAAAAATTAAGTTTAATATGTTTCTGCTGCTTTTGCCTGCGGCAGATTTACATAAAAAGTAGATCCTATCCCCGATTCACTTTCACATCGAACCTCGCCATTCATCATTTCAGCGAGTTGCTTTACAATGGATAAACCCAGCCCAATGGAGACCTCATCCCCTGTTGGTTTGCTTCCGATTTTACTAAATTTTTTAAAAAGTTGATCCTGTTTATCTTTTGGAATACCGGGGCCCTCGTCACGTACATAGATCTCTCCTCTGGAATCAACTGCTTGAATACCTATGGTAATTTCAGATCCAAACGGTGAATATTTTATCGCATTTGAGAGTAGATTTTCAATAATCTGACTGGTCAACAGTGGGTCCGAATATAGAACAACATCCACATTTGATTCCGGAGGTTTTATACTCATTTTTTTGTGAGCTAACTTTTTACTGAAGCGTTTTATTGTTCTCTGAATTAATTCATGAGCGGACACAGGCTCCGGCTTTGCAGTGATTTCCCGCTGTTCGATACGATGCACATTGAGATAGTTTTCAATTAATTCAAACATTCGATTTGAGCTCTGATTGATCGTTTTGCCTATCTCTTGAATCTCCTCCTGAGTGAGTTTACTATCTTTCAATGACAAAAGTTCACCAATTGCCTGAATCCCCGTAAGCGGATTTCTAAGATCGTGCACTGCAATATTCATAAAGTTATTTTTTTCACGATTCATCTCTCTCAAGATCTTATTTTGTTGACGAATCTCCTCCGATCGCTTTTGTACTTCTTGTTCAAGTTTCTTGTTAAATGCCTCCAGTTTGCGCGTTTTATATCGATTTGAGTAGTGAATAGTCCCGTATATAAAGAATCCAAACAATATGAAATAGATCAGATAAGCCCATATGGTTCGAACCCAAGGTGGATTGATATCAAAAGTGAGAGCGGCAACAGAACTTTCTACTCCTGCTCTATTTCTAGCTTGTACTTGAAACTGATACTCATTCTCAAGTAATGCTGTATATTCCACAACATGATTTGTGGTCCAATCAGACCACTGTTGATCATATCCTTCCAAGCGATACCGATACTCTACGTTTCGACTTGTATCAAACCAGGGAGCCGCAACGGTAAACCGAAATCGTGTATTTCCGTAAGGTTGCTCAAGTTGATTTCCAATTATCGGTAGAAATGTTCGGATTGTATCTGTTATCAAATCGATTTTACGAATTTGAGGTTGCGGTAACTCGGCAATGTTAGAATCAACATCCAGTGAATAGCGGTAGAGTCCATTGGCGTTACCAAACCATATATCATTAAAAATTTCATTGATGACAAGGGAAACAGTCTGAGGTATGGTTCGAAATTGAGCACCACTTACTTCTGCATCATCAGAAAAAAAGTTTCGGAATTCTGTCACATAGGGTCGTTCGGAAGAACTTCCAGCCCATACAGTACCATCCTTGTGATAAAAGCGATAAATTCCCAAAATCTCTTCTTCAGGTAAATCCGGTATTCTCCACTCTTCAAACGTATCTCTCACTGAATCAAATCTATAGAAGTTGGTGATTGTAGACACATAAAGAGTATCCTCAATCATCTGCATCGTTGGATTGTGGTTCACAAAATAGTTTTCATCATCCGTGTAAACTTGTACCTGATCCGGATCAAAGTCGGGGTGAACATAACGCACTCCATGAGCTTGAGTGGCGACCCAAATTCCACCGGATTTATCTTCCAGCAGTTGCCTTGCCGGGCTCTCAGTGCGTATGATTTCATCGGATGAAATAAATTGATCTCCCTGTTTTTCGATGAAGAATATTCCGTTTAGTGTTCCCACATAAATGCGTTGCGGATTCACTTTGGATTGCATCACACTTGCTCCATAAATTTCAGACAATCGTGTAGTTTCCATATCATTGACGAGGTATATGCCATGATTATTGGCTGCCAGAACACTAAGATCGCCCGGTGAATCCGGATTCTCATATTGAGCTAAATCCCAGGTTAAAGCAGTAACATTAGGATTCGCAACAAATTTATTCCCCTCCAAATGAAAGAGTCCCAGAGAGGTTGCCACATAGAGTCGCTCGTCGACCTCCATCGCATATAAGACAGTTCCTTCCAATCCATTTCTATCGTCATAAAAAGAGATTGGATTTTGAATTTCTGCAATCGCAAACCCATAATTCATTGCAATCCATAAATTTCCATTCTGATCCTCATAGAGACCGGTTACAACATCAACCTCAAGTCCATTTTCTTTATAAATTCTCTGAACAAGTTCACCTTGGCGATTCATGATAAAAACTCCTTGGGTTGAAGTTCCGATCGCGTAATGCCCATTGCTCAAAGTGATACCGTAGGTTGCTGAACCGCCAATTAGATCGTCATTAATTTCATTCACAAAAGGTGTCAATGTACCTTCCGGTGAATCCTCAGTTTCATGGGTTTGATAAAGGTATAGACCCCTTCTCACCGTTCCTATAAGAGCCTGGTTTTCATTGTAAGGAAGCATGAAATATGGGATCATATCGTCGGTCAAAGCTTCTCCGCCGGGGGCTACTTCAAGATCAAAATTCTCAGTAATAGTCAGTAACCCGGTTTTCACTTCTCCCAGATATAGTTTGTCATTTACTTTAAAAATATTGAACAGATTGTTTTCAATAGAAACAATCGATGTAAACTGCTCACCATCAAACCGAAACAATTTGTCACGAGTTGATACAAGAATATCATCTTCCCATTCGATCATATTGTGAAAGGCTCCAAATTCTCTATGCTCTTCATCCATCAAATCCTGTAAGTGATGGTAAGATGGATAACCCATAGAATCCGGTACGATTTGGCCGAACCTGTTGGACATGCCGTAGTATGTTTTTCCGGATGAGGTGGTAAGCAGATCAGTAATCATTAAGGGAGTACCCCTAACCATTTCAAACTCTTCTCCGTCAAATAGTACAATACCGTTCCCTGTTGCTATGGCAATGTGACCATTGGAAAGTTCTGTTATTTCCCATGACTGATTATGGGCTTGGTACTCCTCGGGGAGAAAATTATAAATAAATGGGTTTCCCAATAATTGGGCTTTAAGAGACTCTTTTGGTAAGGATACTAAGATTAGAAACAAACTAACCTGCAGGACAAAATGGGTCAAATTTAGGGGTAAAACTTTTGAAATATTCATTATTCGATTCATGTAATCATCATACTTCAAAAAAATGATATAAAGCCTGACTGTTCGGGGTCACATTAATTTAATCCCTTTTGGCTTGGTTTTGATTCAATTTTATTTCAAAAACATCCAAATAGGATCTGATACCGGGAACTTTACTTCCCGCTAATATACGTTTGGTTTGGAAAATTTAGAATTCTAATTAAAAAAGTAAAAGTCAATAGTTTTATTCAAGTTAGTTGAGATAATTTTATTTGGCTGTTTTTAAGATTTTTTGATAAAAAAATAGCATATTTAGCATAAATCAGTTTATTTCAGACAACCAAAACATATTTTAACATCAAACAAACACAACGTACATGAAATATTCAGTATCAGAACAATATAACACAGTGATCCTGACATTTAAGGGGAAAGCAATGGGCGGGCCTTCAGCTACAGGCTTATCTGATGACATTAAAAAGTTCATAGAAGAGGGCAAAACAAATGTTGTAGCTGATTTGAGTAAAGTGACGTTTATGAATTCGTCCGGACTTGGAATCTTGATTTCAACTCTTACCAGTTTGCGGAATGCCGGTGGAGACTTGAAAATTTGTGGAGCTTCGGACAGAATTGAAAGTTTGCTGATCGTAACAAAACTCATCACGGTTTTTGACCACTACAAAACACTGGATGAAGCTGTAAAAGCTTATCAATAGAGATTTATTATTTTGAAAGGCAGGCGTGCTGTTCTTCAGCTATATTAATAAACTGATTTGATCATTCACTCATACAGTGAATGATCAACCTATGACTATTTGCTTCCGTTATAGCGGACGGATAAGACTGTGATATCATCAGATTGTGTTGCGGATCCGGCAAATTTCATCACTTCCAGGAACAAACCTTTAACTTGAGAATCAAGTGCACGGGGGCCATTTTTCTTTAAATAGCTGATGACCCGTTCTTCATCAAAAAAGTCTGATGATTCATTTTCAGCTTCTGTGACTCCATCTGTAAACGTTACAATGGTATCACCCGGATTGAGCTGTACAGTTCCTTTTTGATATGGTGCATTCTCAAATTTACCTAATAGTAAACCCCCTACATCCTCTATTTCAGTAACTTCTCCTTTTTCAGATGCAATATAGGGGAGGTTATGTCCGCCATTGCAATAATTCAGTTCCCCGGTTTTTACATTTAACACGCCAATAAAAACGGTAACAAATGTCGACATGTCACTCTCGGGAATCAGCATGTTGTTTACCTTATTGATGCATTCCGCCGGATCGGATACTTCAGAAGCGATCGCTTTCAGCATCGTTTTACAAACAGCCATATAGATGGCGGCAGGCATCCCTTTACCGGCCACATCACCTATAAAAAAGATTAAATGGTCATCATCTATCATTAGAAAATCAAAAAAATCACCGCCTACATGTTTGGCAGCAATCATATTGGCATATACACCAAAACGGTCATCATCCGAAAAGACCGGGAAATCCTGATGGAGCAGCTTCTGCTGAATTCTGGCAGCCATGTCCAGATCAAAATTAATTGATTCCAACTGTTTTTCCACTTCCAGAGAGCGATAAATTCGTTCTATTTCCTGAAATGATTTTTCAATCGTGGTCTCCATATCCTTAAAATCAATCGGCTTTGTTACAAAATCATAGGCTCCCCTGTTCATCGCAGTACGGATGTTTTCCATATCGCCGTATGCCGAAACCATGACCGTTTTGAGGTCCGGCCGTTCCAGGTTTTGAAGTTCATTCAGCAGGGTGAGTCCATCCATTCGCGGCATATTGATATCACTCAAAACCAAAGAAACATCATTATTAACCTTCAGAGACTCCAAAGCCTCACTTCCATTTTCAGCAAATAAAAATTCATACTCTTTTGATTTAACCTTATGCCTGAATTTCTGGAGCATAAGCATTTGCAGATCCGGCTCATCATCAACAACAAGTATTTTCCTTATTTGAGAATTCATATGGTTCACTATTTTGGTTTAATCATCTTGTTGATTTCATCTTTCAATGAATCGAAATCAATTGGTTTCGTAAAAAATTCCCGGGCTCCGGATGCGATGGCACGTTCATAATTCTCCTGATCACCGTACGCAGAGATCATGGATACTTTAATCGCCGGATATTTTTTTCTCACTTTTTCAAGGAGTTCCAATCCGGACATTCCGGGCATATTGATGTCTGAAAAGACATAAACAACATCCGGTGGTTCCGAGCTGCCGAGGACATCCAGAGCTTCATTCCCTGAAAATGCGAATTCCATGTGAATTTGATTGCTCCGTATCTCTTTCCTGAACTTCTGTCTGAAGAGCATCTCTACATCTTTTTCATCATCAACTACTAAAATTTTTATCATCTTTATACTGTCTGTATTTATAGATTTTGATTCATTAAAAACGACCTGTTAGAATAACACTCTTCAATCACTCTTTAAACCTTTTGCAATAATATAACATTCTTTCATTAGTTCGGTAACATAATGGTGAATGTCGTACCCACTCCAAATTCAGATGAAATATTCATAGAACCCCCGTGTGCTTTCACAATATCATTTGTAATAGATAGTCCCAGCCCTGTTCCTTCGGTCCCTTTTTTTGTCGTAAAAAACGGCTGCAAGATTTTATCCTTAATTTTATCAGGTATTCCCGTCCCGTTATCTTCTATTTCTAAAACAACATTCCCATTCTGTGCTTTTGTCCGAATCGTTAATTTTGCATTATAAGGATCTGACGGCTGTTCGCTGGCCGCTGACAGTTTTTCCCTCATCGCATCAAACCCATTATTACACAAATTCAAGATCACCCTCGAAAAATCCTCTGTTATCATCGGCACTTTTCCAATGGAACTGTCCAAATCGAGATCAATATCAACATTGATCGGATTTTTACTGGCCCTCATCCCATGGAATGCAAGGTTTACAAACTCTTTGAGCACCGTATTTACATCCGTCGGCTCCATTTTCCCGCTGCCACCCCGGCTGTGTTGCAACATAGATTTTACGATACCGTCGGCACGGGTTCCGTGTTCGTATATTTTGCGAAGATTGCCTGCAATATCATCAAGAATTTCGAGGGCGTCTTCCATATGGCTCATATCCCCCGTTTTATCATTCGCGCCGGTATTAGACCCTCCATTGGCGGAAGCATTGGAAGTGAGGGAACTCTCTGAAAGCTGACGGCTGACAGCTGACAACTCTTCCTTCACCTCTTCGATCATTTCAATACTTACATCCGAAAAGTTAGTCACAAAATTGAGCGGATTTTTGATTTCGTGTGCGATTCCGGCCGTTAACTGACCCAGACTGGCAAGCTTCTCCTGCTGCACAAGCTGCTCCTGGGCGGATTTCAAATTCGTTAATGCAGACTGCAATTTTTGATACGCCTCTGCATTTTGCATCGCCACACCTACATTGGCAGCAATCGTGGTAAGCAGACGCTGGTCGTATTCATCAAATCGAGTACTTCGGTTTTTACTTTGAACGCTGATTACACCGATCGACTCCTTCCCGGCAATAATAGGCACGCCCAGGAATGATTCCACCCACTCCCCCTTTTTTTCAAGTTTAAGCTGCTCATATGTTTTTTCAAGCTCCTGATTTACAAGTAGCGGCTTCCTGGTTTTAATAATTTTTTCAGTGATATTATTTGCAAAAGGCCTTGATTGAATGGTTTCACCATAGGTATAAGGAAAGTTGAGCATATTGGATTCGACATCGTAAAGAGCCAGATAAACGATATCCGCTTTAAAGGTATCTTTCATCTGATTGCCAACCAGCTCTATAAGCTTGTCCAACTCAAGCTGTGAAACCAACGCCCGGCTAATGTTATTAACCGTTTGCATTTCAGCCGCTCGCTGCTCTGTTTCCTGCAATAAACGAACGGTTTCGTTAAAGAGTCTGGCATTTTCAATAGCTACACTCATACTGTTGGTAAGAGTGGCTAAAAGGCGCACATCGGAATCCGTAAATGCATGTTCCTTTTCGATGTTTTGCAGGCTTACCGAACCTTTTACATCATCCCCTACAATCATGGGTACAAAAACGCCGGATTTTGGGGGATGCCCTTTGGAAACCCCTTTACCGCCATATTTTTTGGACGTTTCTGTATAATTTTCATTGATTAATAACGCTTCTTTAGTTTTAATCAAATGTTCATTTGCCCAGATAAATGGACGGGGTTCACTGTATAGCCTTTCACCGTTCTCAATTGCAAACTCCCAGGTTTCAAGTTTATTTTCATGGTCAAATGTGCGAATGAGGAGGGTTTGGGTATTGAGCACTTCACAAATACGATTTCCGACCAGGTTATAAATGGCATGCATATCCATTTCCCGCACAAGGCCTTCCTGTACACTGTTAATGACAGCCAATTCTGCATTTCGCTGCTCTGTTTCGGCCAGAAGGCGTGTTGTTTCATTAAATAACCGGGCGTTCTCCAGGGCCACACTCATACTGTTAACCAGCGTATTTAACAGGCGTACATCTGACTCACTGAACGCATTTTCCCTGTCCAGATTTTGAAGGGTCACATAACCGCGAACGTTGCTTCCTACAATCATCGGAACTAACAATACTGACTGAGGCATTGCAGTACCCGGCGCCGGTTTAAAAACGACCCCGTTGATTTCGGACATCGTTTGAGCTGCTTTTTCATTAAACAGCTGTGTTTTTTGTTCTTGAATGAGCTTCTCTCTCACTTTATCATACGGTCGTTTATCAATATATAACCGCTCCCCATCTTCGAACAGGTACTTGAAATCTTCCATTTTACTTTCGGTATCAAAAGTAATAATAGCCGTAACCTGCGAATCAAAGAGGTCTCTAATTTTATCACCCACCAAATCATAAATCCCCTGAAGGTCCATTTCGGCTACGAGGCCTTCCTGCACGCTGTTGATAACGGCCAGCTCCGCATTTCGCTGTTCGGTTTCATTGAAAAGCCGCGCGTTTTCAAGGGCTACACTCATACTGTTGGCCAGGGTGCTCAGCAGTCGCACATCTGATTCACTGAATGCAAATTCGCGGTCAACATTTTGAAGGGTTACATAACCGCGAACTGTATCTCCGATAATCAGAGGTACATAGACCATAGACTTAGCCAATTTGGTACCCGGTACAGATGTTTGTGTCTCACCGGTAATGGAAGTAAATGCCTCAGAAGCATTTTCATTGATCCAGATCAGTTTTTGGGATTGGATCAGATAGTTTCGAAGTTTATCGATCGGCCTTTCTCCGGGATAATAACGCTCGCCATTTTCAAACAGATACTGAAATTTTTCAGTACGACTCTCATGGTTAAAGGTACAGATAGCTGCAACCTGAGCATCAAACAGATCTCTAAGCCGGTCACCGACCAGATCATAAATACCCTGCAGGTCCATTTCTGCTACCAGGCCTTCCTGCACGCTGTTAATTACAGCCAGCTCCGCATTTCGCTGTTCGGTTTCATTGAAGAGACGTGCGTTCTCGAGAGCCACACTCATACTGTTGGCAAGGGTGCTCAAAAGTTGCACATCGGATTCACTGAATGCCTGTTCACGGTCGAGATTTTGTAACGATACATACCCGCGAATAGAGTTACCTATTTGAAGAGGAACATACAGCAGGGATTTTGGTTCACGAGTGCCCGGCACAGCTTTAGGAGCCTCTTCGCCAATAATAGAAGCTATTGTTTCGTCAGCATCTTCATTTATATGGATCAGCTTCTGAGTTTTAATCAAATATTCACGAAGATTATCAATGGGTCGTTCCCCCGGATAAAACCGTTCCCCATTTTCAAAGACATAATTGAAATTTTCGGTTTTCTTGTCGTGATCAAACGTACAAATTGCAGCCACTTGAGCATCAAAAAGCTCCCGAATTCGATCCCCTACCAGATCATAAATCCCCTGCATATCCATTTCAGCTACCAGGCCTTCCTGCACACTGTTGATGACCGCCAGCTCTGCATTTCGCTGTTCGGTTTCATTGAAAAGACGGGCATTTTCGAGTGCCACACTCATGCTATTGGCAAGAGTACTTAACAACTGCACATCACTATCACTAAAGGCGTATTCACGGTCCAGGTTTTGAAGGCTAACATATCCTTTCACCTGATCGTTAATTACCAGCGGGACATATACCATCGATTTTGGGAATTCAGTGCCGGGAGCAGCTTTCGTTGAAGCACCAACTTTTTTTACTTCATTGAGGGCATCTGAATTGATGTGAATTTTTTTCTTATGCTGAATCAGGTATTTACGTATTTCATCATTTCTTCTAGGTGTCGGATAGTACCGTTTCCCATCCTCAAAAACGTATCTGAATTCTTCAGTTTGTTTATCAAGATTAAAAACTGCAATTACTGTAACCTGGGAATCAAATATTTTTCTGACCCGCTCACCCACCAGGTCATATATTCCCTGAAGATCCATCTCTGCCACAAGACCCTCCTGAACACTGTTGATAATCGCTAATTCTGCATTTCGCTGTTCGGTTTCGTTAAAAAGATGGGCATTTTCAAGGGCTATACTGATACTATTGGCAAGTGTATTTAAAAGCTGTACATCCGAATCACTGAAAGCGTGTTCACGATCCAGATTTTGCAATGTGATATAACCAAAAACTACCTCCCCGGCTTTCATGGGTACATATAATGCAGATTTAGTGGGTTTTGTGCCTTCAGCTACGGTCGGTTCTTCACCGGTAATCTCTCTCCAGGCTTCATCTGCATTTTCGTTTATAAGAATCAGTTCACCCATTTCTATAAGCCGTACACGCAGATTATCGATAGGGCGGGGTTGTATATCATGAAGCTGGTCATCCTCAAATAGATAATGAAAATTTTCTGTCTTGTTTTCATGATTAAATGTACAGATCCCTACAACCTGAGCATCAAAAAGCTCCCGAATTTTTTCGCCAACCAAATCATATATTTCCTGCATTTTCATTTTGGCAAGAAGTCCTTGTTGAACACTGTTGATAACAGCAATTTCAGCTTCCCGTTGCAGAAGTGTTGCAGATAAATCCCGATCGCTTTTTTTCATGTCCTTAACGGATTCATTGATGTTTGCTCAGTTTAATCATCATACTGGTGCCATTTTTTTCACTTTTGATTTCCAGTAATCCCCCATGAGCCTTTATAATATCATTAGTGATGGATAGCCCCAGGCCGGTCCCTTCCGTCCCTTTTTTTGTCGTAAAAAACGGCTGCATAATTTTGTCCTTAATCTCCTTGGGAATACCCGGGCCGTTGTCATTGATTTCGATAACCAACTTTCCATTCTCCGACGACGTGCGAACTGTTAATTTGGGAAGATAGGCTGACTTCTGCGAGCTGTCTGCCGACACCTTCTCCCTCATCGCATCAAAAGAATTATTGCATAGGTTCAAAATAACCCGGCTAAAATCTTCCGTAATCAATGGAACCTTGTCGATCGATTCATCCAGTTCAAACTGAATATCAACATTTATAGGATTTTTACTTGCACGCATTCCATGAAATGCAAGATTTACAAACTCTTTAATGATTGCATTTACATTCGTAGGTTCCATTTTCCCACTGCCTCCCCGGCTGTGTTGCAGCATCGATTTCACAATACTGTCAGCCCGGGTGCCGTGTTCAAAAATTTTCTGTTGGTTCGCATCGATATCGTTTAAAATTGCACTCAATTCTTCAACATCTATCTTTCCATTAGACGATAATCGATTGATCTCTTCACGGGCTTCTTCTATTAATTCAATCGATAAATCTGAAAAATTAGTTACAAAATTGAGCGGATTTTTGATTTCATGGGCGATACCTGCGGTCAGTTGGCCCAGGCTGGCCAGTTTTTCCTGCTGTACAAGCTGCTCCTGGGCGGCTTTCAATTCATCCAGTGCAGACTTCAGTTTTTCATACGCATCGGCATTTTGCATCGCCACACTTACGTTGGCAGCAATCGTTGAGAGAAGGCGCAAGTCATTTTCATGAAACCGGTTCTCTTCTTCCGTGCTTTGAACACTGATAACCCCAATGGGTTTTCTACCAATTTGCACAGGAACACCAAGAAAAGAGGAGGTAACCCGTCCGATCCGTTTTGCTTTTAACTGCTCCCTGATTTCCTGAATTCCTTTGTTAATCAATAAGGGTTCATTATTGGTGATGATCCTCTCCGTGAATCCATCCCCAAACTTTCGCGGCTCATTTTTATCACCGTATTCATAAGGGAATTGGATCAAATCAGAGGCCTCATCATACATAGCAACATATACGATATCGGCTTTGAATGTCTCCTTCATCAGCTCACCCACAAGAGTGATGAGTGCATCAAAATCGAGTTGTGAAACAAGCGCCTGGCTAATCCGGTTTACGGTTTGCAGCTCTGTAGCACGCTGTTCGGTCTCTGACAGAAGGCGAGTGGTTTCGTTAAAAAGACGTGCATTTTCCACCGCGACACTCATACTGTTGGTAAGGGTCGTAATCAACTGAAGGTCACTTTCACTGAATGCGTTTTCCGTTTCCACATTCTGAAGGCTCACAGATCCCACAACCACATCTCCCACAACCATCGGAACAAAAATAGCAGATTTTGGCGGCAGGCCTTTTGTAACTCCCCGATCTTTATCACCGTATTTTTTTGCCGTTTCGATGTAATCTTTGTTGATAAGAATCGGTTTTTTCTCTTTAATCAGATATTGATTTGCCCAAATAAACGGCCGGGGTTCTACCTCCAGCCGCTTACCGTTTTCAACGGCATATTCCCAGTTTTCAACCTGATTTTCATGATTAAATGTTCTTATCAGCAATGTTTGGGTGTTTAACACTTCACAAATCCGGTCCCCGACCAGTTCATAAATCGCCTGCATATCCATTTCCCTTACCAGGCCATCCTGTACGCTGTTTATGACGGCAAGCTCTGCATTTCGCTGTTCGGTAATGGCCAGAAGACGTGTGGTTTCGTTGAAGAGTCGGGCATTTTCCAGCGCCACACTCATGCTGTTGACCAGAGTTTCGAGCAGCCTCACATCCGATTGTGCAAAAGCATGATCCCGATCCAGATTTTGCAAGGTTACATATCCACGTACAGAATCCCCGACAACCATTGGAACATAGAGAACGGACTTAGCGGTTTGAGTTCCGGGAACAGGTTTAAAAGGTTTTTCATTGATTTTGGACATCTCCTCGGCCGCATTCGCATTTAAGAGGAGCGTTTTTTTATCACTGATAATTTTTTCCCGAACCTTATCGTAGGAGCGTGGATTTGGATAGAGGCGTCCGCCATCTTCATATAGATAAGCAAATTCTTCCTTCTTTTGTTCATAATCAAAAGTAACGATTGCGGCTACCTGTGCATCAAAAAGTTCCCGGATTCTTTCGCCAACCAGCTCATAGATTCCTTCCATATCCATTTCGGCTACCAACCCCTGCTGTACACTGTTGATCACCCCCAGTTCAGCATTGCGCTGTTCTGATTCGTTAAAGAGCCGTGCATTTTCAAGGGCTACACTCATGGAATTTGCAAGTGTGCTTAACAGCCGTACATCCGATTCGCTGAATGCGTGTTCGCGGTCCAGGTTTTGCAGAGTAACATACCCCTGTACATTGTTCCCCAGCATGAGCGGTACATAGAGTGCAGATTGTGCAACCCTGGTTCCGGGCACAGGTTTGTGAAGTTCCCCATTGATATTGGATAATTTTTCCGCGGCACTCTCATTAAAAAATAGTGTTTTACGATCTTCAATGATTTTTTCCCTGACCTTGTCATAGGGCCGTTTGCTTGGATATAGGCGGTCTCCGTCTTCAAACAGGTACTTAAATTCTTCCAGCTTCTCATCCAGGTCAAATAATATGATAGCGGTTACCTGGGCGTCAAAAAGGTCTCGGATACGATCCCCAACCAGGTCATAAATTCCCTGCATGTCCATTTCGGCTACCAATCCCTCTTGCACGCTGTTAATTACAGCCAGTTCAGCATTTCGCTGTTCAGTTTCATTGAACAGGCGCGCATTTTCAAGGGCCACACTCATGGTATTGGCGAGAGTATTTAAAAGCTGTACATCCGATTCACTGAATGCCTGCTCCCGGTCCAGGTTTTGAAGGGATACATACCCTTGCACGCTGTCGCCAACCGTTAGCGGTACAAAAAGCATGGATTTAGGAAATCCGGTGCCGGGTACGGCTTTTGGCGCTTCTCCGGTGATAGTTGTAAAAGCTTCAGCCGCATTATCATTTATCCAGATCATTTTCCGGGTTTTGATCAGCCGTTGGCGGATTTTATCAATAGGGCGTGGCTCAGGGTAATACCGTTCCCCTTTTTCATAGAGGTATTTAAAAATTTCAACACTGTTTTCATGATCAAAAATACCGATTGCGGCTACTTGTGCATCAAACAGGTCCCGAATCCGATCGCCTACCAAATCATAGATTCCCTGCATGGCCATATTGGCTGCAAGGGCTTCCTGAACGCTGTTAATAACGGCAAGTTCAGCTTCACGCTGTTCCAATCTGGCGATGATTTCAGTCACGTCCGTTTTTTCCATAGATGCTGAATTTAATGCGATGTATTTAATTTTACAGCTATAATAGTACCATTTTTACTGCTATTAATCTCAATTTTTCCGCCATGCGCTTTTACAATGTCGTTTGTAATGCTCAGCCCCAGTCCGGTACCCTGTGTTCCCTTTTTCGTGGTGAAGAAAGGCTGCAAGATGTTGTCTTTGATCTCATCGGGAATGCCTGGACCGTTGTCTTCGATTTCGATGGTCACTACTTTATCATTTTGAAGTGTACGTATTGTTAATTTGGGTTGATAAACTGACGGCTGTGAGCTGTCAGCTGACAGCTTATCCCTCATCGCATCAAGCGCATTATTACACAAATTCAAAATCACCCTGGAAAAGTCTTCCGCAACCAGTGATACGTTCCCAATCGATTCATCCAGTTGCAAATCAATTACCACATTGATCGGATCCTTCCCGGCCCGCATCCCGTGAAAGGCTAGGTTCCCGTATTCTTTCACAAGTGAATTTAACAGTGTCGGCTCCATTTTTCCATCCCCACCACGGCTGTGTTGCAACATCGATTTGACGATGGAGTCGGCGCGAGAGCCGTGTTCGTGGATCTTGGCCAGATTGGATTTCATGTCATCCAGGATTTCGAGAGTTTCATTTACCCTCCGTGCATCTTCTGCTGAAAGCTGCCCGCTGATCGCTGACAGCTCTTCTCTTGCCTCCTCAATCATCTCCAAACTCACCTCCGAAAAGTTATTTACAAAATTCAGCGGATTCTTAATCTCATGGGCAATTCCGGCGGTGAGTTGACCAAGACTGGCGAGTTTCTCCTGCTGAACAAGTTGTTCTTGCGCCGCTTCCAAATCGATTAAAGCTGAACGCATTTTTTGGTATGCATCCGCATTCTGCATGGCAACACTGACACTGGCTGCAATGGTATTGAGTAACCGCATGTCGTTTTCATTGAAGCGATTTTCCTCTTCGGTGCTTTGAACACTGATTACACCTATTGGTTTTTTACCAATTTGTACCGGAACTCCGAGGAAAGAGGCCATTACCCGGCCAATCTGCCGTGCTTTAAGCTGGGCTCGGATTTCATCGACATCTTTATTGATGAGCAGGGGCTCATTGCTGGCGATGATTCGTTCGGTTAAGCCGTCACCAAATTTGCGCGGTTCGTTTTTGTCACCGTGTTCGTATGGGAAATTAATCATGTCTGTTTTTTCATCATAAATGGCAACATAGACGATATCAGCTTTGAAGGTTTCGATCATGAGTTCGCCAACCAGTTTAACGAGGGCGTCGAATTCAAGCTGTGATACCAAGGCCTGGCTAATGCGGTTAACGGTCTGCATTTCGGTGGCGCGCTGTTCGGTAATTGCCAGTAGGCGAGTGGTTTCGTTGAACAGACGCGCGTTTTCAAGGGCCACACTCATACTGTTAGCCAGGGTACCAAGCAACCGCACATCAGACTCACTGAACGCATGCTCCCTGTCCAGGTTCTGCAGGCTAACATAGCCGCGTACCGTATCACCCACTACCATGGGTACAAACAGTACCGATTTAGGCATTACCGTACCGGGTATGGCCTTGATGGGACTGCCCGTTATTTCCTCCATCCGGTTGATCAGGTCATCATTAATAAAGATGAGCTTTTTCGTTTCAACGAGGCGCTGCCTGATCTTATCGAGCGGCCTGGCAGCCGGATAGATACGTCCACCGTCTTCATAGAAATAGTGGAAGTATTCCATATTGGTATCAATATCGATGGTGTTGATCCCCACCACCTGCGCGTCGAACAATTCCCTCACCCGGTTTCCGACCAGCTCATAAATTCCCTGCATTTCCATTTCGGCCACCAGGCCCTGCTGCACGCTGTTGATGACGGCCAGTTCAGCATTACGCTGTTCGGTTTCATTGAACAGGCGGGCGTTTTCAAGAGCCACGCTCATACTGTTGGCCAGGGTGCTGAGCATGCGTACATCCGAGCTGCTGAAGGCGAATTCCCGATCCAGATTCTGAAGACTTACGTATCCGGGAACGGTATCGCCGACTTTCAACGGCACGTAGACCATCGATTTGGGCCATTCAGTCCCCGGAACAGCTTGGGGTTTTTTTCCGGTAATCGTTTCTACGGCCTGGGCCGAGTTTTCCTCAATCAGGATCAATTTCTGGGTACTGATAAGGCGCTCCCGAATCATATCATAGGGTCGAGGGGCAGGATGTACCCGTTCACCATTTTCAAACAAATACTGAAAGTGTTCGACGGCATCCATGCGGTTTAGTGTGGCAATAATTACCACCTGGGCATCAAACAAGGTTCTGATTTTTTCACCGACAAGCTCATAGATCCCCTGCATATCCATCTCAGCCACCAGGCCCTGCTGAACACTGTTGATGACGGCCAGTTCGGCGTTTCGCTGTTCGGTTTCGTTGAACAGGCGGGCGTTTTCAAGGGCAATGCTGATACTGTTAGCCAGTGTATTCAACAGTTGCACATCCGATTCATTGAAGGCGTTTTCACGATCAAGATTTTGCAGGCTCAGGCATCCAGTTACATATTTATCTACGATTAACGGCACAAACAGGAGCGATTTGGGCAGCCTGGTTCCGGGTACCGCTTCATGCTTATCACCGGTTATCTTTTCAATTTTTTCGTCTGCATTTTCATTTACCAGAAGCACATCAGCGTTTTTGATCAGCCACAACCGGATCTGATTCAGGGGCCGGGATTCCGGGTACAGCCTTTCGCCATCCTCAAAGAGGTACTGAAAATGCTCCTGACCCGCGTCCAAATCGAATGTATAGATGCCGGTAACCTGTGCATCGAACAGATCCCTCAGTTCTTCGCCGATCAGCTCGTAAATCTCCTGCATATCCTTCTTGGCCAATAGTCCCTGCTGAACACTGTTGATCAGGGCCAGTTCCGCTTTGTGCTGTTTTAATAGATTGTCGTTATTTTCCTTTGCTGCCATTTTTATTCTGGATGAGGGATGATTTGCTGAGTGTAATTATCATTTTTGTACCGGAATGACTGCTTTCAATGTCGAGTGTACCACCATGGGCTTTGATTATATCATGCGTGATGCTCAACCCCAGCCCGGTACCTTGCGTCCCTTTCTTCGTCGTAAAAAACGGCTGCAGGATTTTGTCTTTGATGTCGTCGGGGATACCAGGACCATTGTCTTCGATTTCGATAGTGATGTGGCCGTTCTCGGATTTGGTGCGTACGATGAGTTTGGGAATATACTCTGTCTCCGATCCCCCGTCAATCGTCTGCTTGTCCCTTATGGCATCAAACGCATTATTACACAAATTCAAAATCACCCTTGAGAAGTCCTCTGCAATTAGCGGCACTTCACCAACTTTCTCATCCAGTTGTAAGTCAATATCTAAATTTATGGGTTCTTTACCGGCACGCATTCCATGAAAGGCCAGGTTTACATACTCTTTAATGAGTGGATTGAGAGGGGAGGGCTCCATTTTTCCGTCTCCTCCGCGAGAGTGTTGTAACATCGATTTTACGATGCTATCGGCACGGGAGCCGTGTTCGTGGATTTTACGCAGATTGGCTTCGATGTCATTTAGAACTTCGAGAGCATCCTCCACTTTTTCTTTATCGTCGCCTGATAGCTGACGGCTGACAGCTGAAAGCTCCTCCCTCGCCTCATCAACCATCTCAATACTCACCTCCGAAAAATTATTCACAAAATTCAGCGGGTTCTTGATCTCATGGGCAATACCGGCGGTGAGCTGGCCAAGGGAAGCGAGTTTTTCCTGCTGGACCAATTGCGACTGGGTAGCTTTGAGTTCGGTCAGTGCCTCTTCAATTCCCGCTTTGGCTTTTTCGAGTTTCACGAAGTCTTCGTACCGGGAATAGGCGATGGAGAACGCTTTAGCCAGGGATTCCGACAGGCTGATCTCTTCCTCGTCGAGTGGATTCGTTGATCCTACATAAAGCATTCCCTGGTTAAACGGTAAAAACTGCAGATGAAGCGAATCAGGTGCTTCTTCAGCGCCCTGGTATGATTCAAGGTCAGAAACCTGTCCCTGCTCCATCATCGATTGGCCCCACTCCAGAAACTCTTCCCGAGTCCAGTGCTGCTTGTAGACACTCCCTTTTTGCCAGGCGTTTACGCTTCGAACAGTAAGGTCATTTGAATCAAAGCCGAGATGCATCATCGCGAGGGAGGTTCCGTCGGGTTTAGATAGATAAACCTCAATTTGTTCTTCATCTTCGTGCATGATAAATACGCCGCATCGGATGAAGGGGATACCCAGTGTGGTTAGTTCGTTCCAGATCAACGGTGTAACCCTGTCGAGATCTTCCGCGGATCGCATAGAGGATATATCAGCGCGAACACGGTCGAGCGAGGCCTGCTGCCGGGCTCTGCGGGTGCTTTCCTCTGCCTTTTGCAGATCTCTGAAGCGTTTGTATGCAAGGCCGAATACATTGGCCGTTTTTCGCAGCAGATTTCTTGAGTCCTCGTCAGGATACGAATAGGTGACCATCACCAGCGACCCACCGGAAAAATCAGACATCGCCCAATACGCTTTCATTTCGTTTGATGCAAGGTTCGCAGCGGCATCTGAAATGTATTCATATGCATCAGGAGAGTATTCCTTTAACAGTTCAAACCACTGCTCGGCCTTTTCGCCTTCATTTACCAGCACATATTCTCTCTGATCTGATGCGTAATAATCCATCATCTCGTCAATAATGAGCGATCCGGATTTTGGAAACAGGGCCTGTCCCTGAATGAGTTTGTCTTCTTCACCCTGTGCATGCATGGCTCCCCAGGATTCAAAAAGGTCCTCATGCTCTTCATACAGATGGATGGCACAGACCTCCAGGTCTTTCTGGCCAAGAAGGCCCATTTGGGTTCTGAGCTCCAGTGCCACATCTTTCAGCTCATCGGAAGTTTGCATGGCCATCGCCCTTGACCGCACCCTTTCCAGAGCCGCTTCAATCCGGGACTCGCGCGCCTGTTTTTCCGCTTTTTTCAGATCCAGAAAGCGAGTGTAGGTCTGATCAAATACCCTAGTAAATCTTTTGAAAATATCATGAGCTTCCGGAACCGGCTCATAGGTGATGAACAGGAGAAAACCATTGCTGAATTTGCACAGATGGTTAATCTGGTAGGAGGGAAGGGAAAGGCCCTGCTCCTCAAGTTTTTTGAATGTTGGTTTCAGATCCGGAAAGGTCTTCATGTATTTATAGTGCTCCTGCAGTGCCTCACCACCTAGTTCCTGTACCATAAAGTGCTCATTTCTACGAAGAAAATCCCCCATTTCATCAAAGGAAGCTTCTCCGTATAAGCGCAGTGTAAATGGATCCTGAAGAGTACCTTCACTGCTCATCCAGGCGTCAGCTGATCTCTTATCTTCGGCAAGGATGTTAAAGCCGCTACTCCAGGCAGGAATACCGAGGGCTTGCACCTCCAGAAACAGCATGTTGGCTACTTCCGGCAGCTCATCGCTTGACTGCATGCCCATAGTGCGTGACCTGACCTTCTCCAGGGCGGCTTCGATTTTAGCTTCACGCACCTGTTCTTCTGCTTTCTTGAGATCCAGAAAACGAGTGTAGGCCTGTCCAAAAACCTTTGCAAATCGTATGAAAATCTCTTGTTCTTCATCTGTGAATTCATCCAGGTTGTAACGGCCAAAATTTAAGGCGGCTTCATTTAAGATTACTGTAAATCTTGTCCATCCGGAAGCATTGAGAATCAGCTCTTTTCTTTTTTTGGGTATTCTTTTGAGGTCAGAATATTTGAACAGCAGCTTGAAATAGGAGTCTTTTTCCGCCTTTGAATAGCGATCATTGAAATAATCCAGACCTTCGTTCAGTGCGTTGATAAAATTTAAGGTGATGGTATGGTCGATATAGGGAAGATGAAATTTTTCGAGGTAATCTTGCCCCTCAACATCCACCCAGATATTTACACCTGTTTTCGGGTCATAAGTATAGTCATAGTCAGTATAAATTTGAGAATGGTGGAGCTGTATGCCCAGTTCATGAATTCCCTTACCGATTTCCCTGACTACATCGATTAGATCATCACTTTTGTGCATTCCCATTGATCGCGCTCTTACACGTTCCAGAGCCGCTTCGATTTCCAACTCCCGGTTCTTCAAATAAAGATCGGTCGTTTGTTGATCGACAAGTTTCTGAAGCTTCTCCTTTTCCCGTTTCCACTCCTCCATGTGCCAGTGATCATTCTCCGTATCAACAGGTGTGGAGGCGTGCCAGTGGGTTAGTTTCCACCGGTTGTCTATGTATTCCATCACGCAGCTGCACCTGATAAAGATGGTGTTCACTTCTTCAGGTGAGGAGATGGTAAGAGTCACTTCTTCTGTGATAAAAGCGTTATTTCCATCGTTCGAAAATCGCGTGAAAAGCCGTTTGCGATCTAACGAGGGCACAAATCCTACCATCTGCTCGTACTGGGATTTAAACATCGCGTCTAACTCACTGAAAGAGAATATCTTTTCATCTTTAGTGGTGCCGAACAGCATCAGTTCAGGGGCAGCAAGATCGGACAAATCTTCATACGGTACGATGCACAGGCCCACATTTATAATACGTTCGTAGGTCTCTTCCAGGTTTTTTTTCTTTTTATAATTCATGTCCCTCTTTATTGACCAGCAATCCACCCTTCCACTTTCTCCCGGAGCATAGCCAGTGGCACGGTTCCATCTTCCAAAACAATATCATGGAAAGCCTTGATATCGAACGCATCTCCAAGCTCTTGTTCCGCTTCGCTGCGAAGAGCCATGATTTCAAGTGCACCCACCATATACGAAGTGGCCTGACCGGGCACAGCTATGTAACGATCCGTTTCCGCAACAGTCTGATTTGGAGTGAGTGTTGTATATTGAGCCATGTAATCAATAGACTCTTGTCGGGTCCAGCCCAGCGCATGCATCCCGGAATCCACAACCAGTCTTGCTGATCGGTGTGCCTCACTGGCCAGCCATCCAACACGCGATACATCCGATGTGTACAACCCCATCTCTTCTGCAAGTCGCTCTGTGTAGAGCGCCCAACCCTCTCCGAACCCGGAAAGGAAAAAATAGCTGGTTATAGGATGTGTTTCTGCTCCGACCTGTGAAACATATACTTGAAACAGGTGTCCGGGATGGGCTTCATGAAACGATAATGATTCGATAAAGGACTTCGATTGTGTTTCCGGTTGATAGGTATTGATGATGTACTGACCGGCTCTTTTTCCGTCTCGGGATGGCGGTATAGCCTGCCCAAGAGGTGCATTTTTTTCCTGGAAAGATGGATAGGGAGCAACATCAACATTCATTTCAGGGACTATTCCAAACCATTTTGGTAGTTCAGCTTCTGCTCGTTCGACAGCTTCCTCTGCCATTTGGACGATCTCTTCGCGGCTTGAGAAGCGATATTGTGGATCTTCCTTCACAATTCTCAGAACTTCTGCCGGATCAGATGTACTAAAGCTGCGTTCACCGATTACTCTGAGTTGTTCGCGAACAATCTCCATTTGGTCGAGGCCCATTTGATGAATTTCTTCTGCTGTTATAGTCGTGGTTACATGAAAACGGGTTGACGCTGAGTAGCAGGCTTCACCATTGGGCAGCGTACTTACTCCGATATTGGTTCTTGCTACTGTCAGATATTCATTTTGCAAATAATCCCGGTATTCTATAATTGCGGGATTGATTTCTGAATCAACAAGTGAGGTCAGTCGCTCATGAAAATCAGGATAATCCTGTTTGCCAAAGCTTGCAAAAGGGGATTCAGCTGCTGTTGAACTGAGCAGGGCATTCATCTGCCCGATTACAACTTCCACTCCGGTTCTTGGTGCGGTATATCCACGCCTGACGCCTTCTTTGAGGTTCTCCGTTTCTGCACGGATATAACCGGGTAACTGGGTAAGGCGCTGATATAGATTCTCACGCTGTTCCTCTGTTTCAATCGGCAGTGATGAAAATGCGAAAGGAAGTTCATTTTGCCATCCGGTATATGTAGGGCTGACTTCCCACAGTTCCATCCGACAACTTCTTACACCGATAGAGGCCTCAAGAAGCTCCCGTAAAAACCCGTAAGTAATGCGATCGGCAGACTCGTCGAGCGCATCCGGGTCAATTGAATCCAATTCCTCCAGAAGTCGATTTTCGGTTTCATGCCAGTTTTCAAGTGCTGAATAGGATGGATTGCTTAGTTTTGCAGGATGCAGATCCGGTGCCCCATACATAGCAGCAAGTTCGGGGAATACGATGAAGAATGCTTCCACGTACCGGTCGGCCAGATTATTTACCTGTTCTGCTGGGTCAAGTGTTGAAGTGCATGCTACAAAAAAAAGGATTGATGTAATGATCAGGAAAGATTTCATGAGGATACGTTATTGTTTTTGATTGATTCAGACTTCAATCACGAATTTACATCATCATCCTATATAAAACTTGTACCAATTGCGCAAAATTTTGGATTATACACGCATTTATTCTGTTCCATAAGTGTTTTTCGTATTTGACTGAAGAAGCGGATCATTAATTAAGATACCCCCATATCTTTGTTAAGAGTCGTTCTGTCTGATCCTGTATGTCATACATAATTCCTGAACTCATTTCTCAGTTTACACTGTCATTCCCGGTTTTTAACAAAGGTTGCTTCTTTCCGTAGGTAAGAGATCGCCACACCCATTCAAATGGTCCGTATAGAAAGTATTTCAGCCAGATGGGACTGGTTACTAACTGAAAGATCCAAATACCGAAAACCACGTAATACAATTCATAGCGTTCCAGTTGGCCATAGAGTCCAAATCCAAAGCCATAAAACAGGATGGAGGTGATAATACTGTGTATGAGATAGTTGGATAAAGCCATGCGTCCAACAGCAGCCAGGGCTTTCTGCAGAGCGGCCAAAATTCCCGACATAATAAAAACCATAAACAAGCCCACATGTCCCATAGTTACTGCAAATCTTCCCAATTGATAGGTTTGAGAAGCTTTAGCCATTTCCACTACATCATAGTTACTGCTGACTATCAGATGGGTTTCGTAGTAATTGATGGAGATGCCTGCCAGATAACCAATCCCAGCCATCAATAAATAAAACTTTGTACTGCGACCGGCCTGAAAGATTTTTAGTTTAAAAAAGGCCATGCCGATAAACATATAGCTGAGGATATCCCAAACCCAATATCTGTAAGGCATCCATGTTTGCATCATCTGATTCAAACTTGCCTTATTTTGGATGACCTGGAAATATCCCGCGTTCATTTTTTCAATCTCCTGCTGAATCTCCTCTTCCGTTTTTTTGGTCTCCATTGTTTCCCACGTGTCTATTGTTTCCGCTTCCTCTTCGCTTAAATCCACTCCGGCCATTTTATTTTCCATAGCAATTTCAGCTTCTTGTTTGAGGTTTTTAGCATCTCTGTAGTCACTGATATCCCAGAGGATTCCAATACTGATGAGCAGCGCTGCAATCACAAACAGGTTTTTTACCGGAAGATTTCTAAATGGAAAGAGCAGGAGTCCAAATATTGCATATGGGTATAAAATGTCACCGTGCCAAAGTAAGATCCATACATTCGCTAAACCAAAAAGTAGCAGCCAGATCATTCGGCGGTAATAGATGTCGGCGGTCGTTATACCGGCACCGTCGCTCTCCAGCCGTTTGGTAAGCAGTATGATTCCGGCACCGAACAAAAGGGTGAATAAACCGCGCATGGTCCCCTCAAATAACAGTTCATTGGTAAACCATACCCAAAAGTTTAAACCCTCAGTATGACCCAATACGCTCGGATCGGAGTAACTGAAGGGGAGCCCCATTCCGTTGATGTTCATCAGCAATATGCCTAATAAAGCAATGCCCCGAATGACATCAAGTGAGTTAATGCGCGATTTATTCCGCGTGGGTTTGAACTGTTCGATTCCTACAGCCATAGGTGTGTAATTTTACGTTGTGTGTTGTGTATTGTTTTAAGTGGAGAGAAGTATAGCAAGCTTTTCAGATCTACTTTTCAAGGACTAGAATACACTCTAGCTTGAAAACAGTCTTGTACTATTTACACAAAAGATTGAACTATTCAACCATTTTGATTTTTTAGAACCCAATTTTGATCGTAAAAACCATTTGTCCCGGCTGCGAATGTACATCCATGCTGCCCCCATGAGCCTTTACAATATCATTTGAAATGGATAATCCCAGTCCCGTACCCTCTGTCCCTTTCTTCGTCGTAAAAAACGGCTGCAGGATTTTGTCTTTGATGTCCCTCCATTCTTTTTTCTTTTCAAAATCCATGACAATTTATCTAAAGTGTTACAAAAAGTTGGGCTTGTATTTTCCATTCTCCGGATTGATGAATCCATTGTGCCGCATAATTGCCGTAAAAAATGGGAGATTCTTCATTCGGGTCGTCGGCGGAGTATGCATGCCAGACTCCTTTTTCCCACGCCAGGCAGCGTTCTTCATTCACTATGATCTCATTGGGAGTGCGGATCCAAAACATTGGTGTTGAATCCGTCGCAGATTCGATATAGGCTTTCAGTTCGCCTTTACCGGAGAGAAGCGTGCCGTTGCCTGTTGTGATCAGGACGTCATCAGTTAAGAACTGTAAGTTTGCCTCTTCATCCAGGGCTTTTAATGCGGCATTCGAGGCTTCCCGAACGGCACGGATTCTGTCTTCAGACGACTGCGCAAAAACCTCCTCAGCAGACATGAAAACAAGACACATCGCAAACAGTATCTCAATCACCACAAGCAGTATTTCGCCAATGGCGTAGAAGATGTAAGTACGGATTTTATTCTGTTCCATAAGCTTTTTTCTGATATGGTGGAAGTAGCGTAGCATTTAGATTTTAACTAATGATCTTTCAATTTCTGCTAAAAGTGTTTCACAAAGTCTTATTTGTTCATTCAAGGGCTCGGAACCTGAGCGGATGGCGGACATGAAAAATCCTAATTCACCCATCATTACTTCGTCATTAATTAGTTTATACAGCACTTCTATTGCCTCTTCTTCTGAAACATTGGGTTCACATTTTTTAAGTATTTGTTCATCATTTACGGTTTCATGACATTCATCCCACATATATCCCAGAATATGGTAGGGAATAACCATACGAGACATTTTTCTGTAGGGGGGATTTATGCCCATAGTCTCCAAATATCGAGTCATGCCTCCACCATAATAAAAACCAAGGCGGTTTCTGATGGAAGCATTTTGTAAGAGTGATAAGTCTCCTGTACTTTTTAATTCTTCGTAGGTAGAATTTTCTAAAAGAATGGACCAAATCTGGCTGGCATGAAATGCTGAGACCAGTAACTCCCAATGAGTATATTCTACAACTTCTTCATTTCGCAGGTAAGAAAGAACACGGGTTCCATTTTCAAGCACTTCTTTATAAAACTGCTTATTCATTTTCAGTACAATCAAGTCAGTACTCAGATTTTGGTGAAGCAAATGGAGGTATACCTGTTCTCTTTCATTATCTTTTCTGAGTTCATTCCAGTTATTCACCTGCAGGGCAATCAAAATCCCAATAACAACCAGGAGGATTTCACCGATGGCGTAAAGCAGATACTTTCGAACGTTATCCTCTTCGATCAATTTTTTTCGAATGGTGCGGAAGAATTTCAGCATTCGTTGTTCTCGTTTTTAAATTGAGGCAAACCATTTTGCAAAAGACTGCCAAAAACTCCTTTTAATTTGCAATGGTGATCATAAACACGGTTTGGCCCGGATTTGATTTAAGCTGCAACTCCCCACCATGCGCTTTCACAATGTCATGAGTAATACTCAGCCCAAGCCCTGTTCCGGCCGTCCCTTTTTTTGTCGTAAAAAACGGCTGCAGGATTTTATCCTTGATCTCATCAGATATCCCCGGCCCATTATCTTCAATTTCAATATTTACTGATTTATCTTTTTGAAGTGTACGTACCGTTAATTTGGCTTGATAATCTGCCGGCTGATCGCTGTCTGCTGACAACTTCTCCCTCATCGCATCAAACGCATTATTACACAAATTCAAAATCACACGGCTAAAATCTTCTGTAATCAAGGGTAATTCACCAATGGTTTCATCCAAATCCAGCTCGATATCTACTTTTATTGGCTCTTTACCAGCTCGCATTCCGTGGAAAGCCAGGTTCACATACTCTTTAATAATCGGGTTCAGCATTGTTGACTCCATTTTTCCTGAACCACCTCGCGAATGCATAAGCATGGATTTAACAATTCCATCGGCCCGCGACCCATGTTCATGGATTTTTCGCAGGTTCATCTCAATATCATCCAGAATTTCGAAGGCTATATCCACATGACTCACTTTCCCCGCCTTCGTATTCGCACCATTACCCTCATTTCCCTTCGCTGAAGCCTCGGAAGGTAAGTTTTTGGTAGAATTTTCTGAAAGCTGACGGCTGAAAGC
Organism: Bacteroidetes bacterium UBA2664; assembly: GCA_002359315.1. Taxonomy (GTDB): domain Bacteria; phylum Bacteroidota; class Rhodothermia; order Balneolales; family Balneolaceae; genus Rhodohalobacter. The sequence goes on along the minus strand of DEMS01000027.1, from coordinate 22,897 downwards.
TGACAGCTCCATCCTCGCCTCCTCCACCAACTCCAAACTCACCTCCGAAAAATTATTCACGAAGTTCAACGGATTCTTAATCTCGTGAGCAATGCCGGCTGTGAGCTGGCCCAGGGAGGCGAGTTTTTCCTGCTGGACGAGCTGTTCTTGTGCAGCTTTCAGATTTTCGTGGGCAACTCCCAGATTGCTATATGCTTTTTCAATTTCCTTGGCATGTTTCAGTTCTTTTTCTCTTGCAATTTCTCTTTCTTTTTGCTGAACCCTTCTGCGCTGAAATCTGTCTACGGTAATAATACCCACAATGAACAGTATCAAATAAAATGCATACGCCCACCAGCTTTTCCACCAAGGCGGCAAAATTGTGATTCCCATGCTGGCACCTGCCATATTCCAGACTCCAAAACTGTTGGCTCCCCGCACCCTGAATGTATAGTTACCCGATGGAACATTTATGTAGGGCGATGTCTCCCCATCCCGTATATCACTGCGCCATGTCCTATCATAACCTTCGAGCATAAATTGTAACTGATTGGATGAAGCGTCATAGAAATCAAAACAGGCAATAGATAGTGCAAATAAATTCTGGTCGTGTGCCAATTGAATTGCAGCCGTTTGCCAGATCGGATTCTCAAATAATTCTAAAGCTGCTGATAAATTTTGATCGCCAAGCAATTGGAAACCTGTTATTCGGATATCAGGTAACCTGTCATTTATATGTTGTGATATCTGATTTGGGTAAAAAGCATGAAATCCACCTTTCCGGCTAAAAAATAGCTCCCCGTCTTCAGAAACATGTCCGCTCATAAAATGGTCATAGGCATTTCTAATGCCTCGATTCTGATTAAAAATTGACATTGTTTCTGTTTCCGGATCAAACTCAATAATTGAATGCTGGTCGCTGAACCATAATTTTCCATCGTTTGATTTTACCAAAGAGAGGAGAAAACTTGAAGACAAAGGGCTATTGTAGGGGGTAAATGATTTGAAAATACCAGTAGCAGGATCTAATTTTTTAAATCCGTACATCCAGTCAATAAACCAAATATTCCCGTCATTGTCTTCAGTGATATCTGAAGCCATACCAACATGTTTGTTAGCGCCAAAGAATCGTTCAAGCCTGTTCGATTGTGGATTTATTCGATTTAAAAACAGTGGATTTGATATATCACCATATGGAGTGCCTCCCCCCACCCAGATATCTCCATTTGAATCTTCGTAAATGGACCCGACAAAGTCACCGCCAAGACTGTTTGGGTCATTGGGATCGTGCTTATAATGAACAAACTCGAATGTTATTGGGTCGTAACGAAATAGACCGTAAGACCAGCTCCCAAACCAGAAATGACCGGAACGGGAATGTAAAAAAGGCGCCCAAAAAGTCTGTAGTATTTCATCTGAAATCCCGGATGGTTTAAACAACTGAAAATCAGACTTTTCAGGATCGCCACGGTATAGCCCTCTGTCAGTTCCAACCCATAGATATCCCTCGTTGTCAAGAGATAATCCGGTAATATTTGTAACGGGTTGCTGAGAATTTCCAAAAGTAATGACTGTTCTCGAACCGGTACCGCGATCTATGTGTTCAAGAAAAGCACCACGTGCTAACCATATATCACCCATCCCATCTTTTAAAATCCCATTCGAAGATAATCTAGATTCTTCCTCACTCAATGGGATGTCAAAAAAAGGAAACAGATCGCCATACTGTTTCACTTTGAAAACGGTTCGAACTTCACCACCTGTTGTAACCCATAGGGTTCCGTCACTTGTCTGAGAAGTATTCCAAAGGAAGTTAGTGCTGAGTTCGTCTGTACCGGTTCCCATTTTAAAACGTTGCGTAATCCCGGAAGCCGGATTATAAAGTGCAATTCCGCCGGGAAAAGCGGTGATCCAGATTCTACCTTCAGAATCCTCAAAAATTGAAGAGATATGAGTGCTTGAATCAGAGACTACCGGAATAGGTGAGGGTAGCCATGGCCCTGATAATTGTTCAGGGTTTATAGGATCGTTGATTAGCCGGTTGAACGTGCCCTTTTCCCTGTCCATTAAGTGTAACCCGTCACCACCGGTACCAATCCAGAAATTGCCCCGGCTATCTTCCAGAATCGATCTGACTTTGTTGTTGATAAGAGTAGTGGAATCTTGAGGGTCGTGCAGATATCGTGTAAAAGTTTCATCATCAGGATTATATCTGTTTAATCCGCCATCGTTTGAAATTGTGTCCCATGGAAATCCGGTACCAACCCACAATGTCCCCATTTTATCGACATAAAGTGCTCTCACCCGATTGTATGAAAGCGAATTTGGGTTATCCGGATCATGCTGAAAACGTTTAAATTTGCCGGTATCAGGATCGTACCGGTCAAGGCCGAGCTCTCCGCCAATCCAGATAAAACCCTCGTGGTCTTCTGCAACAATACTTAATACGTTGCCGCTTAACGATTCAGGTTCGTCAGGGTTATGTTGGAATCTTGTAAATACCCCCCGTTCTATATCTAAACTCGTTAACGCTCCTCCCTGCCAGTGTGTAAGCCAAAGCAAGCCTTTGGAATCAAGAAATATGGATTCAATATAATCGGCTGATAACGAATTCGGATTATTGCTATCGTATCTATAGGTGATAAAGTTTTGTCCATCGTAGCGAAACAAACCACCCTGTGTAGCAAACCAGAGAAAACCTGAATAATCCTGTACTATTCCCTGTACGCTATTCTCAAAAATATCTCCGGGAAGATTAAACACCTCAAATCGGGGATTGAATTGAGGATCATCTGTATCACTCACTTGCTTTGCAGAGAGTTGCAAACAATAAAATAGATGCAGGTAAATAAAAAGTATAACCGTTCTTCTCAGTATCCTCATAAATCACCAATATTCAGTGGTAATTGAACAATAAATATTGATCCCATTCCCTCGTCAAATCTCTGCCATGAGTTTTAAAGATAACTCGGGTGATGGAAGGCCCAGTCCGAGACCTTCCATTCCATTTTTGTCGCAAAAAAGTCTGTAGGATTTTTCATGATGCTGATGCTTTAGCATTCTTCTAACATCTGCTGCACTTCTTCTTTCAGAGAATCGAAATCGATTGGTTTTGTAAAAAACTCTTTTGCACCGTTCCGGATCGCTCTTTCATAATTTTCATTATCGCCGTAAGCTGAAATCATGCTGACTTTGATATGAGGGAACTGAGTCTTAACTGTTTCCAGCAGCTCCAATCCGGACATTCCCGGCATGTTGATATCTGAAAAAATATAGAGTACATTCGGTGGTTGAGTGCTGTGAAGGCGATCGAGCGCATCTTGGCCTGAAAATGCAAATTCCAGTTCAACTAAACCACTCCGTATCTCTTTTCTGAATTTTTGCCGAAATAACATTTCCACATCGCGTTCATCATCAACAACTAAAAATTTCATAAATTTCTTTGCCTGTATTCTATTTTATTTTTTGTGGTTATTGGATTTGTTTGTGTTCAGATTTTCTCATGTCATTTGTAATCGCTGTCTGGTGGACAGCCTTTGCATTAAAAATTCGCCCGCCACAGGTTTCATGTATCATACTTCATGGCGGGACGGCGTGATGGAGGGTCGTATGTATCAGAATAAATCTTAAGTGTCTTCCTTGAGACAGCGCACGGAGCGTCTGACGAATTGGCCGCCACTGAACATATAGGCATCGCTACTACCGAAGTACAGGGTTCGAGCATATTCACCAGATACCGTACCTGACCATAAGACACCGGCGGAGCCAACACCGATTTGCGAACCACTACTGCGATAACCTGCCATTGGCAGTTTTAGTTGAGAGGCAAAGGCGCCGGCTGCATTATTACTTATCCAGCTCAGCCTCTCGGCTTCCCACTCAGCCTCGGTAGCTAATTGGAACCCAATCGGACAAGCGTTTACGGCTTCATCAAACGTAAAATAATCACCATAGGACTGGGCGTCCGTGCTTGAGGTTGCTACTTGGGCAGCTCCCAGATTACGGTCGTGCCAGCAGCTGCCATTGGCGCCAGTTAACGTTCCATAGGTAACTTCACTACCATCATACATAAATGTGACCGGATCCCCACAAACAGTTATACATGCACCAACAAGTGCGTAGTCAATATCGAAAGATATAGGGGGACCGGATCCTGCAACCTCGAGGCTGAAAGACTGTTTATCACCTGCTTTCCAAGCTTCTTCAAGTTCAAACATAAACTCTTGCCAAATACCGGCTTCTACTTTGCCATCAAATTCTTTGATGGATTCACCATTTACCAGCACATCGGCTATGACTTTGGTGCTCTTTACCCTGAGCATAAACTCTGAAAGTGTATTGTAGTATTCAATCTCAACCGTTTTTTCAAATGGGTTTCGAGGATTTCCCCATTCAACTGTATTCGAATCCATTACCTTATTATATACACCTGCATCCGGATTAATGCACGAAAGCTCAGAGCCTTCTACCATTGAAAAAGCACCTGCAACTTCACCCGTCGAAATGCTAATATCGACTTCTGCATTCTGATCTACGATGGAATCACATCCGATGGCTATCAAATTCACGACCAGCATCAGGGTTAATCCCTTCAGAATGTTCACCCCGCGCACTGACCGGGCATCAAGTCCTGTTTTTTTTTGGTGCTTATGATTTGTTGTTTCCTTTTTCATTCTGTAGCCTTTTTTATGTTTTATTGAGCACAAGGAGTTCCAGGTGCCTTTTCCATACTAATGCTACTGTTTAACCCTGAAACAGTCTTGGACTATTCACTCAAAAGTTTGGACTTTTCGAACGTTTTGGGAAAAGTGGCTACACTTAATTTCTCTTATATCGTTAAAGGAATGTCACGTCTCAGAATATGCCCTGAACGATTCTGCCGCCGGTTTATAGGAGATTCCCAACTCCCGCTCCGCACGATTCCCACTGTACACAAACCGGGGTTTTTCCTGAACCGCTTCACTATTCAGCATTCTTGAAATGTCCGACACTTTCCAGCTTTCATTACTCAGGTAGTACTGTTTGCCATGCAGCCCGTTTATAGTAGCCGCCCTGTAAATACACTCGGCAACATCGCGCACATCCACGATGGCAAATTCCATGTCATAATCATAGAGCATCTGTACAAATGGGTTGGGGGCAATTCTGTTTTTGAAGAGGTATTGTAGTCCCATAGAGGTAGAGTCATCACGGTTTGAGAGGGCAGGACCCATAACCCCAACGGGGTACACGCTTACGATTTCTACATCGGTATCCGGATTGTCTTTGATAAATTTCTGAACAACCTGGTCGGCATAATACTTGGCCTGAGCGTATGGGTGTCCCTCATCATTCAGATGCGGTTCATCGGCTTCGGTATAGACATGATCCGCCGGGCGACCCTCAACGGGTAAAGGATAACCCGTATTAAATGCGGCGACGGAAGCCACAAGAACCACTTTTTTGACCGATAATGAGAGATTTACCACTTTCAAGAAATTTTCAGTTCCTTTAATGGTGGGCTCAAAAAGCTCCTTGGCCGGGTCTTTTACATCCAGCTGAAATGGAGTTCCGCCGTGTACTACAATATCGCACTCGTCAGTAAACCTCCTCAAAGAGTCTATATCTGTCACATCCACCGGATAGATCCCGAGATTTTTTGAATATTCAAGATTTTCAAGGTGACGGTACTTCTTCTTCTTCCTGATATCCCTTGCTGAAACCTTAACCTTGAATCCCTCTTCGAGAAATTTTTGGGTCACATAACTGCCGATGTACCCGGAACCGCCAATAATGCCTGCTGTTTTCATATCTGTTTGGTGTGAGTGATTGAATTTGAACTTCCGCCTTAATAAGCTATTTCAATACTGACTTACCCTCTTGTACAATCCACACAAATGTTTGGACTATTCGGTCAAAGAACAGAATGATAGACATATGTATTACAGAACACTCGTCTGGTACTGGGCTCGCCGAAACTCCCTCCAGTTAAAGGGAGATCAGTTATATCGACAACTTTCGGAATGCCGATGGGCTTTTGCCATACTGTTTTTTGAAGGAGCGGGAGAAGTAGGCCTGGTCATTAAAACCGACTTCGTAGCAGATTTCAGCGATCGTTTTATCGGTTTGATTGAGGAGTTCGGCAGAGCGCTGCAGCCGCACGGATCGGACAAAAACGCCGGCCGATTGCCCCACCAATGCGTTCAGTTTTCTGTTCAGCTGAGAGACGCTCATGTTCAGGGATGTGGCAAAATCTTCAACCAGGAAGGTATCCTCGCAGATATTAGTGTCTATCACATCGATGGCTTTGACGAGAAAATCCTTATCAACCGGAGTCTTTGCAATAACCGCAGGTTTAAAATAAGTAGCCGTACTAAACTGTTGCTTTAAATTCTTTCTCTGCTGAATGAGCACTTTCACCCTTGTTTGCAGCTCTTTTACATGAAACGGCTTGTTCAGCCATGCGTCAATTCCCGCTTCAAGCCCCTCAATTTTTGGATCCAGACCGGTCTTGGCTGTAAGCATAATGATGGGAATATGGCTGGTTTTTTCATCACTGCGGATTTTTTCACAAAATTCATAGCCATCCATTTCCGGCATCATCAGGTCGGTGATAATCAAATCGGGTATGGTCCCCTGAGAGACAGCGATACCCTCGCGACCATTGACAGCTTCCAGGATTTTATAGTCGTTTTCGAGCTGCTCCCTTATAAAAGATCGCACATCCTTATTGTCCTCCACAATAAGTATGAGTTCATCGTGCTCAGAAAGGAGAGCTTCGAAATCGAGAAGTGCAGGGGAGGGCAAAACGGACTCTCCGTTTGCATGCTCATGCGAAACGGCATCATCAGAGCCTGAAACGAGTTCCTCTTCATACGGAAGCCGGATGATAAACTCAGTTCCAACCCCCTCTTCACTTTCCACACTAATCGTTCCGTTATGAAGTGTTATTAGCTCATGCGCCAGCGCCAGCCCGATACCTGTACCCTCATATTTCCGGGTGTTGGAAGGATCGGCCTGGTAGAAGCGGTCAAAAATGTATGGCAGACGATCTTTGGATATGCCGATCCCGGAATCCCTCACACGTATTTCAACAATGTCAGGCTGAGGAGTTTCGACAGAAACATCGATGCGCCCGCCGTTTTCCGTAAACTTGAAAGCATTCATAAACAGATTAAAAAACACTTTCTCCATTTTATCGGCTTCGAAACTTACCGGTATTTTGGCATGGGCCGACATAAAATTCAGGCTGATATTCTTAGTCTCCGCGAGAGTTTCAAACGAAAACAGGTGGTTTTTCAAAAACGAAACGATGTTCTGCTTATCAGGAGAAAATTCCATCTTTCCCGCTTCCAGCTTGGAAAGGTCCAGTAACTGGTTGACCATCGTAAGAAGTTGTTCGGCATTGCTGTTCACCGAAACCAGTTTCTTTTTTCTGTTTCGGTCATTTTCAGAATCAAGCAGGGTTTCAATCTGCCCGATGATCAGTGTTAACGGCGTTCTGAATTCGTGTGAGATATTGGTAAAGAAATGGGATTTCAGCTGATCGAGCTTTCTGAGCGAATCGGTTTCAACTCTTTCCAGTTTCAGGTCATTTTTCAGATTGAACCGGTTCAGCTCATACCGTCTCAGAAAATAGAGTCCGTTCAAAAACAGAATAACATACATACCATATGCCCACCACGTACGCCACCAAGGTGGAGTCACAAAAACGGCCAGGGCCAGGCCATCTTCATTCCAAATTCCATCGTTATTGGATCCTTTTACACGAAGCGTGTACTTGCCATGAGGCAGGTTCGTGTAGGTAGCCGTACCCTGATTACCCGCATCAATCCAGTCGTCATTGAACCCCTGCAGCTTGTACATGTAGCGATTTTTTTCGGGAGCGGAATAGTCGAGTGCGGCAAATTCAAATGTAATTACGTCATCTTTATGTGAGAAAATCAACTCTTGCACAGCATGCAGGGATGTACTCAACAATGTGGGATCACTTTTTTTCGTTACTTGTCGATTTCCCAGGCGTAAGCCGGTCAGAACCACCGGCGGCAGATGGGGGTTATCCTGAATCTGATCCGGGTAAAAATAGTTAAGGCCCTGAATGCCCCCAAAGAAGAGTTCACCGCTGTTACTTCTGAAAAAAGCACCGGTGTTAAATTCATTACTTTGAAGGCCGTCGGACACATCAAAATTCCTGAACGTTTTTGCCTGTGGGTTGAACCGGGAAAGACCCTTGTTTGTACTAAGCCAAAGATTTCCATCACCATCAGGCAGAATTCCGTAAACCACATCATTTGGCAGGCCATCCCGCTCTGTGATGTGTTCAAACGTTTCGGTCCTGTAATCGAATTTATTGAGTCCGCCCGATGTACCGATCCATAAGTATTGGCCGGGTTGTTCCGGATCTGCAAGAATGGATTTGATGTGATTATTACTCAGGCTGTTGGGTTGATCGGGGTTGTTTTGAAACGTGGTGAACACTTCAGTGACTGGGTCAAAACGAACCATCCGGTCTGTCGTTCCAATCCAGAACAATCCATTTGCATCCTGAAAAATAACAGGCCTTGCAATCCCGATTGAAAGTTCCAACGGGTGGTATCGGTAGTGCTGAAAGGTACCTGTCTCTTCATCTGTCATTCTGCTGAAGTGATTATGCGTGGCAATCCAGATAGCACCGTCACGATCCTGATACACAGCATTCACCGCCGGAGTGAGAAGGCCGGAACGATCATCAGTTGAATAAGTGTACATCCGGCTTTGACTTGTAACCGGATCGTGTCTGTATAACCCTTGTTCTGAAGCAACCCATATCAATCCATTTGTAGCCTGAACCATAGAATAGGCGTCAGTATTTCCGAATTGATCGATCAGATCGGAGTGAGCTTCAAAACTTTTTAACTCCCCGGTTTCCCGGTTCCAGCGGTAGAGAACATCCGCACTGATCCAGACATTTCCCGAGTTATCCTCCAGTACAGAACGAATACTAAACCCGGCAATCCGTGAGGAGGGATCGGGAGGTCTGACCAGAGTTGAGAAACGGTTTGCTTTAAAATCGAGAATGTTTATTCCCATTCCTGATGTGCCTATCCATAAAATTCCGGTGTTGTCTATCAGCAGACTTGAAACGATGTTGTAACTGAGCGATTGAGAATTTAGCGGATCATGACGATGATAGGAAAACTGTTTTGTTGACGGATCAAACTGCATCAAACCTGCGACTGAACCCAGCCAAAAATGTCCTTTTGGGTCTTCCACAATTTTGTGTACGCTTCCCCAGCCATATTCGAAAACCTCGTATCGATTGGGATAGAACTCATAGCTGCCGGTAAGCCGGTCAAATTTCACAAGGCCGCTCTGAACACCCATCCAAAAATCACCGGCACGGCTCTCATGCATGGCTGTGATTTTATATTGACCAGAGCTTGTCGGGGCATCCGGGTGTCTGGTTTCAAAAACGGTCCGGGAAAATGATTCACTTTCTTCGTGGAATTGGTTTAATCCTTCCTCGGTGCCTATCCAGAATGTCTGATCACTATCAAAAAACAGATTGCCAACCCGGTTGCTGTTCAGGCTTTGATCGTCACCCGGATTGTGCAAATATTGTTTAAAGCTGTAATTACAACTATTATCAACATCATCATCAATCAGGATCTTAATCAGCCCGTCGCCCTTGGTGGAGATCCAGATAGTGCCATCGGGGCCTTCTGTAATATCGGTGATTTCATTGGTTGTTATTTTTTCACCCGTATTATTTTCCAGCGGGAGTTTGCAGAAGAGGTCGGTTTTTGTGTTCAGAATATTGACGTCTCCCGACAATGAACCGGCCCAGATACGGCCGCGGCTGTCTTCATATATCCTTGATACATAGGCATCAGAAATGGAGGTGGAATCGAATGGATTATGCTGATAGGTCACAAAATTTCGGCCATCGTAGCGGTTCAGCCCATCCTTGGTGCCGAACCACATAAACCCGCGGCTGTCCTGTAAAATTGAATAGACGGCATTTTGAGAGAGGCCGTCATCGATGGTCAGATGTCGGAAGGATAATTCCTGAGCACTCAAATGACCCCCGGTTAGCAGGCAAATCGCTACAATCAACGCTACTGTGCTGCAACCGTGTCCACTAATACATTTTATTTCTTTCAATGCAAGATTTTTTGCTATTTATCGGAATCACTCATTCCTCCGGAAGATTGTAGTTCACATCTGTCCGGTAGTAATCGAGCAAATGCTCCGCAAAATAGTCCCACAACATTCGTTCAAAGTAATCTGTATATCGACCAAACCCATGCCTGGATTCCGGAAAGATCATCATATCAAAGCGTTTTCCGGCTTTAATCAATGCATCGGCCATGCGATAGGTATTGGCAGGGTGCACATTATTATCCATTTCGCCATGCACCAGCAACAAGCGTCCCTGTAAATTATCAGCCAATTCAGTATTGGCCGGTATTCGTGAGCTGAACGTTGTTTTCTCCTCTTTGATCTCTTCACCATTCTCATTTTCAACAGTCACTGAATCTGTTTTGGCTTCCACCCCATGATGAATTTCGCTCCACCAGATGTTGTAGACATTGTTATCATGATTGCCGGCAGAGGATACGGCCACTTTGTAGAAATCGGGATAGGTCAAAAGTGCCGCCGTACTCATAAATCCTCCTCCTGAATGGCCATAAATACCGACCCGATCGAGGTCTATGTATGATCGTCGAGCGGCCAGCTGCTCAATTCCATATCGGTTATCTTCCAGCGCATAGTCACGCAAATTTCCATGTCCGTAATTGTGATACCATTTCTCACGCAGGGGACTGCCACCCCTGTTACCCATCGCCACAACAACAAAACCGACCTGAGCCAAAGAGTGGGCTCTTGCAACCGTTCCGCTTACCGAAAAACTTCTTGGATACGGCTCAACCTGAGGGCCGGGATAGACGTATGAAATGACCGGATACTCTTTTTCCGGATCAAAATCGGCCGGTTTCCACATCACACCGTATAGATCCGTCTTCCCATCATTTGCCTTTACACTAAAATTTTCAGGAAGAGTATAACCGGCCTCTAACATCCGGGTAAGATCAACTTCTTCCAGGTCAAATAGAATTTCGCCCTCATTGTCACGCACCACTGCTTTTGTAGGCAGATCCGGCCTCGAAAAGTTATTGACAAAATAGTTACGGGAATCACTCATACTGAAATTATGATTGGCATTTTCAGGGGTGAGCAGTTGCTGTCTTGACCCATCAAACCGAACTTTATAGTGGTGAGCATAAAATGGGTTTCTGTCCTCTTCATTACCAAAACCCTCAAAATAGATTGTTTGTGCAGTGGTGTCGATGGCTGCCACATCACCGACCATAAAAAATCCATCCGTAATTCGATTTTGCAGATTTCCGTCACTGTCATATCTGTAGAGTTGTCCCCAGCCGGTTCGTTCGCTCCACCAGATATACTCTTCCCCTTCATTGATGATTCCCAAATAGGAGTTAAATACGTTAAAGTAGGGTACGCTTTTTTCACTCCATAAAACGCTGGTTTCACCGGTTGAGGTGTTGGCTTTTACTACATCCACTTCATCCCAGGTTCGATTTCGTCGTAATATGTAGAGGAAGTCAGATTTTTCAGTTGTATAGATTCCGCCATTATTAAAATAGGCACCGCCGAGCGATTGATCGGGCCACTTATCCGTATCCAGCCTTACCTGTTCACGGGTTTCAATATCAAAAACAAGTATTTCATCTTGATAATGATCCTCTTCCCCGGGCAGATTATATTTATAGGTTTCCAGTTCAGGACGCTGTTTTATCGTGTTGATAACCCAAAGTTCTCCTACATCCCGCCAATCCTGTCGTTTTACATAGAGCTTTTTGGAATCTTCAAACCACTCTGCTCTCGATCTGAGTCGTTCAGTGGTGGTGGTATCGCCATGACTCTGCTGAAAACTGTACCACTTTTCACCGTCCTCTGTCAGACGTATTTCAGTGCTGTCAGGATCATCTGCCTTCATGATGTATAGATCATGTTCCCTGGCAAATGCGATATAGGAACTATCCGGAGAATAGGTAGCCCAGGGCTCACTCTCATCCGCTTTTAAAGAGTCCCCTTTTTCAAGAAAATCTCTGTCAATATGATATTTGAACTCAATGCTATCTACATGAAATGTGAAGAGTTGCCGCTCAGTATCATAATCAAAATCTTTCAGATCCAGATTTTTGGAATCAAATCCCCGGTTAAACGTTTCAGACAGTTGAGCCGCCATCTCATTAACATCAAACAGGGGTCGGAAATTTTGCCTATTGGCATCTACATAAACCCATTTTTTACCGTCACCATCTTCCCATTCATACCAGAATCGATCTTCATCTTCGATCCAGTTTGCATTCAGAAATGTTGAACCCGTCATTTTCTGCATTTTATCCGCTGTAAATCGCTCTGCCAATTCAAAATTGGCTTTTTGTTGTGCAGAAAGCTCGGATGTGGTTAGTGTGACAAGTAGAATGGTTCCTAAAACAGAAATTAATAACGCTTTAAAGTTCATATGAAATAGTTCGATTTTGGACTGAAGTGCATTCTTGACCAACTGACTTATCGTCGTTGCTTCGGTTCTCTTCATCCATTCATTATTTGGGGATTTCTCATGTAATTCTCACATAAAAATCTGTATTTATGCATAATAATTCTTCATTTCTGCAATATCAATTCAGATTTATTCCGCAAGAGTTTACCAATGGTTTAAAAGATGTAAGGACGATCCGTTTGCCGAAAAACCGGGTTGAACTCGTTCTAATTTGCAATTGTGATCGTAAATACGGTTTTACCCGGATCGGATGTAATCCCTAACTCCCCGCCATGCGCTTTCACAATGTCATGCGTAATGCTCAGCCCAAGCCCGGTTCCTGCAGTCCCTTTTTTGGTAGTGAAAAATGGCTGCAAAATCTTGTCTTTGATCTCCTCAGGAATCCCCGGCCCATTATCTTCGATTTCCACGATCACATTCCCATTTTCTGCTTTAGTACGAACCATTAACTTCGCTTCATAAGAAGCTGACGGCTGATCGCTGACAGCTGACAGCCCCTCCCTCATCGCACTTCGACTTAGCTCAGCACAGGCATCAAACGCATTATTACACAGATTTAAAATGACCCGGCTGAAATCTTCTGAAATAAGTGGTATTTCTCCAATTGATTCATCTAATTGCAGGTCAATATCCACATTAATCGGCTCTTTACTCGCCCGCATTCCATGAAAAGCAAGATTCACGTATTCTTTGATGAGGGCGTTTAAATCTGTGGGCACCATTTTGCCGGTGCCACCTCTCGAGTGCTGAAGCATCGATTTAACAATGGAATCAGCCCGGGAGCCATGTTCATGGATTTTTCGCAGATTAGCTTCGATATCGTCTAAAATTTGGAAGGTTTCATCTATGTGATTTTCATCCCCCGCCTTCGTATTCGCACCCGCACCCTCGTTATCCTTCGCAGTAGAATCAGAAGATGTCGAACCTTTGCCAGAATTCCCTGAAATCTGACGGCTGACTGCTGACAACCCCTTCCTCGCCTCCTCTATCAACTCCACACTCAACTCAGAAAAATTATTCACAAAATTGAGCGGATTCTTAATCTCATGGGCAATACCGGCCGTTAACTGTCCAAGCGAAGCCAGTTTTTCCTGCTGCACAAGCTGATCCTGGGCGGCTTTCAAATGTTCATACGCTTTTTCAATCTCTTTCGCCTGGGCGAGCTCTTTTTCTCTTGCCATTTCACGTTCCCTGCGAATTACCCTCCGGCGCTGAACCCGGTCAACAGTATACACTCCCCCAGCCAGCAAAAGCACAAAAAACAGATATGCAGGAACTGTTCTCCACCATGGGGGAAGCACTGCAATATCTAATTCTGCAGTTGTATTGCTGAAAGATCCAAATCTTTGGGCAGCCTGAACCTGAAATATATAATTACCCGGTGGCAGGTTTGCAAGAAAAACACTTCGCTGCATGCCAACTTCTGTCCATTCATCATTATAACCGGTCAAACGATACCGATATCGGGTCGTGGAGGGGTTTCGGTAGTTCAGGGCCAAATAGGAGAATGACAGATTGTTATTTGTGTGATCTATTTCATATTCGTCATCTGAATTGAGTGTAGTGAATGTTTCAGCTCCGGATCGCAATTCAGTAATGTGAATATTTTGAATACCCGGATCTTCCAATTGCTGATCGGGGTCAAATCGTACATATCCCCCAACACCGGAAAAAATGATATCTCCGTTATTCAGCTGCGCAGAATTCCTGAAAAATTCAGGTTTTCTCAATGGGTCAGCCTCAAATATGGTAAGATTTTCAGTGACCGGATCTAACTTGATGACTTCTGAAACACCGCCAATCCATAGGTATCCGTTTTCATCTTCAAGAATTTCATTTACCGTATCGGAAAATAATCCGGCATCACTTTGAAACAAAAATCGGCTTTGATTGTTGATCAGATCTTCACGAAGGACACCCAAGTTCGTAATTAACCAGAGAACACCTTCATCATTATTTGATATCGAAGAAGGGCGAAACAGTGAAACTCCATCCGGAGATTGCATATCCAATTTTGTGAATATATCCCCCTCCGGTTCATAGAGAAAATAATCCCAATAAAAATTTTGGACCTCCAGATAAACAAATTTTATATTAATATCTCCCTGAGAGCTTACATGAGGCATTATTGCTCTGTTAGTACTTGGATCCGGATCACGACGAGGCGCTTCAATAACAGACACCGATAAGTCATCTTTTTGCACTTTTATAAATTCACTTCCTCCAAAAGTACCAACATAAAAATCAGTTTCTGTTGTCATATTTAGAAACGAAAACTGAGTATCATCAGGAATATCAATCAGTGTAAATTGTTCTTGATCGATATTAAAAACATGGTATTTTAATGCGTGTGTCCACACAAACACCTGGTTTCCTGTCTGTAATAAGCCGGCAATTTGATTTTCTGTATTATCCGGCTCCGTATTTCCCGGATCCGGTAAAAATGTCTCCATTGAACCCCCATCTGAAGGCAACCGAATTAACCCCCCATGGGTTGCCATCCATATATTTCCCGCTTCATCTTCCTGTACCGTATGAATATCATTTAATGGGTGAGCCGGATCATCTGAGTCCGTCAACTGATTGAAACTGTATTCCCAGGGCTGGGTGTACATCACACTGATGCCAACATTGTGGTATCCAAACCAAACATTGTCATCACTGTCTTTAAAAACATAATGCACATCATCTTCACTGATGCTGTTCTGATTATTACTGTTATGGCGAAATCTCTGAACCACTCCGGATTCCGGGTGATATTTTATTGCACCAATTTCACCGGTTCCTAACCAAATATATCCATCGATATCTTCAGTAATCGACTGCATAAATTGTCCGGTCAAGTCAACAGTCCCATCACCTAACTCGGGAATCAATTCAGGTTCGTCTTCTCCACTTCTCCATACGGCCAAACCAAGATCTGAACTGATCCAGACATTCTCATTACTGTCCCGGAAGATCTTCCATATAGCACTGTTTAATACCGGATCCAGACGATCTGAAAAAGATTCTATTTTTGTGAATTCTTCACTCTCGGGATCAAACCTATGGATTCCCTGCTCTGTACCGACCCATAATTGTCCGTCCATTCCTTTTTCAATCGTCTGAACCAGTTGAGGTGTATCTGACACCTCTTCAAGCCCGTAAAAATGTGCTTCACGGCTTTCTGATTCTATATATCCTGGCTGAAATTTGTAAATTCCTCTTAATCCACCAAACCACATTGTGCCATCATCATCCTGGAAAACGCCCCTGATACTTCTTAGTGCCGGTCCATTTTCAGGCCCCTGAACTTGTAGGAATAATTCGGTTTTGGGGTCAAATACACTGATTCCCAAACCGGTACCTATCCATATTAATCCGTTCCGGTCTTCAAATAAACTGAATACAGAACCGGCAGTAATGGTTGTCTCATTGTTGGGATCATTCCTAAATGTGGTCACATTGTAACCATCATATCTGTCTAAACCGTTATTTCCTGCAATCCAGATAAACCCCTGACGGTCTTGCATCATCTCCCATACAAATGTATTTGAAATACCGTCTCTTGATGTAATATGCCTGTAAATTTCACTGCCGGATTGGGCTGTAATCGTTGTTGTTACAATGAATAACACACAAACCATAAGTGATAGGATAGCAGAGATTGGCTTGAGCCGGGTATTCATAAGATTCCCTCCGAAGGCAGTAATTTATCTGTTTTGAGTAAAAAAACTCATCCGGTTTGAGATTAAGTATAGTAAAAATTTCTATTTAGAGAGGATGAATTCATTGGGACAATTTATTTACTCAGCCTCAAGTATTTCAAATACTTCCTCTTTCAGAGAATCAAAATCGATCGGTTTCGTAAAAAATTCTTTGGCACCATTGCGGATTGCTCTTTCGTAATTTTCATTATCACCGTATGCGGAAATCATACTGACTTTGATATGAGGAAACTGAGACTTTACAATTTCCAATAACTCCAAACCTGACATTCCCGGCATATTGATATCTGAAAAAATATAGAGAACATCCGGTGGTTGGGTGCTATGTAGGCGGTCAAGCGCGTCCTTGCCTGAAAAAGCAAATTCCAGTTCTACCAATCCGCTTCGTATCTCTTTTCTGAATTTTTGCCGGAAAAGCATTTCCACATCCCGTTCATCATCAACAACTAAAAATTTCATATGTAATATGTCTTATAATCTATTTTAAAAATCTTACCTATAGTACAATATTACTTTGAAAAAGTCTTGGATTATCCATGCAAAAATTTGGACTTATTTTCGCAAGACTACTTTTCAATACTCAAATATGTAACCATTGGAATGTGACGATCTGCAATGAACACTTATACAACTTAATTTTATTATAATTTTTGAGTTGCCAAGTTTTTTACCTTCTTTTTTGACTACGCCAACTGAGCCCGAATCTCTTCGTAGTAATCTTCATATTCGGTTACGATGGCATCCATTTCAAATGTCTCTGCTCTCTCCCTGGCTGCTTTTGACATTTTAGCATGCAATTTTTCATCCGTCAGGATTTTTGTAGAATACTCACCCATCGCTTGAACATCACCCAATTCGCACAGATAACCGGTAACCCCGTGTATGTTTACCTCCGGCAATCCGCCGATATTGGAACTGACTACCGGAACACTGCAACTCATCGCTTCGAGTGCCGCCAAACCAAAGGTTTCACTGCCCGACGGTATTAAAAACAGGTCAGAAATCGATAGTACCTCTTCAACCTGTTCCTGTTTTCCCAAAAAACGGACATGATCACACATTCCCAATTCCCGGCATTTTAGCTCTGCTTTTGATCGATCCGGCCCGTCGCCAACCATTAACAGTTTCGCTTTAACTCCATTCGTTAACACGTGGCTAAATGTTTCAATCACATCCGGCACCCGTTTTACTTCTCTGAAGTTTGATACGTGGGTCACTACTTTCTCCCCATCCGGACAAATAGCTCTCTTAAAATGCTCTTTTTTTGATTTTTTAAATCGATCCAGATCTATAAAATTTGGAATGACTTTGATATCTTTTTTGATATCAAACAGCCGGTAGGTCTCATCCCTTAAGTATTCGGAGACAGCCGTTACACCGTCACTTTGGTTGATTGAAAAGTCCACAACCTGCTTG
Organism: Bacteroidetes bacterium UBA2664; assembly: GCA_002359315.1. Taxonomy (GTDB): domain Bacteria; phylum Bacteroidota; class Rhodothermia; order Balneolales; family Balneolaceae; genus Rhodohalobacter. The sequence continues at coordinate 5,245 of DEMS01000027.1, read as the reverse complement.
TAAGTGGGATCACTTCCAATCAATGTAATATCGGTTCCGTGAAGTGTTGTGATGACAGGCACTTTGGAAGCTTTACTATTTAAAATCTGTTTCGCCAGGTATGCACTGGTAGCGTGTGGAATGGCATAGTGAACATGCAATATATCCAGCTTTTCAAATTGAATCAGGTTCACCATCATATTTGCAAGGGCCAGGTCGTAGGGCGGATATTCAAAAAGCGGATAGGAACTCAAATCTACTTCATGGTAGGTAATGTCCGTTCGGAATGAATCGAGCCGAGCCGGCCTGGCATAACTTAGAATATGAAGTGTGTGTCCACGGTTGGCAAGCCCTTTCGCCAACTCAGTCGCTACAACACCGCTTCCCCCAAAAGTTGGATAACAAACAATTCCGATATTCATTTAAAACCCTTTCTTTTTTTGATTTACACCTCAATCGCGTCTACTTGTATATACTACAACAATGGTAGGAAATATTGTCATAAAAACACTCTTAAAAGTTGTAAAGTTCTCTTCTACATGAAATTTCTATCACTGTGAAGTCGAAATGTATCATTAACCAAAACGGATTATGTGAAATGTGTTGTTTAGCAAACAACATTATTTTTGTTTACTAATCAACAAGTTGGATAACCGTCTTTTTTGATCACAGTTTAATTGAATATTCTCTTCAAATAAGTTTGACTCAAAGCCGGACAGCTCTAAGCTACTCTTTCCGGTTCCGGAACATTAGGTGAAAATGGACAATTCCATTATATTTGAAACGTATTTATCGGACAAAATCTGCTTTTGTTGTAAATTCAGATTCTTTTGAATATTCAGTTTTAAACCAACAATTTTTTTTATGGCAGGACATAGTAAATGGGCAAATATAAAGCATCGCAAAGCACGTGAAGATGCTAAACGCTCTAAGGCGTTTACAAAACATACGCGGGAAATTACAGTCGCTGCCAGAGAGGGTGGCGGCGACCCGAATATGAATGCCCGGCTCTCATTGGCAATCCAAAATGCCAAAGCTGTTAATCTGCCTAAGGATAACATTGAGCGGGCCATCAAAAAAGGCACCGGTGAGCTGAACGATGGTTCTGCAAACTACGAAGAGATTACCTATGAAGGATATGGCCCGGGCGGCATTGCCTTTTTCATTGAAGCCACAAGTGATAATGTGAACCGAACCGTTGGAGAGATTCGGCACCTCTTTACAAAACACGGTGGAAATTTGGGAACGGATGGCTCCGTCTCATATCTGTTCAACCAAAAGGGATCCATAAAAGTGAATGCAGATGGGCTGGATGAAGAAGAGTTTATGCTGACTGCGATCGATGCCGGAGCAGAAGATGTAGAGTTGCAAGATACACTATTCGAGATCTATACCTCCCGTGAGAATCTGATTGACGTGCGTAAAACCCTGGAAGAACAGGGAATTAAGATTGAATCCGCCGAACTGGTTCGCATTCCAATGATCGAAATGGCAGCCGAACCCGATATAGCCATAAAAAACCTTAAGTTGATGGACCTTTTTGATGATAATGATGATGTGTCCAATGTATTTACCAACTTAAAAATAGATGATGAAATTATAGCGTTGATGGAAGAGAATGATTAGCATTTTGATATACGCATTGTTGCTTCATTCCGTTATAAATTCCGAATAGATAGTCCTTAAACTTTACAGTGTGATGAAATTAATTCCGATTGTATTTTTATCGCTCTTTTTGATGGCAACATCTCTGAATGATGCCCGAAAGGCAAATAGTGCCTTTGAACAGGGAAATTACGCGGAAGCTGCAGAACTATATCAACAAGCGATATCGCAAGATCCGGACAACCCACATCTTCATTTTAACCTGGCCAGAACTCTCTATGAACTGGGTCAGAATGATGCAGCCACGGAAGCTTATGATCGATATAAAAGTTTAACCGAGTTGCCCGTCGAAAAATCATACGCGGACTATAACAAAGGTAGGATGCTGACCGATCAGGCAAAATATCAGGAGGCGGTTGATTATTTCAGGGAGGCCCTGAGGAATAATCCCAATGATGCCGATGCCAAATTCAATTATGAATTGGCACTGCAGAAACAGCAAGAGCAGGAAGAGCAACAAGAACAAGACCCTGATTCAGAATCCGGAGAGGGTGAGGATGATCAGGAAAACTCGGATCAACAGAATGACCAACAGGATCAGGATCAAGATCAAGATCAAGACTCTGAATCCGAGCAACAACCGGGTGATCAAGATCAGGAAGAAAGTGATTCCCAGAATCAGCCGGAACCCCTTGAAATGACACCTGAAGAGGCTCAAAACATCCTGGATGCTCTTGAACAGCTGGAGAGAGAACTCCTGGAAAGTCAAAAAAAAGAATCAACAGAACCACCATCAGGAAATGAGAAAGATTGGTAAGTTAAATGTTGTTCTACTGTGGCTCTATTCTGTCGGATTTGTGCTATTATCTCCTTCACAACTCTTAGGACAGGATTATTCCGTTGAAGCAACGGTATCAGAGAATCAGATTTTTATCGGTGAGCAGTTTACCCTGAGTATCCAGGTATCCGGGACAACCATGCGCAATGTGTCTCTTCCGGTTCTGCCTGAAATAGATGGCGTTCGTGTTTTATCAACAACCCCATCCCGAAGTACCAGCATATCTATTGTAAATGCCCGAACAAGCACCACGACGACGTATAGCTATGCATTGATCGCGCAGGATACAGGAAGCTACACAATACCTCCGGTTACGATTGAAATTGATGGGGCAGAAGTACAAACGGATCCTATTGATATTGAAATTCTTCAGAGAGATCAACTTGCCGAGAGTGAGCGTGACCAAAATCCTGATATTTATTTACGAATAGAACTGGATCAGCGCAATGTAGTACCGGGCCAACAGATCATTGCAAGTTTGGTACTCTACTTTAAACAGGGGATTGAAATCTCATCCTTTCAGCCAACAGCCGGATGGCGAACGGATGGATTTTGGAAAGAAGAGCTGCAAAATGAGAGACAGCCGCAGGCAGAATCTGTGATTGTTAATGGGGTCCGTTACAGGAAAGCAACACTGATCAGATATGCCCTCTTCCCAAGCAGAAGCGGTGAACTTACCCTCGCTGAGTTTCCTTTAACCGTTGGAGTACGTACACAACCCTCTCGAAACGATCCTTTTGGAAGCTTTTTTGGTTCAGGTGCCAACCAACGACGCATTTCACTTGAATCTGAGCCGCTTACACTAAATGTAGGATCCCTTCCGGCAGTAAATAATGCACTTTCTATTAATGCAGTTGGGGATTTAAGGGTTCAGAGACGGTTATCGCAACGAGAAGTGGTGACCGGTGAATCCATTGAGCTTATTACCGTCGTAGAAGGTACGGGTAACATTCCGTTGATTAGAAAACCTGATTATAATCTTCCGGATGGATTAGAGTATTATTCTCCACAAGAGAATAGTAATATTCAAAGAACCGGATCTAATATAAGCGGAGAAAAAACATTCACAGAATTGATGGCTCCCCGTGCACCCGGCCGATATGTAATCCCGTCTGAACGAGTGGCTGTTTTTAACCCCCAAACACGAAGTTATCGATACATTACACTTCCTGAAATCCCATTTAATGTAACCCCTTCCGCTGAAAGACAATTAACCGGTGTAACATCCAACAATCAGACCCCCCGACTCCAACCGGTAACGGGCCTGGCTATCTGGGAAAATGGGTCTTCCAAGCCAATATTTTCGCGCGTCTGGTTTTGGTTATTGTTATTGATACCTCTTGCAGGATTAATAATAGGTTATCAAAAAAGAAAATTATCAAACCGTTTATATTCTGACCGTTCCTTCGCCCGGGCCCACTATGCCAAAGACGTTGCTTCGGATCGGATACAACAGGCAAAGAGCATCGCCTATGATAATGATGCAAAAGAGGTCTATAATCTACTTCATAAAACAGTTACAGGGTATATCTCCGATAGATTGAATTTACCGGAAGCAGGATTGTCGGATCGTGAAATTTTAGAAGCTGCAAAAGAAGCCGGTATTGTTGGAGAAACCTATAACCATCTGCGATCTATTCTGGATAAATGTGCTACTATTAGCTACGCACCCACCGGATCAGCTTCTGATTTTAAATATGATATTAACAGGACTGAATCTTTAATTACAGAATTGAGTAAACAGCTTTGATCCGTAAAAAAATTGTGATATCGATCTTCCTGTTACTCCTCACTGCAGCTTCTCTAACAGCTCAACAGTCGCGATTTGATAGTGCAAATACCTTGCTGAATGAGAGTGAATATGCAGATGCAATCCAGATCTATCAATCGATCGCCGATGACGGTTTTGAATCGGGAGCTCTTTGGCTAAATATGGGAATCGCTTATTCGCAAATTGATTCACTCGGAGTCGCAAAATATTATCTGTTGAAAGCAAAACAGTTTGAAGAAACCGCTGATCTGGCCGAGGATGCCCTTCTCTATGTTAATGATCGTTTTTCCAGAAAATCTGCCGTTCTTCCCGCCCTTCCATGGGATCAATTTTTTCAATTTTTATCTGATACATTCGGACTCAATGCCATTTTGATTTCTGCCCTCTTCTTTTTTTATTGCGCAGCCGGAATGCTGATATGGTCCTGGTTTAGAGTGGATTTAAAAAACGTTCTCCGAAAAGGATCTTATATATCATTCAGCCTAATGACTCTGCTTTTTCTCTTCTCCTGGATTATTTATTACCAGAACAGCAGATACAGTACTGCTGTAATGGTCGATAGACAAAGTGTAGTGTATGAACGGCCCAACGAAACCTCATCAGTCATAACCACTGCATATGAAGGGTATACCATGCGGGTAGATTTTAAAACAGGAGCTGACAACCAGGATTGGAACTATGTTCGATTGGAGAACGGAATGTATGGCTGGGTCAAAAAGGATGGGTTGAAAATTTTGTAATCTGATTCTCTTTGTGCAATTTTATGTAAAGTGAGTCCGAAATAAGATTGAATAAAATTATTGAAAACGTCATATTGAGTCATCTGTTCAGCTCAAAACAAGTGTTTCTATTTTATCCTAAGAAACGAGTGTGAAATACCATCCTAAAAAAGCCGTCATCCTATGTTTGTCTTGTACAGTTTAAAGTCAGATTATTGGACTTTAAACGAAGGCTGTGGAAGGGCAGGTAACCTGCCATGCGTCATCCTGAATTTATTTCAGGATCTCATAGCAACGATCCATCCCTCTGCGTCATCCTTCTATGTATAAAGT